>JAJZAV010000024.1 GCA_021799255.1 Bacillota bacterium
TCGAGCGACATGAAACCGCTATGATTGGGCTTCATTGGTATTCATGAAGCCGAACAGCTGTGAGACGGCCCTATTCATGGATGAGAACGGGAGCAGGAGGCTATCAGACATGAACCTAAGAATCAATAACCCTATGATTTACTTTTTTGGAGCGCTGGGTGGACTCCTGTTTGGTTACGACACGGGCGTCGTTTCCGGAGCAATCTTATTCATTAAAAAGGACTTGCATCTCACGTATATGACGCAGGGCCTGGTGGTGAGCGCCATCTTGGTTGGCGCGATGATTGGGGCAGCCATCAGCGGCCCGTTATCGGACAAGCTAGGGCGCAAAAAAGTGGTCATTTTTTCGGCCGCCGTCTTCTGCATTGGAGCACTAGGCTCGGCATTTTCCGTAAGCACCAACATGCTGATCTTCTTCCGCCTCATCCTCGGGCTCGCGGTTGGCGGCGCGTCGGCCATGGTTCCGACCTACCTGTCGGAAATGGCACCCGCGTCCACCCGTGGCGCGCTATCGAGCTTGAACCAGCTTATGATTGTGATTGGCATTCTGCTGGCCTACATCATCAACTACGTGTTTTCTCCCACCGGCGACTGGCGCTCTATGTTGGGACTCGCATTCATTCCTGGAATCGTGCTTCTGATTGGCATGACCGTGTTGCCGGAAAGCCCTCGTTGGCTGCTGAAAAAAGGTATGGAAAACGAAGCGAGAGCCGTCCTAGACCACATGCGTAAAGGAATCGGCGTCGAAGACGAAATTCGCGAGATCAAACGAGCGAATGCCGCCGAGAACGGCGGATTCCGGCAGGTGTCCGAGCGCTGGGTTCGACCCGCGCTATGGGCAGGAATCGGATTAGCCGTATTCCAACAGGTCATCGGTTGCAACACCATTATCTACTACGCCCCGACGACATTTACCAACGTAGGCCTTGGCAATTCTGCGGCCATTTTGGGAACCGTAGGCATTGGCGTCGTCAACGTAGTCATCACGGTAGTGGCCATCTTTCTGATTGATAAGGTGGGACGTAAGCCCCTCCTGCTCATCGGTAACGTAGGAATGGCGGCGTCACTGCTCTTGCTAGGGTTCGTGAACGGATTCTACGGATCCACACATGGAGCCGCTCTGACGACGGTGGTTTGCATGGCTGCGTACATCGCTTTCTTCTCTCTCAGCTGGGGACCGGTCGTTTGGGTAATGCTCTCGGAGATCTTCCCGCTCGGCATTCGCGGCATAGGCATGGGCATCAGCAGCGTAGCCAACTGGTTCGCCAACTTCGTCGTGTCGTTGACGTTCCCGATTCTACTCCATCAAATAGGCATCAGCACGCTGTTCATCATCTACGGTGCCATGGGCATCCTGGCCATCTTCTTCGTTCGCAAGTTCGTGTCGGAAACGAAGGGGCGCAGCCTTGAGGAAATCGAATTTGACCTGAGGGATAAAGAGGAAAAACGTCAACACGCGTCAGTTACAGCATAAGTACAAACCGTGGTCACGAGGATGACGACCTTGGATACAGGCCGTCATCCTCGCACCTTTGAGGTGCTGAAGAGATGCACTTTCGGGGCCATCCATCTTAGTTGGTATCTTCGTTGGCTCTTCCCCGCAAAACCTCAGGCAAGCGGCAACCAAGCTAAAACGTCCTGAATCTTCTTGTCCCAATATCCCCACTCGTGCTCGCCAGGTTCTTCTTGATACGTGAAATCGAGATTGGTTTCTTCGCACGCGCGTCTGAACACCTGGTTGTCTTCGTAGAGGAAGTCTTCCGTTCCGCAACATTGAAATAGCTTTGGCTTCGGACCCGCAGAGGAGTTCACTTGTTGAAGCAGATAAAGGAGATCGTCAGGCGTGCGCGCAATATCCCTATCGCCAAAGATAAGGCGATGATCTGGGATGGGAGAATCCGCCTTCGCGATGTTCAGCGCACCGGAAAGGCTGGCCGCCGCGGCATATTGGTCCGGATTGCGGAGAGCAAGCTTGAACGCACCGTACCCCCCCATGGACAGACCAGCCACGAAGTTGTCTTCACGGCGGGCGGACAACGGGAAGAACGAACGGGCTAGAGCCGGGAGTTCTTCGCTGATGAATGTCCAATAATTTCCACCCAGTTCCATATCCGCGTAAAAACTGCGGTGAACCTGCGGCATGACAACGGCCAAGCCCATAGACGCAACGTATCTCTCAATGGATGTTCTTCGTACCCAAATGGTGTCGTCGTCGGATAGGCCATGAAGCAAGTAAAGCGTCGGATGATTCCCGTCCCGCGAGACATTGCCGAGCCCGATTTGCGTGGAGGTTTGCTGAGGCAAAATCACCATCATAGACGTGCTGAGCCCCAGCGATTCAGAAAAGAAGTTGCATGTTAGCAGCGCCATAAGGAATCCTCCTCGTATTTCTCAAAGACCAGTAATCGTCAGTTCTCCATCGCCAGCGTCAGCGTCCCCTTTGCGCCCTTTGCACTCTCAAAGGGAACCTGAATCGCGGTCTTAAATCCCCCCAGCTTGACGGAACCCTGCATGGTAGTTGGAGGGGTAATGTCGACGTCGACACCCTGTTCAGATAATATGGTAGCAGTTCGGCCAGCCGCGGAATTACCGAACTCGCCTACAAAGGACTCCAGCATATCGTCGGGCAATTCCATCCCATACATGGAAAGACCTGCTTGGTGGAATATCCGACGTTCTCCAAAAAGGATCAAACGACCTTTCAAGTCCCCCGTAATGCCAACGAGGACTCCAAAGTCCGATTGCACAACCGGGGCCGACACCAGGCTCGGGTTTCCAACGGTGATGTCCATGAGTTCACCGATACTCGAGATGGCTGCATTTAGAACAGTTGTTATGGAGCCCGAAGCTGTCGAAGTCATAGTACCAACCTTTCTCGACTTGCACTGTCGTATCCCGTTGCTCGGCAGACGTTTCTATGTAGTCTCAATGTTTGTGAAATACGTCTTAGCGAACGGAAATACCTACCCCTACGATTGAGTGTACCACGTACAAGTCTACCGTTGACATACCCAGTGGATACACCCAATCGTGACAGGGGAGGCGGCTCGGAATTACCATGACCTAGGCCGCGTCCGAATCAGCCCGGGATCCGGAATGCATCATCCAGTCTCTTCTCGTCGTCTGGCGACAAACGCCATCCCACCGCGCCAGCGTTCTCTTCCAGTTGCTCAACCCGACTTGCCCCGATGATGGCGGAAGAGACCGCAGGACGGTGAATCACCCAGTTCAAAGCGACTTGCGCAGGTGTCTTGCCAAGGTTGTTCGCTATCTCTTTCAATACCCCAAGACCTCGCTCAAAAGGATGCAAGCGCCGCTCCAACAGGTCCGGTTCGTCCGCTCCTCTACTCCCTTGCGGTGTTCCGCTTTCGTACTTCCCAGTCAGAACCCCACCGCCGAGCGGGCTGTACAGAATCATTCCGATCCCTTGATCCACGCAAAGCGGCTGGAGTTCCTTTTCGACCTCCCGCGAAACCAGGCTGTAAATGGGTTGAAGTGACACAAACTTCGCCAGCTTGTTCACGTCGCTGATCCACAGCGATTTTGTAAGAACCCATGCCGGGAAGTTTGAGCATCCGATGTATCTCACCTTGCCTTGCGTAACTAAATCATCAAACGCTCGCAACGTTTCCTCCAGCGGCGTATCCCAGTCAACGGAATGAGCCTGATACAGATCGATGTAGTCCGTGCCCAATCTTCTTAGACTGTTTTCCACCTCGCGCATGATGTGTGCCCGCGACAGCCCTTCATCGTTTGGGCCGGGACCCATGCGACCCCTAACTTTGGTGGCGACCACCACCTCGGAACGCCGTCCTTTGATTGCCCTGCCGAGGATTTCCTCGGCTTCTCCACCCGTGTAACGATTCGCATTGTCAATGAAGTTAATTCCCAGCCCCAGTGCCCTATCAATGATTCGGATGGAATCTTCGGGAGACACTTTCCCCGGCTTACCGTATTGCGGATTAGCACTGCCAAAAATCCAACACCCTAAGCTAATTCGCGAAACTTTCAGACCCGAGTCACCAAGCCGTACATATTCCACGTCGGTTCCCTCCCATAATTGAGTTCATCAAAATCGGGGGCATTCGTTGTGCCCTTCATCGTTGCCCGCCAATGCAGCAACGTTCGGAGCGAATACTGTACATTTATGTTTCAACAGGGGTAAGTCCTTCTTGACCCGCCGCCCACTTATGCTCAAGTACAGGGCGCATTCCCGCGAAACGCAGACTGACGGATGTATCGCACTTACAATGCAAAGAATTCCTCCTAGGTCGAGAAGTTGGAGGAATTTCGATGCAAAAGCATCAGCGGAGCATCCTGTTCAAGGTACTCATCGGGAGTGTGGCATCATCCATATTCTTCCTTGCACTGATGCACTTCATTGGCTACGAACGTTCGGAAATCTTGGCGTTTGCATTGTTGATTGGTTTGTCCATCGCCGCGTTAAAGTAATCTTCGTCAGAAGTGACGCACTCCAACCTGCGAAGAACACGCCTATGGCTCGAATCCTACAACGGCATGGCGTTTCCGTACCTGTCTGTGAAGCGAACCGGAGGCAGGCTCGCCGCCTCGATGTCCAGCAAGCGGCGCAGGTCTCGTGCGGCATCCAGCGGATGGTCGGGAAAATCCGGGCGTCCCATCTCGGTGCGCATGCGCCCCGGGTGAACGGCAAGGGCTGTGACACCTTGTTGGCGGAGGTCGTTGCCGAGGATCTGCGTAAACATGTTCAAGGCCGCCTTCGAGATGTTATATCCGTACCAGCCGCCACCAGTGGTGGAAATACTTCCGGCCTCGGACGAGATGTTCAACACGAAACGGCCGTCTCCCTTAAGGAGCAGCGGAAGGAAGTGCCGCACGACCCGAATGGGCCCGAGCGTGTTGATGTTCACGGATCTCTCAATGTCTGCAATCTTCACCTGCGCGATGCGGGATTCCCCGTCCAAGAGAACGGCCGCGTTGTTGATGACGACGTCCACCGCTGGGAACCGTTTCGCCACCTCCGTCGCGCACGAAATGACGCTCTCTTCGTTTGCCACGTCCATCGCGAACAGGTTCAATCGACTCGAATAGGCATGGACCAGGCTCCCAAGCACCTCGGATGTCTCGGGATGCCTTGCGCACGCAATGACCGTGTCTCCGGCTTCGAGACATATCTGGGCAAGGGCCGCACCGAGCCCTCTCGACGATCCGCTAATCACCACAATCATGGAACATGCCTTCCTTTCCGGTTGGTATGTGCGCCGCGACAACCAATCCATCCGCGGTGCCAACCAGTATAGAGCAACTATAGAGCAACTTGTCGGTCTTTCACCAACAGTGACGGTATGAAGGCACGAGACGTAAATCAGGGCCATCCCAGTCGAGGATGGCCCTGATTGTGACTTGTTAAGGCGAGGTCCGGAGTTTGTGGTGCCGCAAAGACGCCTGTCCGCCGTCCACATCGCGTTCGGTTTAGCTATAGCTGTAAGCCAAGTCTCTTTCCTCGGTTAGGCCCAACGTTTCGGCTGTCGAAGCGTAAACCTGCTCGAAAAGATCAGGATGCTGCACCAGTGAGACCCCGTACGACGGAATCATTTCTCGAATCTTGGGTTCCCAATGGTCCATTTGCTCTGGAAAGCAGCGTTGCAAGACTTCGAGCATAACATGAACCGCCGTTGAAGCTCCCGGAGAGGCACCAAGCAGGGCCGCAACGGACCCATCGGCGGCACTGACGACTTCCGTACCGAATTGAAGGGTTCCTCGCCCCCCAGACTCGGTGTCCTTAATGACCTGCACGCGTTGGCCAGCCACCACCACGTCCCAATCTTCGCTCTTGGCCGTTGGAATGAATTCGCGTAATTCCTCGATGCGCTGCTCATTGGACAAGGCTACTTGCTGCACGAGGTACTTGGTCAGCGACATCTCTTTCACGCCCGCCGCCAACATCGTGATGACGTTATCCGGCTTTACGGAAGTGATCAAGTCGAGATACGAACCCGTTTTGAGGAATTTCGGAGAGAAACCGGCAAATGGACCAAACAGCAGGGATTTCTTACCATCGATAAATCTCGTGTCGAGATGGGGAACCGACATGGGGGGCGCTCCAACTTTGGCCTTCCCGTATACTTTAGCGTGATGTTGCTCCACGATGTCGGGGTTGTTACACACCATGAACAACCCACTCACCGGGAAACCTCCAATATGTTTGGATTCGGGGATCCCGGTCTTTTGCAACAACGGCAGACTCCCACCGCCACCGCCGATAAACACGAATCGGGCGCTATGATATTCCACTTCATCCGTATCGGTGCGACGGACTTTCAGTTGCCACAAGCCGTCGCTCGTCCGTTTAATATCCTCGACGCTGCGCCTGTAGTTTACCTCGACATTTTGCTTCTTTAAGTGCTCAAACAGCATGCGCGTGAGATTGCCGAAGTTGACGTCGGTCCCAAATTCGGTCTTGGTAGCCGCTATCGGTTCACTGGATCTACGGCCTTCCATGATTAGCGGGATCCATTTCCTCAACGTCTCGGGGTCATCCGAAAACTCCATCCCTTGGAACAACGGGTTCTCGGACAACGCCTCGAACCGTTTCCTCAAAAACGCAACGTCTGTCTCTCCTTGAACTAAACTCATGTGGGGGATAGGCCTGATGAAATCCTGCGGATTTTGAATCAAGTTGCGGTTTACGAGGTACGACCAAAACTGCCTAGAGATCTGGAACTGTTCGTTAACTTTCACGGCCTTGCTAATATCGACGGTCCCGTCAGACTTCTCCGTCGTGTAGTTTAATTCACAGAGCGCGGAATGGCCGGTACCCGCATTGTTCCATTCGTTGGAACTCTCTTCTCCCGCACGTTCGAGTCTCTCAAACACTTTAATCTTCCATTGTGGTGCTAGCTCTTTCAAAAGCGAACCCAAAGTCGCACTCATGACGCCCGCGCCAATCAAGATCACGTCCGTTTTGTTCTCTATGCTATTCATTTCGAAACCTTCCTTGTCTAGGATAGTTTATAAGAGAAAGTGGCACCACCGATTGGGTGCACTTGGGACAATTGCCCAAGAACCCTGTTGTTCAGTCTCAAATGATAACCATACGGTAGTCTATTATAGCTACTATAGTCCAAAGCATCCACTGTATATGGAAAGTCTAGACTACATTAGTCGTCGAATTCGTGAAAGTTGTCCCCACTCAAACAACGTGCTAGGCTCTGGGCAGGACAGGAGGTAAAATCCCATGCGGCTTTTTTACGGAATCGAAATTTCTGAGGATGTAAAAGAGTGGATGGCCAGTCTTACGCGCGAATTGCAGCGACGTGGCGTTAGCGCCGCAAACTGGTCAGCGCCCAGCCTTATGCACGTGACCGTTGTGTTTCTTGGCGAAGTTCCCGAACAGCGTATGGATGATTTTTCTTCCCCGGCAAAGGCAGTCGCTGATATGCAATCCCCGTTTCAGTTAACCTTAGACCACGTCGGCTTATTTGGCGGTAGTCGAGTTCTGTGGGTAGGATTCACGGAAGACGCCGGATATCGGGAACTTCAATCTCTCTGCCTGGAGCTCTCGCAGGCGCTGCGCGACAGGACGGGATTCGTTCCGGATGCGCGCCCCTTCAGACCACACGTAACGTTGGCCAGAAAGCTGGACATGAAGTCCTCTCCTATTGTTGGCGAGTTCAGCCTCAATGGTTCGAAACAGATCCCCGTCCGAGATCTCTGCCTATTCGAATCAACGCGGGTAAACGGGCAACTGGTTTATCCGGTCAGATCCCGCTTCGGCTTTGAAAAGTGATGGTTCTGAGTTCAACAGAATAATCGGAGGTCGCGGTACGCGGCTGCCATGACGTTGCCCAAGCGTAACAAGCCAAGAGACTATAAAGGGCCAAGACGATAAGGGCCACAGAGTCCGCGCCGTCGCAGACCCTGTGGCCTCATTTGAATACACTTCGTTTGATGTTCTGATATTGATTAGACCGCTGCTTTGTGTGCGCCGGATACCGTTGCCGCAGGAGCCGAGTGTCTTTGGCTCCTTCTGTATCTCAGGTATCCATCAATCCCGATGAGGCTAGCATACGTCGGGAACTTGATCCAGACGATGTCGGTCACCAAGTAGCCGTAATTGTTGGCTGCACCGGCAGCTGCGTACTGGAGGTTCAAGAATACGGCCGCGACCATGGTCCAAATGAAGGCGAAACCGAAGAGCACGAAGAGACCAATCAGCATTTCTAGCGCGACGACCATGAAGTCGACCAATCCACCCATGTGCAGGAAGATATGATTTGCAAACCAGACCAGCAAATTGTCGATGTGGAGCGGGTCCATGCCGTGCGAGTGCTGAATTGCCGCGACCATGCCCTGAATGAGTCCGCCGCTATTGAACTTGCCATCGGTTAACCAGTGTTCTTGCGTTAGCTTGTCCCAGCCGGCCTTAAACCAATCCCAGCCGTAAAAGAGTCTCGCGACCGTGAAAACGACGATGACGGCGGCCCGCCACCAGCCTTTCTTCATTTCTGCTCCTACCGAATCCAGGTAACTCATGATAGAAACCCCCTCTTATGAATCGACGCCGAATTGGTGCTGGTTGAGCAAGAATCATCTCACCGTCTGCGCCGGAGAAACCTTGTGGGATTTAGAGTACTCGTCTGTCCTCGGTAATTAGATTACTGGAGTTTAGCTTCTTCTCCATGAGTAGGTCTGGCCATTTTGCGAGTAGTGCAAACGCCAGAAATATGACTTAGTCGGAGGAAGTCAAATTGAGCCAATGTTGATTCTCATGGACTACACCAGGACCATGGCACGTCGGTGGCAGTCAGTGATTTTGAGCCCCGTCCACAGAAAAAGCCATTGAAAGGCGTATTTGGATTCGGGTCTCGGAGCGTCCTTCTTGTAAGCACATCAAAAAAAGCCCTGCGCAGGAGGGACGAAAACGTCCG
Organism: Bacillota bacterium; assembly: GCA_021799255.1. Classification (GTDB taxonomy): domain Bacteria; phylum Bacillota; class Bacilli; order Alicyclobacillales; family Alicyclobacillaceae; genus JAJZAV01. The sequence goes on from JAJZAV010000024.1 coordinate 8,910, forward strand.
CGTCGTGGGCTTTGAGTGTGGGGAACGAATCAGCGTTTGCGTCTCGTGAAGTCAATGACGCCGTCTCTTGAAGACGATTCCGATTTGGGCTTCGGCTGCGGTTGAGGTTGAGACTCAACCTGTTCCGCCGTGATGGCGGTCGCATGCTGCAGAATTTGCAGGCAAACTTTATCGTCAAGGGCCGTGTCGCAGATTACCTCAACCTTGCCATCCTCGAATAGAATGACGTTCACGATTGCATGAATTTCAGCCATCGCTAGCACCTCCGTTTCTTCCACATGGTTCGCTACTTACGACCATCCTTATGCTCATCATATCAATCCCGAGCCCTTCGCGCACCCAAGCGCGTTTCCCGCGTGTCCGAAACGGCAGTTATCTTCAAGCGGTCTTCAAACGGTCCTCAACCGGACCAGATGCAAAGAGCCCCCTTTTTGGGGACTCTTTGCGCATTCATTGGGGATCCATGGGACTCGCTTCGGGGTATCTTCTTAAAGCCTTCCATCCCACCGATGGACAAGCTCATCCGCTTCCTGAACAAGACCCGCGTCCCGCAACCGAATTGCCCAATGCTCGGGATCGATGTACCGGAACGGCCCGGTCTCAAGAATTTTCTCCATCGGATCCGGGATGTGCCCGTGCTTGTCACGACTCTGTTGTACAAACTCCGCAATGCGATGATCCATCAGCGCCACAACATCGGGATGCGACTCGGCCACGTTGGTGGTGTGGTGCGGATCTGTCTCCGTGTCGTAGAGCACTACGGAAGGGAACACGTACATGCCAGGATGATAGGTTCGAATGAAGAACCACTTGTCGTCCACCACAGCCCGCTGCGCGGCATAGAGTCCGTGCTCGAGGACCAAGTAATCCCTGCCCCAGTCCGCGTTCTGCTCGTTTTCCTTGAAGACCGAGCGGAATGACATTCCATCCCAGCCGCCTGGGATACTGAGTCCCACCAAGTCCGTCAACGTTGCTACCACGTCGACGTTGTATACGAATTCGTCGAATACCTGTCCTGGCTTTGTCAGGCCCGGCCAACGGACGATGAGCGGAATGTGGTTCACCGTCTCGCTCGCCATCCCGTGTTCCATGTAGAGGTTCTGTTCACCGAAGGATTCTCCGTGGTCCGCGCTGATGATGAAGGCCACTTCGTCCTCAATCCCGAGCTTGCGGTAGGCTTCGAGGATTTGTCCCACGTGGTAGTCCATGAAAGAGATTCCGCCGTCGTACCCATTGTAGAGCTTGTCGACATCGCTTCTGTCTTGGATCTCCAAAGGCATCTTCTTCGGGATGTTCGGGCTGATTGCCCAGTGAAACATGCCCGCAGACCTCGGATGATATTCGTCGCGCTGCTTTTGGATGGTATCGTTGTCCGGAAAGGCCGGTGCGGGCTTGTCTTTGAATTGGTCCGCGTACTCGTCAGGGCAAGTGTAAAAGCCGTGCGGATCCCAGTACTGCACGTGAAGAAGATAGTTGTCTTCGGCTCCATGTTCCATGATCCAAGGAAGAACCGCTTCGTTCACTTCGTTCGCGTCTTCATTGCCCGTCTTCAGGGTATGCGTGTAAATCTCGTTCCAACCCGCGAAGAACCAAAAGGCCTCGTGCCTGTCCCCAAAGCTGGACACCGTGACGGTCTTGTAACCGGCCTCCCGCAGGTGCCGTGTGAAGAACGCATATCTGCGATTGTGTTTCTCTTCACCAGGATGCCAGAACTCCCCGCCGGGGCCGAAATGCGTCAGTGCGCCGTGGTTGATGGCGAATCTGCCCGATGCAAAACTGGCACGGCTGGGGACACAAGGAGAAGCCTCACAGTACGCTCGTTCAAAACGAGCACCCTTTTTTGCGATGGAATCAATGTTCGGAGTCGTGTTGCGCATGTATCCGTAACATCCCATATGATCCGGGCGAAGTGAATCCACGTCAATATATACTATTCTCATGAGTCCATCTCCTTAGTAGGGTACTAGTCAAAACCATGATAAAACAATCCGCCTTATAAGTATATATTGAAGGATATTTTCTTGATCATCCGCCCGTTAGGCGATACCATCGCTCTGAACTATCCTACTCTTCCTTCGCAACTTCTTTGGTAGAACACTTTGGATTCACGACCGCGGCTCAAAGCGAAGGACCGACGTCCATGAAAGCGGTTGTCATCGTGAGAAACGCGACCCAAATCACGGGACTCAAGGGCACTCCCAAAACCGTGCCACACGGGTTCCAAAAGGAAGAATTCGATGAAGATACACGTTTTCGGTACGGCCCCGTCGGAAGGCTGGCCCGGTGTCTTCTGCAATTGCGAATTTTGTGTTAACGCTCGCAAGTTCGGTGGAAAGAATATACGAACGAGAGCGGGAGTTTCTCTTTTATCAGGCACCTTATGCTTGGCGGCATCCGCAACGGCTTTGGCTATACGGAAATGAGTCCATCATGGTGAAGGCAGCAGGAAATCCGCCAATTGGACAATGGCACTACCTTTGAACTCACTGCGCGGACACATGGGAATCTTCGCGAACCGATTAGTAAAGCAGAGAATGCAGGAGCAAGGCATCTCCAGCGTGGATACTCAGTTTTTTCTGACGCACTTTTCTCATAACGCGGGCCTGTCGCATGAGGCGCTAGAAGAACTCGTAAGGGACGATGGATTTTCCGTAGCTTACGACGGGATGGACCTGGTCATAGGCCCGTGAGTGCAGGGACAGTCCTTGCTTGAGGCTTCTTTTCGCCGTATACCGTATGGGGTATAATGTGGTGGAAAGGGAGGCGCAACCGAAAGATGACTGTCATCATGTACAGCGTGCCAATCTGCCCTACGTGCGTCCTAGCCAAACGCTTTCTGACCACAAACGGAATTCCTTTTGAAGAGCGCAACATCTTCACGAATCGGACATACCGCCGCGAGATGAGGCAACTTACCGACGTCATGACGGTGCCGGTTACGAAAATCGGGGATCGCGTCATCGTGGGGTATCGTCCTCAAGAATTCGCTGAAGCACTGGCACTGTTGACGACGTAGAAGAAGCCTCCCCCTCATGAAAAGGTTCCTGCGCTCATCTCGTCGCAATCACATCGTCCTCGCCTCTGTGGAGGCGAGGACTTCGCCGACCAACGAGCACAAGGTGTGCTCCGGATTTGTAGATCCCCCCCGAGATTGCGTCAAACGCCGCTCTTCGTGAGCAGATAAAGTCTCTCGCTGTCGTCGCCTTCCATCGAGATGGCCCAGTCTGGGCTGTAGTTTCCGATGGGCGTCGATACGCAAAACCATTCAGGTAGTTCGTAGATCTTTACGACCGAATGGTTCTCCCCCCACCTTGCGACCTCAAATTTAGGGTCCGAATCGCACAGAGCGCGATGTGAGGCCGACCTCTCACCGTTCATGAGCATCTTCTTAAGCGGCCCGGCAAGTTCCTCCTCCCCAACGAGTTCCTGAACATAGTATGGGTCATCTCCCACACGCTCGTATTTGATCCCTTGGGCGAGGGCCAGCCTCTTGCAGCGATTCATCACTTGCGCAGCCATTTCAATAAACTGCTGAGGGTTGCGCCGGCAATCGTGCAGCCGGTGACTTCCGGAGAGGATGCGGAACACCGTGCGCCGGGTGAGATTGGTCCTTTCCTGTAAATCCGTGAGTACATCCGGCAGAAATTCGTTGGTGTCATCAAGGATTGCCGTGGAATCATCGCGAGTCTCCACAGCGTCTATCCCGGACTTTCCGATGAGAATTCCGGCCGTTTTCCAGCGCAGACGGCTCACCGTAAGAGGGGGGATGCGCCGCAGTTGGTGAGTGCTGTCCCGAATCAACTTCTCGTTGTCAAACTGGACGTTGAATAGGGTCTTATGCTCGATTTGTTCCCACAGGGCCTGAAATTCGGGATCGGCCATCCCGACGCCCTGGGTCTTGGTTTCGACTCGCTTGTCAGCGTTTCTAATATTCATCCGCTTCCCAAACCGGATCCCCGTGTCAGATTCAATCTCCTTCTGCAGGTTCTCGGCAAATTCTTCGTAGCTTTCCGTGGCTATGACGGTGAGCGTATTGACTTCGTCATCTCGCACCCTGTCTCCATTCTGATTCACCGCTAACCGCAGCCCTCGTCCGATGGTTTGTCTTCGCTCCCGTTCCGCTTGAATGTTCCGCAGCGTGCAGATCTGGAAGACGTTCGGGTTATCCCAGCCTTCTCGCAGGGCCGAATGCGAAAAGATGAACTGCAGGGGCGTTTCCAGGCTCAAAAGCTGTTCCTTGTCCTTCATGATCAGGCTATACGCCCGCTCGGCATTGTCGCGGTTGACCTGGTTGTTCTCTGCGGTGTCTGACCATCGTCCCCGCCTGTCGATGGAGAAATAGCCACCATGCACTTGTTCGGGAGCGAATCTGGCGTTCATCTCGCCAAACGTTGTGCCGTATTCCGGATGATTCGATAAGCGCTGATACTCCTCTTCAAAAATCAGCGCGTATTCCCCCTTGACGGGATTGCCTGCGCTGTCGTATTTGCGGTACTTTTCCACCGAATCCACGAAAAAGAGGGAAAGCACCTTGATCCCCCGCGGCCCCAACCGCTTTGCCTTACTCAGGTGTTCCTGAATGGTTCGGCGAATCATCTGCCGATGCGTCGCTGCAGCATCCACGTCCGCCCATGCCTCTCCTGGCCTTAGCCGATATTCGGCACCAGCGACGCGCAGTTCCATGAATTCATGGCCCTTGTCAATGCGAATCTCGCCAATTCTGCAATCTCTGTAGATAGCCCTTTTCGCGATCCGCTCGAGGACATCCCCATCCCGAACCTCCACCTGCTCACGCTGTACGCCTGTGCCCGTATCGACATCCAGCACAACCCTGGCCGTGATGGCGCCCCGTTTCGCGGTTGCTTCGATGAACCGCACAAACGGCTGGTTGTGTGCACCTTCCACCGTGGCGGAAGCCACTTCAATCTGCTTCACGAGTCTTCTCTCGTACGCATCGACGGCGTCGAGTCGGTACACCATATGGTGCTTATCTACGTGCGTGGCCGAATAACGCAGCGTACACAGCGGACCCATCGCGCGTAAAGCCTCTCTCCCCCGGCCGGAAAGCCCCCCATCCACGCTTTGTGGCTCATCGACAATGAGGATGGGATGCGTTTGTTTGATGAGGTCGATGGGGGTCTCGCCGCCCGTCTTCTCCGTGTCCTTGTACAGGTTGTTCACTTCTTTTTTGTTGATGGCCCCTACCGTCACAATCATGATCTCGATGTGCAGACTCGTCGCAAAGCTGCGCACCCGTCCGAGCTTCGCTGAGTCATAGAGAAAGTACTCGAAGGGCGCGTTCCCATACAGCCCGCGCAAATGCGCTTCGGTAATCCGAAGGGTCTTGTATACCCCTTCCCTGATGGCAATCGAAGGCACGACAATGATGAACTTGGTAAACCCATAGCGCTTGTGAAGTTCAAAGATGGTGCGAAGATACACGTACGTCTTGCCGGTACCCGTTTCCATTTCCACGGTAAATTCGCGCGATTGCAAAGTCGGGGACAGAGGCAATCCATGGCGCCGTTGAACGTCGCTCAGATTCTTGAGAATTTCGTCGTCCGAGAGCTGGAGTTGGTTCCCGACCCCCAGGTCGCCCTCTAGAGAAAGCGGGGAAGTCTGGCCCGAGGGGATGCCGCCCAAAATCGTGAACTCCGTGCGAAAGAGTTCCTGACCGCGAAACAGGTCACACACGGCCTCAATCGCCTGAATTTGATAATCTAGGTCCGATTCAAAGTGAAGTTCCATTTGTCTGTCCCCCGCCTCACAAGCTGCGGACGTTTTTCAGCCCATAGCGCTTCAGAGTCTCCGATAAGTTCGCCTTCGCCACATCGTCACCAAACGCGCTATCCCGAAAAACGCAAGTCGATGCACCCTCAGGATGCCGGGCCTGATACCACTCGACGATGGCTAACGCCAACGACGGCACATCTTGCCGGGAAATGTGTTCGTCAAGGCAAGCGAACAAGGCTCCTTCCCCCGCCCGATACACCCTCCTGCCATTTATCATGCGCGTGTCGATAGGAACGCTGAGATCTAGCCCCAGCTTTACCATCAGTTCGACCAGGATGTCGTCTTCGTTCCTATCCGGTAAAACGTGTTCCACATGCTCCAACAACGCTTGCTCCAAGTCGTCGACACGCGGTTCCCACGCGCGAATGTTGGATTCGTCAAGTCTGAACACACGAAAGCCAAGGTCACCGTCGTACTCCTGTCGGATTTCCAAAATTTCTGCCGACGCCAGCCGCAGGCGTTCTTTCGTTAACTCCGCGATGGATCGCGGTTTTCCCAGGGAATCACAGTACTCTGCCGAAATACGTTGATCCCGGTTGGACGGGTCGAGAGGCTCTGGCAGTTGAACTAAGATGAAGCGGCGATTTCCACCATCGGCAAGGTTTTGTTCCATGACGGCGTGCCCGGTCGTACCGGAACCCGCGAAGAAGTCGAGCGTGATGGATTCGGGCTCGGTGTAAAGCTCCAGCAGCCGCCGAATCAACCGTAACGGCTTCTTCCCGTTGGGAAACGGTACGCCCCCTTCCTTCCCAAGGCCCAGGTAGCTGATGTCATTCCAAACGTTCGTGAGGATTTCGCAGGGCACGCTCATCCCGTCAATCTCGCGAAACTTTGCCCCAAAGAACGCGAGGGTCCGCCCGTTATAGACATGAACAGGACTGGCCCCCTCTCGCCAAACGGTAAACACTTGGTTTCTCTTCAATTTTGATTTCGCGATAGTATCAGTGACAACGGCCGAGGGCTTCTGTAGGGTGTTCAAGCTCACGACTCGGTGCTTCTCCCGAAACGCAATCTCCTTCTTCTGCTGAAATCGCACATCCTTCCAATTGAATCCGTGTTTATCTCTGTACTCCCTCCAATTGGACATGCCTTCCTTCTCATACACGACATCATCCAGCGTTTTCAGTTCCCACTCTTCGCTGGGACGGTCATAATTGGTGATGAGATGAGAGTAGTCTTCCGTGTAGTCCGTCGGCGTGTACACCGGATTCACGCGGACGGCGTCCGACTTTCGGTAAACCAAGAGGTATTCTGCGACGTTGACAGGGCACACGTTGATGGACCTGTAACTCGCCGTCGTCGCACAAACAAGGCTGATGAGGGTCAGAAAGTTCTCTTCGCCAAAAACTTCGCTCGCGAGCATCTTCAGCTTATCGAGTTCGACGTCATTGATGCTGATGCACATCACCCCATCGTCGGACAGCAATGTGCGCGCCAGTCGGAGTCGTGGATACATCATGTTTAGCCAGTCCGTGTGATATCGTCCCGAGTTTTCCATATTGCTGGTGAGTTTGCGGCCATCGCTGTCAATTTGCCCGGTAAGCATCCGGTAGTTCTTGATGTTATCGCGAAAATCATCGGGATACACAAGATCTCTCCCGGTATTGTAGGGCGGATCGATGTAGATTAACTTGATCTTCCCGGCGTAGCTCTTCTGCAGCAATTTGAGAACTTCTAAGTTATCTCCCTCAATCACGAGGTTCTTCGTGGTATCCCACGCGACGCTGTCCGCTTTGGACGGGCGAAGCGTCGCGATGCTCTGCGAAAGTGCGATATCTCGCACTCGGCGTTTTCCCTTCCAATGGAGACCGTATTTTTCTTCTATCGTTGCTTTTGCCCCCGCGGTTGTCCAAGTTTCTTCGGTCCCCATCGGGCCGATGCTCCCACTGGTTCCGGTCCCCGTCGCGTTCACACCCAACAGCTGTTGTAGCACTCCAAAATCAATCGCGCCCTCAATGACGGCCTCCGGAAACAGAGTCTTTAGCCGTGCCACGTTGTTTGCGATGATATCTTGGCTCATCGTTTCCTCATCACAGCGAGAGATCTTGTCCATTCAATCCCCTCTGGCACAAGCGGTTTGGATACCATGGCGGTCCATAGCGGCCTTCACGTTTCTATGATAGCCTCGTCCCCCATTTCGAGCCAATCCGACAATCCTTCACGACTCGTTCACCCACTTAGATGACAGCGGGTGTATATTTATGATGAACCCTACACGATCTTGTCGTTATAAAGGTGGTTTTCGACGATGCTCGGATACTTGGGAAATGCCCTATTAGAAATTCCAATGTTGGCATTGGGCGTAGTGTCTATTGTACAGGCTCGCAGAGAGGATCGATTTTGCGAGGAGACTTCTCGGCAACGCCGTCGGGTCCCCCGCGTCTCCATCGCGACATGGGATGCCGATGTGTATGACCGTTCGTTTGGCACGGCACTGAAGAGCCGTTCGGAAAGGGTGTAATTCTCGCGCGCGAGCCATTCCCACGTGAGACCTCCCCAGTGCTGACCAGTCTGTGCCCATCTTAGCGGACGAGCGAATGCTGCGCCCCAAACGAACGGTTGCCGCCTCTCGGAGGACGGTTAACGGCCATCCCTGTGCGAAGACCCGGTCATCCCACCTCCCATCACCCCGGATATTCGTCCGGATACATCACGGTGACGAGGCTCTTTTCCATCTCGGTGACTAACAGAACTACGTTGCCGGTACTCGTATTGTATCTCCCGATGATTTTGCCAAATCCTCTCTTGAACACGGCATCATTCTTGGCCTTTTCTAGCTCCGTGACATCGCCCCAATCGCACTTTTGATGTAGCAGCATAATGTCAACCAAGCTATCGGTAGACTCGTTCTTACGCACCAAATCCGTAATTTCCATATGACTCGTCATCAGTCTTCCCGCCTCGCGCGGGCCTCTCGGTCCCTCAGGCCTCGCCCCAACATAGCGACCGCGTTTCTTCCACCAGTGGTACAGAGCGAGGTTCTTGATGGGTATTACCTGTGCTTTCGCACGGGCATCCTCATAGGCCAGCTTCTTGGCTTCTTCCGGGTCCTCATGCTCCCCGCTGCCACAGACCCCCATATCCGGCTTCACCTTGTACCAACATAAGGTCCTATTGCCGCTACGACTGAAATAATACTCCTCCATGGGCTCCCCTCCTGATTCCGTTATGCCAAGCTACGTCAAAAGGCCCCTCGCGAGCGAGGGGCCACAAAATCTACGCATGATCCCTCCTCATCTCTCGGCATCTCTGCCGCAGGATTTGGCACCATCTGTAAGAGAACAGTGGTTGCCGAGGCTTCATAGGGCCAGTCCCTCCGCCTACTCTGGATAAGAAGTAACACTTATGAAGTTGTATCCCTAGTATATCACCGCGTTTTACGGGTGAGCATTGTTTTTCGGGAGACCAGAGAAATTCCTGTTAATCAAGACATGGTTCAGGGCTTTTCGGCAATCGAATCAGAAATCTCGTCCCGCTTCCCACTTCGCTCTCTACCGTGACCGTACCTCGGTGGGCTCGTATGATTTCGTGGACGATGGAGAGCCCGAGCCCGGACCCACCCGATGATGGACCCCTTGACTCATCCACCCGGTAAAACCTCTCGAAGATGTGGGGCAGGTGCTCTGGCGCAATCCCCTGGCCCTCGTCCCGCACCTCCAGATGAACGTAACAAGCGTCCTCGCTGGCCAAAATCCGGACATTCCTTCCGGGTGGGGTAAAGCGCAGCGCATTGGAGATCAAGTTGACCATCACTTGGGACATTTTGTTGGCGTCCGCCCACATTCTGATTGGGCTGCTTTGTGTACAAAGCGTGATCAGGACATCCGAAGTTTCGCATTCGACCTGAAAAAGTGAAGCGAGATTGTTTAACCAGGCCAAAACATCAACCCATTCGGGAGCCAGTGTCAATGCGTCGGTGATCACGTCCTGCAACTCCCGCAAGTCCAGAAGTATCTTCTGGATTCTCTGAACCTCCCTGTGGAGAACAGAGACGGTTTGATGGTCCCACTGAAACAGGCCAACTTGGATGGCCTCCAGCCGATTGGAAATGACGTTCATCGGAGTGCGCAGTTCGTGGTGGATGTCAGCGAGGGCCTGCTCGCGGGCATCACGGGCCTGGTTCAGGTTCTCCCGCATCGCAGAGAACGCGGCCACCAGTTGCCTCAACTCGTCGTCTCCGCCGGTGGGAAGGCTTGCATTGAAGTTCCCCTTGACGATGGCATTGGTCGCGAGGGCAAGTTGGGAAAGGGGCATCAGCGCTCTTCGAATGACCAGCGTGGTCAACGCGAGAGCCCCCAGAGTCGAGAGGAGGGTGACGAGGGCGAGACCGAGATCGAAATTACCCGAGATTCGACGCCGGATTGGCCCCACTCGGGTGGGAACATAAGGTTGCATGTACAAAACCCCGACGGATTCCCCGTGGTATAGCACGCCGCTCACGGGCCAAGTCCGCCAGACGCTCCGGGGGAACGAGGTGTGCACGATGGTCCTCCGGCGGGTCGCAAGCGCAAACTGGGTTTCCATCAGGCTCTTGCCGTCGATGCGTACCGTCGACCGTGGAAAGGCGAGCATGCCCGTGTTCAGGGAATGGCCTTCGTCCTGCACCAGCGTGAGAACGGAAGCCCAGTCAGCCACTTGATCTCGTTCTGCGGTTCTCACGTAGTCGGACAGCGAGATCTGCAGGCTCCAATGAGCTGCCAGAAAATTCAGTCCAGCAGTGACGACGACAATTATGGTAACAAGCGAAGAGACGCGTCGGCGCAACGAGGTGCTTTTCATGGTGTGTGATCATCCGTGGCATGAGGGAACTTGGCCATCCCATCGAGTCTGTAGCCGACTCCGTAGACGGTCTTGATGATGTCCTGCCCCGTCGCGGCCTTGAGTTTTCGCCTCAAATTGCTGATATGCACGGTGAGAACGTGGAAGTCATCAGTGCCTTCCATCCCGTATATTTCGTCCATGATGTCCTGACGTCCCACCAGACCCCCTTTTCGGGCCGCCAGCAAGTACAAGAGCTGCAGTTCAACCGTGGTGAGCAAGATGGGCTTTCCCCGAGCTGTCACGGTATACGCGTCGAGGTCCACGCGTAGGTCGATTCCTTTTACGTTCATGCGAAGGACGTGAACTGTTCCGTCACTCGACTCGGGTTCTTCGTACTGCCATCGTCGCAGTAGCGTGCGAATCCGCGCGTTCATCTCGCGTAGGCCAAAGGGCTTCGTCATATAGTCGTCCGCTCCTGTGTCGAGCCCCGTCACCTTGTCCATCACGCTTGCCCTCGCGCTCACCATTAGCACCTTTAGGTTTTGGGTGGACTTCGCAATCTTGCAAACTTCCAGCCCGTCGAGCCCTGGCAACATCCAGTCGAGCACGAGGAGATCGAACGAATCCTGCATGATGAGTCGAACCGCGCTGGGGCCGTCGTACGCGGTCTTGCACTCGTGTCCTTCCTTGCCGAGGTAGAGCGCTATGGTGTCGGCCGTTTGTCTCTCGTCTTCAATAATGAGGATCTTCGACATGAAACGATTCTCCAATCGTCTTCTGTCTCATTTTTATTGCAAGAATAGCAAAAGACCGTTTAGAAACTGTCCATGCATTGTAAAGAAACCGAAAAGGATTGCCCACCAACTCGTAAACGTGGGAGGTGCGGCGTGTCTGTTCAAGCCCTCGTTCTAACCGTCCGACCTCTCCATCCTCCTTCGCTTGAGTTTTTCTCAATCAAACGTTTAGACCGGCTAGAGGTTTCGTTCACTCGTTCTTCAATTCCGCTTGCTACACTTTTGCCCGAGATGTAGACGGAGGAGAGAGGAGGAATACCATGTCGGCACAACGGGGCTCTGACTTAGCAACGCATCTTGTCACCGTGACCCCGGCCAAAACCAAGACCTTACCGAGGAATCTTCGTGAAGCCGTCGTAGGATGGACCCTTACCGCACCAGTCATCCTCGTCTTTGGCATCTTCACCTACATCCCGATGATGTTATTGTTTGTGATGGCCGCGTTTCGTTGGAACATTGCATTTAGCAACTCCCAGTTCATCGGATTCGCTCACTTCGCAGAACTCTTTCGCCAGCCGTTGTTCTGGAGATCCCTCGGAACCACGGGCTACTATGCGCTCGTGATGGTCCCGTCACAGACCTTTCTCTCCTTGGGGCTCGCCCTTCTCTTCCGGGGGGCCGCAAAGTCCAAGGTTCGGGGGTTTTTCCGATCCCTTGTCTTCCTGCCCCATGTCACTCCCATCGTCGCGACGTCCATCATCTGGGTCTGGGTGTTCAACCCGAATTTCGGGCTGGCCAACTATGTTCTATCGTGGTTCCATATCGCACCGCTGAATTGGCTACTAAGCACCACCTGGGCCCTGCCCGCAGTCATGATCTACAGCACGTGGCACTCGCTTGGGCTCTACACAATTCTTTTTATCGCCGGATTGTCCAACATCCCGCCTGACCCTCTAGAAGCGGCTATGGTGGACGGGGCTGGAAACGGCACGATATTTCGCCGAATTATATGGCCGCTCATCTCGCCAACGACCTTCGTGGTCCTGTTGTTCGCCACGATGAACTCGTTGCAAGCATTCTCCCAGATTTATACGATGACTGGCGGCCCTCTTGGCGGTGGTGGCGGACCGTCGTATTCGACGACGACGGACGCGTTGCTCATCTACCAGACGGCATTCCAGTTCTACCACTACGGTTTGGCGGCGACCATGAGCGTCATCCTGTTTGTCATCATCTTGGCCCTCACCCTTGGGCAGAGGTGGATTGGCGAGCGCTTCGTGTTCTATCGATAACCCAACGCGCAGGTATGAAACAAAGTCTGACTCGCCGCCCTGCCCCGGCGGGAAGGAGGGGAAAGCATGAGACGTCTATCGCGGTGGTGGACCTTCGGGCTTCAATTTCTGATTGCAATCCTGTTTGGCTTCCCCATCTACTGGACATTGGTGACTGCCTTCAACAATCCAAACAACGTGTACCGCATTCCCCCGGCGTTCTTCCCGAAGTTCGACGTGCGCGCCATGGTGAGCGTACTCGTGACAACCCACTGGTTGCACTACATCCTGAATTCGGTTTTCATTTGTACGTCCACCGTGGCCCTAGTGCTCGTCACGTCGGCTCTGGCCGGCTACGCGCTCTCAGATTTGAAGTTTCGGGGACAAGGTATCGTGTTCCTCTTCATTCTGGGGAGCATGATGGTCCCGGCACAGGCTATCCTGATCCCTCAATATCTGGTGCTGTTCAAGCTTCGCATGCTGAACACGTACTCCGTGGAGATCATCCCATTCGCAGCGAGCGCAATGGGCGTCATGCTCTTCCGGCAGTTCTTCAAGACACTCCCCGGTGCCTACCGGGAGGCCGTAGAGATGGAGGGCGGCGGGCGCATGTACTACCTCTGGCGCATCGCGTTCCCGCTGGCGAAGTCTAGCGCCATAACGGTCATGCTGCTTGCGTTTATCGGAAGTTGGAACATGTTTCAATGGCCGCTCATCATGACGGACACCCGCAGCATTCAGCCCGTCGAGGTAGTCCTTGGCCACTACATGCACACCTACCAAGCGAACTGGCCGGAGATGGCATCAGCCGTCACGCTCGCCATCGCACCCATCGCCGTCATGTTCTTCATTGCGCAGCGTCACATTGTGGGAGGCGTCGCGGGACGGGGGTCCGGGATTCGCGAGTAGGGCTCGAACGAGTAGGGCTCGAACTCAGAATCGCGCAAGGCTCCTGCCGCGCTTTGAGGTAAGGATTGAATCCCGAGCGAAGTCGTCAAAATCTTGAGAACGATGAATAAGCCCAAAAGGGGAGTGGAGTACCAATGAAGTCCATAAATAAGCAAGCGATGATTGCCAGCATGATGGCCGGCACGGTGGCTCTAGTCGCAGGATTCGGCGGCACCAGCATGGCGGCCACAAAAACCGTCTCCATCCAACTGTGGGAATCCCATTCAGGCGGTCCAGTGGCCGATACGATGACCGCTCTGGTAAACCGATTCGATGCCTCTCATAAGAATACCGAAGTGAAGATCTACGAGACCAAGGCGTCCGCAAAAGCTCTGGCTGCAGCCGCAAGCGGCAACCCTCCGGTGCTCGCCGAAATCAGCCACTACATCGGGCAGTATCTGTCAGCGAATGCCCTCGCGCCGTGGAACACCTTCATCACGAAAAGCAATAAACAAACCTTTTATCCGGGAGTTCTCGCAAATAGCGTCGTGAATGGGAAACTGTATCGCTATCCCGCAGACGTGAAAGTCGAAGAACTGTACTATAACGTGGCATTATTCAAGAAGGCGGGAATCGCCCATCCTCCCGAGACTTGGGGCCAATTAGCCGTCGATCTCGGCAGACTAAAGAAGCTTGGCGTGATTCCCATGGGCTTCAAAGACTCCTCAGCGCACATTCTGTCTGCATTCATGAGCAATGGAGGAACTCTGTATTCCAACAAACAGCACACGGCGGTCAACTTCGACAACGCCGCGGGTCAAACGACGTTCACCTTCTTCCGCGGCCTGTACAACAAGAAAGACTTCATTTTCTCCCACGGCAGTCAAATGCGCGCTGATTTCGGCGCGAACAAGATGGCCATCGTGGATGGTACGTCGGCTGGGTATCAGAAGATCCTCGCCTCCGCCGGCGGGAAATTCAAAGTCGGAGCCTTCGCTTTCCCGAAGGGAACCTCGGGACATTTTGCAGCCGTCATTCAGGGGCTAGGGTTCACGCTGTTTCACGGACCGTCGAAGGCAGATCAAGAAGCAGCCTGGACATTCGTTCACTGGTTCAACGAACCAAAGCAACAGGCGTATTGGGCGATGCACTCCGGCTTCGCACCGACGTCGCCCGCGGGCGCAGCTCAAATTCCCAAACACTGGCTTGCTTCGAATCCCGGTGAGGCCGTTTCCATCCAAATTCTCAGTTCCAAGTATGCCGTGCGCCGCCCGAACCAGGATGCCTACAGCGAGGTGCAAAGCGCCTTGGATTCGGCCTTCTTTAACGCGGTTACAGGCAAGAGTTCCGTCCCGGCGGCGCTGAAGACCCTGGATACGACGGCGAATCAGTACCTTAAAGGACAATCTGCTCTTTGATGTTGACCATCTCCAGGGCCCCTGCCGATTTGACATCGCTAGGGGCCCTTCCGTTTGTCCGCTTGATACCATGCGGTCAGTTGATAATATTGATAGCCCTCGCAGCCAGGACGGCCACAATCACCAGGGATATAGAGGACTGGGTTATCATGAGAACCTTGGCCTTCCTGGACATAACCAGCGTATCGGTCGGACTGAATGCCGTACTTGTATTGAAGGCAAGAAAGAGGTAATCCACGAACGATGGTTTCCAATTCGACCACAGTTCGCCCTCAACCGTACTTTGAGGAAATAAGAAATCGGTTGGCTGCATCTTATGGACGTGCCTTCGTATGGGCCCGCCTTGATCAATCTCCCAATACCATACCCCAAACATAACTACGTTTGAAACCCAAAGCACAGCCGCATCCCGAAACAGGGACAGGCCGTTGGCCGAATGATGGAACAACGAATCCACAAGGAATATCACACTGCTGAGCAAACCTAGTGTCAGAACGCCCGTCATGATTAACGAGAGAATCCGAGTCCATACATGCTGGCCAAAATAGACGGTCAACAGCAACGGTATGGACAAGAACGCTACGATGGCAAGGAGTATCCAACTGGGACCTATCGTCAGGTTCTCGGACAAGATGCTAAAGAGTCCACCGATGACTAACACGGCAGCAAGAAACGACCACCGATGCATTCGCCCGAGAGCGACACCTTCCAACTCCTGTTCCATTTTCTTAACCCAAGTCATCCTCATCGGCGCGTAAGATTGATATCGTCCAGTGTAGCGACGAAACGCACTTCGACATTGCTTGGACCGCAACTGCTCCCGTAGGGCAATTTCAAGTTTCCGCTGGTGTACAATGTATGAACAGCTCCTACCTTTCCAGAGTCAACTCTGCCAACACAAGCACCATCTCTCATGACGACTCGGTGTCAATCACCGCAGGGCCCATTTCTATTTCGCCACACGTGCCTGTAGAAACTGCCACGGAGCGCTCTGGACCAATCGCTCAGGACCGTACTTCTTCAAGACATCATGCCCCCGCTCTATTAATAGACGGATCATATCCTGCTGAGCTTTCCACGGCAATTCTTCCATGGTGTCGTCGAAGAAGTTGCCAACCTGCACCATGAACTTGACCATCATTTCGGGAGATTGATAGCTTCCAATCACTTCGTAAGCTTCGATGCGGACGTCTGCGTACGGCAACGGCTTAATTGCGTTTGATACGCTCGTCTCCGATGGTAGAATGTTGCTCTCA
>JAJZAV010000279.1 GCA_021799255.1 Bacillota bacterium
TTCCGTCCGAGCATCTGCCAAGCCTGTTTGACAGGTTTTATCGCGTCGACGCTGATAGGAACCGAGAGCGCGGAGGCATGGGACTCGGGCTCGCAATCGCCAAGGAATTTGTGGAAGCGCACGGTGGAGAAATCCAAGTTGATAGCGTCGTTGGGAAGGGTACCACCTTTACCGTATCATTACCAGTAGACCATCTGGTTTGAATTGGAATTCCTCTTTTGCAGGAATTTTCCCAACCGCAAAAGAACTTAGGAGGTGAACCTTCATACAACGACAAGGAGTGTGCTAACGATGAAGAAACGATGGCTCCTTGGCGGCGCCGCGGCGCTGTCCATCACCATCGGTGCAATGTCACCGGCATTCGCGAACACAGTGCAATATGTGGAGACGAATCATGGATGGGTGGATTATCACTCAGGGCCGAGTCTTAGCAGTCCCATCGTCGGTAGACTCGTGTCGGGGAATGAAGCTCCCCTCGTCGCGCAAGCAAACTCCTATTGGTACGAGATTTCATGGAATGGACAAGACGTCTATATCACAACGAATTCCAACTACACGCACGTAGTCTCCGTTTCAACGCCAACTCCGACCCCAGTATCAACGCCAACTCCTTCACCTGCGCCGACGCCTGCTCCGACATCGAATTGGCAGCAGGAAGCGAACGCAGTCATCGCCACGGCGCGCACGCAGTTGGGGGTGCCGTATCTCTGGGGACACCAGGATCCAGGCGTCGGGTTTGATTGCAGCAACTTTACGGCATGGTCGTTCAGAACCGCACTTGGAATTTCGTTTTCGGGATCTTCCGTGTATCAGCGCTATCACGTTGGCACTCCAGTGCCGCTGAACAGCATTCGGGCGGGAGATCTTCTGTTCTTCAGGACGCGAAATAACCCGACTGGCGGCGGCCACGTCGGCATCTACGAGGGCAACGGTATGGTCATTCAAGAAGGCGGCGGTTGGGGCAAAGTTACCGAGGAACCGCTCGCAACCACGTGGCTGGGACGAAACCTAGTCTATGCGCGCAGAGTGATTTCGTAATCGGAGAGGTTCACGACGTCACTGCCAAAACATCCTCACGAGCTTAGCGGGGCGCTACATGGTTTGACGATAGGGATTCGGTCCGTCTCGTCATCAAACTATGTGGCGGTTTCTCTGAAATGGGGTCCTGCGCACGACTACCGATTGAAACCTGAGTTACGAACTGATAGATTGAAAACGATAACGTGTGCCATAACGAGGAGGATGCAGGTTATGAAGCTAGGTGTTTTCGCGGTCCTGTTTGGCAACAAGACGCTGGCGGAGGCTTTGGATTACATAGCATCGAGCGGGCTCGAGGCGGTAGAACTTGGAGCGGGTGGATTCCCAGGAAACGCGCATTGCAATCCTGCAGAACTGCTCGCCGACGAGGCGAAGCTCAAGGAATTTCAGACTTTGATTGAAAAGAGCGGACTCACCATCAGCGCCTTAAGCTGTCACGGAAATCCGCTTCATCCGAACAAAGAGGTAGCCAAGTCGTACCACGACGCGTTCGTGTCTACGGTGAAGCTGGCGGAGCGCCTGGGAGTGCAGAATGTGGTCACATTCTCCGGTTGTCCCGGCGATTCCGATTCATCCCTTCATCCCTCCTGGGTAACCTGCGCTTGGCCCGATGAGTTCCTTGATGTGCTGAAGTGGCAGTGGGAAGAAAAGGCGATTCCCTACTGGGCCGAGCAGAACAAGTTCGTCAAAGAGCACAACGTGCGCGTGGCGATTGAAGCTCACCCAGGGTTTCTGGTATACAACACGGAAAGTATGCTGCGGTTGAGGAACACTTGCGGCGAGAACATCGGCGTGAATTTTGACCCCAGCCACCTGTTCTGGCAAGGGATGGACCCGGTCGCCTGCATCAAGGAACTTGGGAAGGAGGGTGCCATCTTCCACGTCCATGCCAAAGACGTTTCCATCGACGCGCAGAACACTCCGAAAAACGGAGTGCTCGACGCAAAGAGCTACCGCGACGAGCTGAACCGTTCCTGGATATTCCGTACCGTCGGATATGGACACGGAGAACAGACGTGGCGGGAGATCATTAGCGCACTCCAACTCGTTGGTTACGATGGCGTCCTGAGCATCGAACATGAAGACAGCCTCATGTCCGTGGAAGAGGGATTCCAAAAGGCCGTTTCGCTCCTAAAGCACGAGTTGATCAAAGAACGGGTCGGCGAAATCTGGTGGGCCTAATGTCGCGGATGGCGACGCAGCACTGTTTACCGGCTTGTGCTTAATCATTGAACCCTTTTACAGATTGTGTGATGAGCGCCTCGAACCATCGAGGCGCTCATCCTGATCTTCAGCTCCTTTCTCTTTGACGGACAGATGGCTGTGTACGGACGACCGTCCTCTGTGTTTTCAACAACGAGAACATACAGTGTAGCAGGGATACGTACGAATTGTGTTCACCGCTCCTCTGTGGCCGCTGACTTTCAGACAGAGGGATGTGAAGACGCTTCTTACATATCCCCTCGCTTGTCCCCCGCGAGGTTCGAGGAGGCGAGAAGGTTGAATACGAACGCAAATGTGTCTTCCATGCTACAGGACGTCGCGCATCGCTATGGGATTGCTCGTTACTCGTGGAACGTGGAAAACTCCCTATACAAGTCATTCGCCGCCGTCAAAATAAACTGCGACGAAGGAACCATCCTCTTGAAACCCTTCGTAGGCACCATAAAGCAGCTTCAAAGCGTCACCATGATGCTGGAGGAGCTTTGGTTGGGCGGATACCGGCACATGCCGCGCCTACGAAGGACCATTACCGGAGGGAGGTTCGTCGTTCTTGGGAATGACAAGTACTACGCCACCGATTGGGTGGAGGGAGAGACTCTCGACGAGAGTGAGGCGCACCTGTTCAGACTCGGAGGCGCCCTGGCCAAACTTCATCATCAGACCATCGCCGACGACAGTCAAAGTCGGAATCCTTCGTGTCCTACCGAACTCAAGTTGTCTCAGTTGCGCAGATACGACGCGCGCTGCCGAGGAATCAGGGTGAAGGGGCGCGGGAGAACGAAGGATCAAAGATGGTATGTATCCCTCCTCCCTCAATTTTCGCAGATGGCCGATGAAGCATGGGAACAGGTAACGAATTCAAACCTGCGGCACGTTCTCGAAGAGGAACTATACCACCGTTCTCCGGTTCACGGCGACGTGACCCGATTTAACGTGATTGTGGAACCGAACGACGACATTCGTCTGATTGATTGGGATAGGGTAAAAATCGGGTCTCGATGGATGGAAATTGTGAACGCGCTGTCAAACACCGCGCGCTTTCGACCTGTCGAGATGGCTGCTCTCCTGCGAGGGTACGAGAGCGAGGCCCCGCTGACCAAAGAACAGCGTCAACTCGTCGCTGCGCTGTACCGACTGCCTCGCGAAGCCTGGTACGCGTACCGTCGTCAGGGAGCAAACGAGGTCTGGAACGAAGAACTGCTTAGCGTTCTTGAACGTACCTGGGATGAGCGAGTCGCGGCCATCGATTGGATGGATGCTTGGGCGAATGGGGGGCGACAAGCCATATGAGCTCTCGAGTGTGTGTCGTGGTGCCCGCCAAGAACGAATCGCAGAGAATTGTCCGATTGCTGCGACTCCTCAAAAGCTGGAGACGACGTCCTAGAGTGGTTGTGGTCGCGAACGGGTGCACCGATGATACCGCGCAAAAGGCCAAGAGGCTCGGAGTGAACGTCATCGAGTTTGCTCAGCCCCTTGGGCACGATGTGGGTCGAGCCATCGGATTGGCGTCCGTTGACAGTGACATCTACGTCGTCGTGGATGCGGACATCGTATGCCGACCCATCGAGTTGGAGCCGTACGTCCGCGCCGTTGAGTCGGGGGTTGACGTCGCGTTGAACCGTTATCCCTCTCCCAAAAAGCCCGCTTACAGGCATCCAACATCGATAGGGAAGCGCACGCTCAACCTCTTTCTTTCCAGACCCGATTTGCTTGCGTCGAGTTTGACCGCCGTACCGCACGCTCTCAGCCGCAAAGCGGTGGATCTGTTGGGACCGGCTACGTTCATGGTCCCCCCGGTTGCCCAAGCGAAGGCCATCATGCAGGGACTGCGCGTCGAAGCCGTTGCCTATACGCCGGTCGGAGTGCGCAATCCGCTTCGCAAACCGGCGCACCAGTTGGCCATGAGAAAGCTCATTCTCGGCGATTGCCTCGAAGCCGTAGATACGATTGTGAGGGAGCGAGGGGTTCGGGGCGGATTCACGGATCTCGGGCGCAAGCGCGAGGTCATTCCCGAACTCATCTTGGATGCCACGAAGGATGAGAGGGTAGAGACGGACGGTCCCGTGGGAAACGTGTTTCCGACGGTGGCCATCGTTCCCGTTAAGAACGAAGCGGCAAACATTAAGGTGGTTGTCACGCGGTTGCGCGCACACGTTCCTGAAGTGTGCGTCATCAGCAACGGATCCATGGATGGAACAACCGAGGCTGCGTCCCAACTTGGCGTTCGGGTGAGGAAGTTTGATGAACCCCTCGGCCACGACGTGGGGCGAGCGGTGGGTTGCATCACCATCCCGGCCAGGCGTTACTTATTCACGGATGGGGACTTTCCGATTTCCCAGCAGGACCTTCGCCCTTTCCTTCGCCCTCGCCCGCGAGCCGACGTTGCGCTGAATCGCATTGACTCCGTGATTCCTTTGGAGAAGCAGATGGATGCCGTGTCTGTCGTGAAGAGGTTTGTCAACATCGCGCTCGAACGACCGGATCTCGGCTCTGCATCGCTAACCGCGGTGCCGCACTCCATCCACAGACGAGTTCTCGAAGCTATCGGAATGGAGTCCCTAGCCGTACCTCCAGTCGCTCACG
>JAJZAV010000280.1 GCA_021799255.1 Bacillota bacterium
CGTGCCTCCCGAAACCGATCTGGTCATCTGAAGAAGAATGCGGTATGGTACGGGCACGGGTTGACTGGAGGGATAGTCCATGACCATTCATTACGTCGAACCAAGCACAACCACTTTGCACGGGCCTTTTTCCAAGGATCGAAAGCCGATACTCACGATTCAGAGCGGCGACACCATCCGTTACAAGACGCTCGACGCAGGCTGGGGACTCGAGCCGTTTTTGGACGGCCCCCCTCGAAGGCGATTTGAGCCCGCCGAGCCTGGTCATGCGTTGTGCGGTCCCGTCGAAGTTGTCGGTGCGAAATCAGGAATGGTGCTTGAGGTCCACGTGAATCGGATCGTGCCAGGGGAGTGGGGATGGACGTGTGCGGGTGGTTTCGCGCACCCGGTCAACCAGAGCCTAGGACTCGACGACGGTGAAGAGTTATATCTGAACTGGGAATTGGATTCGAAGACGATGATAGGAACGAACCAGTTTGGGCATCAGGTTGCCCTTCGTCCGTTCATG
Organism: Bacillota bacterium; assembly: GCA_021799255.1. Taxonomy (GTDB): domain Bacteria; phylum Bacillota; class Bacilli; order Alicyclobacillales; family Alicyclobacillaceae; genus JAJZAV01. The sequence goes on from JAJZAV010000280.1 coordinate 509, forward strand.
GGTGTGATGGGGATGCCGCCCAGTGAAGCGGGCATGCATTCCACGAGCCCGCCGCGCTTTTGCGGGGGGAACATCGATTGCAAGGAACTTGTGGAGGGCAGCACGTTATATTTGCCCATCGCGGTCGACGGCGCGTTGTTCTCAGTTGGCGACGGGCATGCGGTCCAAGGGGACGGGGAAGTCAGCGTGACCGCCATCGAATGCCCCATGGATCTTGTGGATTTAACCTTGTCAGTGAGAGAAGACTTGCTCCTTTCCATGCCTCGGGCGACGACCCCAATCGGACACATTACCTTTGGTTTTCATGAGGACTTGAACGAGGCTACGACGATGGCCTTGGAAGGCATGCTTCAGTGGATGGGAGAGCTGCACGGACTTGATAGAAGAATGGCCCTCGCGTTGGCGAGCCTCACGGTGGATTTACGCGTGACCCAGATTGTGAACGGCGTTCGGGGAGTTCACGCGGTTTTGCCCTACGGAGCATTCAAGCTCTAGCGTTGCACGGAAAGTAGGTTAAGTTCACTTCGAGAGGAGGCAGGAACATGGAGCTACTCTTTGATGCGAAATGTACACTGGGGGAGGGGCCCTGTTGGGATGAAGGAATCGCCAGGTTAGTCTTTGTCGATATCGAGGAAAAAGGCGTACATGTCTACGATCCCGGCACGGGACACGACGAATTCATCCATGTTGGAGATTACGTGGGCGCCGCGGTCCCGAGGGAGTCTGGCGGTTTGGTCCTCGCGCTTTCGCACGGGTTCTACCACTTGGATTTAGAGAGTAGAAAGCTATCGCTCATCGGGGAAGCCGAGCCCGGAGTTTCCTACAATCGGTTTAACGATGGGAAGTGCGACGCGGCTGGGCGTTTTTGGGCGGGGACGATGAATCGCGATGAATCTGCTCGCACAGGGAGTTTGTATTGCCTCGAGACCGACCTTAGCATTCGTAGGGTGATTACCGATGTCGGCGTTTCTAACGGGCTCGGTTGGAGCCCGGACAATAAGACGATGTATTACATAGACACGTCCACCCAAAAGGTGGTCGCCTACGATTTCGATCTATCGACAGGGGAGATTGACAATCAGAGAGTCGTCGTCGAAATTACGGACGGATCCCCTGACGGCATGTCCGTGGACGCCGAGGGGATGTTGTGGATTGCTCATTGGGACGGATGGAGGATATCGCGATGGGATCCGAATCGGGGTACCTTGCTGCAGGAATGGATGCTCCCCGTCGCGCGCGTTACTTCATGTGCGTTTGGACCCTCTTTGGCGTCGGGGGAGAGTCCTCTGTACATCACGACCGCGAGATCCCGTCTCAGCTCGGTGGATTTAGCAAATCAGCCTCATGCCGGAAGCCTCTTTCGACTGACGGTGAGTACGAAAGGGCAACCCACCTACTCGTTTCGCGGATGATGACCGACCCTTGTTGACGAATTGTCAAGCTGAACCAACGAGCCTTCGTGCGAACGGGGGCTCGTTTTTGGTACTATATTGATACTACAGGTGAACAAGCTGTCTAGTTCCATGTTACATTCGTGGAATGGGCTGCAAATGAACCATGGATCTGTCTGAATTGCGCGATACGCCCGATCTCTAATCGCCAGCGTAGCAACGGAGAACACAGGAGGGAGCCGATTGTCCTTAGGTACGCATCCGACGCTCTGGCTTACGTTTGTCGCCGGGGTATTGTCGTTTTTGTCTCCGTGTTGCCTACCCCTTTACCCGACTTACATTTCGTACATTTCCGGGGTAACGTTCAGCCCGGGTCAGCAGCAGTCGACGAGTCGTCGCCTGCGTGCCTTTACTCACACCGTGTTTTTCGTGATAGGGTTCTCCATCATCTTTTTTGCACTCGGGCTTTCCGCTACGTTAATTGGTCAGTTCTTTGCGGAATACCGAAATGTTATCCGCATCGTCGGTGGAGTCATCGTTATTGTAATGGGCGTGGCGCTTTCTGGACTTGTGACGCCGAAATGGTTGATGATGGAGAAGAAGTGGGAGTTTCGCGGCCAAGGGACCACTTATCTCGGGTCTGTGCTCGTCGGGATCAGTTTTGCGGCGGGTTGGACGCCCTGCATCGGCCCCATCTTGGCAGCCGTTTTGGTCATGACGGCCACCCAAAGCGCTCTAGGCATTTCGCTCATCATGGCCTATATCGTAGGCTTCGCAATCCCGTTTTTCATCCTCGGCATGACCCTTGGTTCCGTTCGGAAGCTTGCGAAGTATGGGGCCATCCTATCCAAAATTGGCGGCTACATCATGATTGTCCTTGGCATTCTACTATTAACGAATAGCATGACTCGGATCACGGTGTGGCTGATTCAACTATACGGTGGATTTACAGGCTTCTAGAAGTCCCCAAATCGCATCCGTGTTTGATTTCATGGGGGGAGAGTTCATGAGCAAGTCGATGAAGTTGGCGTTCATCGTTGTAGCAATTCTCGGAATCATCGCCGTTGTCGGGAGAATTGGCTTCGCCGGGCCTCAAGTAGTGGCCGCGCCATTGAAGGGATATCGCATGCCGCCTTTCACCCTGACCGAGTACCCTAGCGGGCAAACCCTAGATACAAAATCGCTTCGTGGCAAACCGCTATTTATCAACTTTTGGGCTTCATGGTGCCCCCCGTGCAACGCGGAGACCCCGGGCATCGTGGAGGCGTACCGAAAGTACGGGAGCACGGTCACCTTCGTCAGCGTGAACGTCACGTCTCAAGACAGTCTGGCGGGCATGAAGAAGTTTGTCGCCAAGTATGGCATTCCATTCCCCGTGGCTCTCGATAAAAAGGGCGACGTGATGCAGCTGTACCGCGTGCTTTCCTTTCCAACATCGTTCTTTGTAAATCGCCAGGGCACCATTGTCGATATTGCTGATGGACAACTGTCGGCGAACGAACTGAACACCGAGTTGCAGAAGATCTCGAGCTGAAGGGGAATTGTATGAAGAGACTACGTTGTGCCATTCTGGACGATTATCAACACGCCGCGTTGACGTCGGCCGATTGGTCGGTCATCAGCGACGCGGTTGACGTGGACGCTTACCACGAGCACTTTGCCACGGAGGAATCGCTCGTTCGAACATTGGTGGATCACGACATCGTAGTAGCCATGAGGGAGCGCACGCCATTTCCTGCGTCGACGCTTCAACAACTGCGAAATCTGAAGTTGCTGATCACGACGGGGATGCATAACGCCGCCATTGACGTCGAGACCGCGCGCGAGCACGGAATCATGGTTTGCGGAACGGGCAGCCAATCGGCGCCGCCCGCGGAGTTGACCTTCGCGCTCATCCTCGGACTGGCTAGACACCTCGCTGTGGAAAACGACTCGTTCCACAATAACGGACCGTGGCAACAGTCCGTGGGAACCGACCTGTTCGGCAAGACCATCGGCCTTTTGGGGCTTGGTAAGATTGGCGGCCAGGTCGCTCGCGTGGCGAATGCCTTCGGGATGCGGGTTGTCGCCTGGAGTGAGAATCTGACCGAATCGAGAGCGGAAGAGGTCGGGGCTATCCGACTGAATCAAATGGACGATGTTCTCTGCGAAAGCGACTTTGTGTCCATTCATCTTCGGCTGAGTGAGCGAACGCGCGGTTTGCTGGGGGAAAAGGAACTTCGGGCGATGAAGTCCTCCGCTTACCTGATCAACACGTCGCGAGGCGCGATTGTCGAGGAAAATGCTCTGATTCTGGCCCTAGAGCACGGTTGGATAGCCGGAGCGGGCCTTGACGTTTTCGAGTCGGAGCCACTGCCCCAGAATCACGTTTTGAGAACACTGAACAACGTGCTGGCAACGCCCCATCTGGGGTACGTGACGGATTCCAACTATCGGATTTACTACCAGGATGCAATTGAGGATATCCAAGCCTTTCTAGCTGGGACACCCATTCGCAGGGTGGACGAGTGAGGTGTAACGGATCGGACGCGCGAATACGCGCGAGTCTGAAGGGTACTGCCGAATTTCGATTTAAGTTTACGTGTCAGACTCTGCCGCTGGCTCGGGCTCTCTGTGTGGTAAGGGAATATTGCTGACGCGTATCACGAGCCTTACGTCGCGGACTTCTGCACCGGGCGAAGGCCCCTGCCAGCCTTCATTTCCGTAACTCCCTCGTGGCAGACCCCATACGCTCGCCACGAGCAGGTCCTGCATAAGTCATCGATATCCGCGGGTTCAAACGAAGCCTTAATTCTGTCCTCGATGTTGCGCCAGGAAAGCGTTTGTCCAACCTTGATCCCGAGTTTTTCGAGCATGGCGCTGTCGCGATGATGAATGTTTTGATGATCACAGTGACATGGCTGCGTTTCGGGAAACCTCAGGCACAAGTCGTC
>JAJZAV010000281.1 GCA_021799255.1 Bacillota bacterium
GGCGCCGAGTTCCTGCGCCTCTTCCTCCATCCGGCTCATCGCGAGTTCACGGGCGTGGTACATGGCCTGCGTCAGCACGTCCATCTCCATGCTCTGACGCCACCGACTCTGTTGAAATCCGATGTGATACACCGAACTTCCAACCACGAGTCCCACGGGTTCGAATCCCGCTTCGCGAACGAGGAGGTACTCATTCACCGAGAGGTCCGACGTAAAGACGCCTTGGGGGTTGCCCTGACTGCGAAGTCCCTGCAATCGTTCCAGCGCGTGTTGCGGTAGATCTTCGTATTGATTCGCCATTCGTCTCTTAACCTCCGTCTCGATTCCTATTCCTCAAAAAGCGAGAAAGGCCGCTATTCTTGCCAATCGTGAAGCTCCAACACTGGACGGACCTTCAAGTCCGGGGGCACGCGCACCGAGGACACGGCCGTGCCGATGGAGAGGAACTCCACAATATGATCTTCTCGCTCGTCTCCCTCGCCGCGCTCCACTTCAACTTCCATGACCCGAAGCTTCGTGTCGTGCGCCAGCACCCCGGAAGCGCCCATCTGCCGAGCGTCGTCCCACATGCTCTTCACGGCCCTGTCCCTGGTGTGATAAATCGCGTCCGTGTACCGTGGGACTTCCGTATTCCAAAACGTCGTGCTTTGGAACTTATCCTGCGCAGACGTGTACTGGTAGTGGACGCATGCACCGAGCGCGACTCCCACCGGAATGGAACCAACCCGAAGAAGCTTGAGGAAATCTTCGCCGTCGACGGTGCAGATGAGCGGACGCGAGTTTCGAGCCATCCCCTCCACCATCACGGCCGTTCCCATCGCCACAAACTCGGTTTCGTGACCGTAGTAGCCCGGTTGGCGAGTGTCAACACGCACGGCGACAACCGCGTGAGCGCCGAGTTCCATGGCCTCCTGCTCCATCCGGGAGAGCGCGATTCGTCGACCTTCTGTGATGGCTCGTTCCTGGTCCGGCAGGTCCCGTGAGTACCAGGCGCCTCCATAGTTGGAAAGTGAATAGCCGATATGGTAAAAGCAACTCCCCATCACGAGGCCAAGGGGCTTTAGGCGCAGCCTTGAAAAAACGAGCCACTCGTTGACGGACAACGTCGACGTCCATGGCAGATCGGCCATTTTTTCACGGGCCAGCCTTTCCCGGACGGGCGGAGGCAACTGCCCTCTCTGCAAGGCCGCGAGCGTTTCCTGCGCTCGCGCGTCGGACGCCTGCCGCATTCTCTCCAGTTCGTCCCGTGACAGTCCACCCGTGGACTGTCTCTTAAACCACATGGTGCCACCTCCCACGCCGTATCCCACGGTCTTTAAATTCCATGTTCGCTCGTAACAACCCTACGAGAACAGAAATCTTTCCAGTGCGTCCCGTGCGCTCGCGTTTTCATTTGCGTATGCCTCTAATTCGCTCGACAGTTGGGACAGCCATTCTGTGAACGGGACCGTGTCCGTCTTCAGGCTGATGCCGCGAACCACCTTGGCCTTTTCCGTGGAGATTCCATGACGCTTGTCGAAGCGCAGACGGTAAAGAGTGTTGTCAAATTCGACTTCGATGGACCTTACCGTCTCTTCCTTTGCAAACAGGTGCCTATCAAACTCGACCCGGGCCTTATCTGGCAAGGCTTGGGTCAGTCGCGTCGCCAACGCGTGCACGTAGGCCTTTTCATCCGTCATGTTTCTACGCCACTGCGCCGCCGACAGATCAAAGGAAAATCCCTCGTCCAAGGCATTCTTCCCCCTTGCCGGATACTTACAAACCTGAAAGTCCCAAAATCAAATTGACAGATTCATGGGGCGCACCGGAGAACGCGCCCAACACAAAATACTCGGATTCGTTGTGTCTGAACCCGAGTATAGCATGCTTTGGTGTTGGCTGTCTCACCCAACCAGAACCTGGAGCAGAGCCCCGAGCTTACGCCCGCACTCCTTCCACTCCTCGGTCGGTGAAGAATCGGCGACGATGCCTGCCCCGGCCTGTACGAAATACTCGTTTCCGGATTCCACCACGCTGCGGATGACGATGGCCGTGTTTGCGTTGGCCTGAAAATCCACCATACCGATGAGCCCTCCGTACGGCCCTCGCCGGACGCGTTCGAGTTCGTCAATGATCTCCATAGCGCGGATTTTTGGGGCCCCCGACAACGTCCCCGCGGGGAACGTCGCCAAGAGCGCGTGGAAAACGCTCACGTCGTCGCGCAGCACGCCAACCACTGAAGACACGAGGTGAATCACGTGGGAGTATCGTTCGGCGGTCAGGTACATGGGAACGCGCACGCTGTTAATCTTGCAGACACGACCGAGATCGTTCCGGCAAAGATCCACCAGCATCACGTGCTCGGCCTGCTCCTTCTCGTCCGATAGGAGCTTATCAACCAACGCCTGATCCTCTTCTTGCGTCGCTCCTCTCCCCTTCGAAGTACCGGCGATAGGCCGCATCTCGGCTTCTGCGCCCACGACGCGGAACTGGACCTCGGGGCTCGTTCCAAACAGTCGCATATCCGGGTATTCCGACATGAACATGTATGGGGATGGGTTCAAACGCCGAAGTCGATCGTAGACCACATAATGGTGGAGCCGCTTTTCGACGCGGGCTCGTTTCGAGATCACCACTTGAAAGATGTCGCCTGCCCGGATATATTCGATGGCCCTTCGCACGTTCTCTTCGTACTTTGCCTGCGAAACATCCTCCACGACGTGCGTACTCTGCTCCGGGCTCGTTTGCTCTTCCAACACATCGGCCAGCAGGGCAGGCAGTCGCAGGGGATCCTCCACGCGGCTGGCGATTGCGGCGAGCGTCGACCGCAGATCTCCTTGCAAACCTTGAGCCACGACGGGATTCACCGCCCGACTCAGTCCCTCGAGGCTCGAAAAGTGTTCAATTTTCGATCCGCTCAGCTGAATCGTGATGGCATGCCATTGCAAGCGAAGGTCTGGAAGCCCTCGATCATCCAGCGTTGTTTTCGGAAGCGCCTCCAAGTAGTGAACGGAATCGTACCCCAGATAGCCGAGAAACCCGCTGCTAAACGGGGATGGATCCAGGAAGGAGCCAAACCGCTCGCGAATGGTCACGCGCAATTGCTCGAGAAATCCCATCGGATCCTCGGAATGGTAGTACAGCCTTGTTCCCTCGACGGCCGACGGCGTGTTTGCCAAACCATTCGTCTCCTGCGGACGATGGATGAACGTAGTCGAAACGTCTGCCGAGAAAACGTGCTCTAAGCCCGAGACCAGCACCAGGGCGATATCGTTATCCTTGACCATCACCTCAAGCACGGGACTGATGCCGAGAATGCTTTTCTGGTACTGTGGCGCCGCGCTGTCTTTCGCAGCGTCAAGCAAGTAGACCCGTCCCTCGCCCACCTCTCTCACCAGATCCAGGTACAAATAGAACGGATCCACCTCGGACTCGGATGGAGCGCCATTACGCGGACTTTCTGTGCTCGCGAAAGCGATGGACTGTTCGGTAGTCATTCGAGTGTCTCCCTTCCTCGTCAACTGGCCAGGAAATTGGCCAAGATCTGCTTGCCGTGCGTAGTCAAGATGGACTCTGGATGAAATTGCACGCCGAGAGCCCCCGTGGGCCTGTGCCGAAGCCCCATCACGAGCCCGTCGCACTGTGCGATTTCATCGAGGTCCTGTGGCAGCGTCTCCCTGTCGACGATGAGCGAGTGGTACCGTGTTGCCCGAAACGGGTTCGGGACACCATTGAAAAGCGGATCGCCATGATGCACCACCATGGAAGTCTTCCCGTGACGAAGCTCCGGAGCCCGCACGACGCGTCCTCCGAAGACCTGCCCGAGCGATTGGTGGCCAAGGCACACACCCAACACGGGGATGCGGCCGGCAAAATGGGAGATGGCGTCCATGCTGCACCCAGCCTCGTTCGGTGTACACGGACCTGGGGACACAATCACGTGATCCGGATCTAAATCGATGAGTTCCTGCAACGTCGCCCGGTTGCGGCGCACGACTACCTCTGCGCCAAGTTCTCCGCAGTATTGAACGAGGTTGTACGTAAACGAGTCAAAGTTGTCGATAACCAAAAGCATGGCACACGCTCCTATCTTCCCTCTGGGAACTGCTGCCTTCGCCAAAAGCCTTCTCCATCCGCGGATAAAAGGGGAGAAAGGCCACAGGCGCAGGCCTTTTCTGTGGCGTGCCGAATGCAAAAAAGCCGCAGCGCACGCTGCGGCGAACGAGTCGAAGCCAATTTTACGCGTACAACCGGAGGCGCACTCGCCCCCAGAGTCCTGGCTCTACAATCTCGTCTCTGCTCTGCCTCAGCTCACACTCTGCTCGGCCGCGTCAAATGACAACTACGCGACCGTTCTAGCAACTAGCTTACCGTCTCCGGCCTTTCGCGTCAATCCAATCCCCATACGAAAGGGCAGGCTTATGGCCTGCCCGAGTGTCATCATTTGGTGGGCCTAAGAGGACTCGAACCTCTGACCTCACGATTATCAGTCGTGCGCTCTAGCCAGCTGAGCTATAGGCCCTTGCTGCGAAGCCATGCCCTTCGCTGGCGAATTCAACCACCGAGTGGTTGTCCGGCTAAAAGAAGGCTTCGTAACTCTGAAAACAATGGCGGAGCCGACGGGATTCGAACCCGCGATCTCCTGCGTGACAGGCAGGCATGTTAGGCCTCTACACCACAGCTCCACGTGGTTGCGGGGGCAGGACTTGAACCTGCGACCTTCGGGTTATGAGCCCGACGAGCTGCCAACTGCTCCACCCCGCGTCGTCTCGTGCAAATTTCCTTAAAGAATGTATGGACCGTAAAGATCCATGGTGGGCGGTGG
>JAJZAV010000025.1 GCA_021799255.1 Bacillota bacterium
AACGCTTATCTGGTGTGCGACCACAGCCCTGGAGGGTATCCCTCCAGGGCTGATTTATTGTGACGAGGGGAATCGGATCCATGAGGATGGCAAACTGGGTTAGGCATACCAAACCGTCTTTTGTAAGCGAGGTTCTGGAGTTCGCGAGACAAGACGATGTCATCTCATTCGCCGGAGGCCAGACCTTGGACGTGCGCCTGTGCATGACCGAGGAGACGAAGGAAGCCTACGAAACGGTATTGAACGAGAGCGCGAAGGACATCCTTCGGTACAGCCAAAGCGAAGGCGAAGAAGAACTGCGCCGCGCGATTGCTACCGTGCTTACGGAGGAATGGTGCCCCACCCACAAGGACGACGTGGTGGTGACCAACGGCAGCCAGCAGGCCTTGGACCTCATCGCCAAGGCATTCCTTCGGCCGGGCGACGTCATCGCCATCGAGTCTCCAACCGGACTCGGGGCCATATCAGCGTTTACCCCGTATCATCCGCTCTTCGTTGCCGTGCCTTGCGACGAGGAGGGAATGCTGGTGAGCCATCTGGAACAGGTTCTGCGCCAACACCGACCTCGGTTTGTCTACTTGATGTCTACCTTCCACAACCCCACCGGGCGGACGATGGGACTGGAACGCCGAAAACGGATTGTCGGCCTCTGCAAAGCCGCTGGCGTGCCCATCGTTGAACACAACTCGTACGAGGGTTTGGGGTTTCACGAACATTCCCTGCCAACCCTCAGATCCTTGTCGGACGAGGTCATCTACGTCGGTTCGCTGTCGAAGACGCTCTCTCCAGGACTGCGCATCGGTTGGATTGTCGGCAAAGGGCCCGTTCGTGAAGCGGTCAAACTCGGCATCCAGGCAACCTGCCAAGGCATCTCCGTCCTGAATCAACGGGCCGCCGCAAAGCTGCTTCTTCATCCAAATTACAAAGCCCACGTGGGGTCTCTCGTAGCGGCATACGCAGAGCGCATGGACGCTCTCTTGCAAGCCGTACGCACGGAGCTTCCCGAAGGTTGTACCTGGAGGTCCCCGGCTGGCGGCCCCAACCTTTGGCTTAGGTTGCCCGAGGGGGTATCCGCATTGGATCTTCTCTCCCTCTCTATGGAGAAGAACACCGTCTTTTTACCCGGCAGGCCCTTCTATATAGAAGAACACCCGGAATCGGAGCAGACGCTGAGGCTGAACGTTACAAACGCCTCCTCGGAGCGGATTATGGAGGGAATTGCGCGAATGGGCGAATCGCTTCGCCAACTTTTGGGGGTTCCCCATCCAGTTTTGACGCGAAGTTGAACCTAAAGTGTCCCCATGGTAGACTATCCGGGATCATAGTCCATGGCGATGAGAAGGACGAGTAGCCGACAACACCGTGGCCCAGAGAGCGGGAGGCGCTGAGAACCCGTGCACGGCTGTCCGTGAATATCCCCTTCTAGCTGTCGATGGAACGCGGCAACATTGGCCGCCAGTACGCTCGACCGGGTCACGCCGTTATCCGTGTCAAATGGAGCGCTGAAAAACCCCACGCAAACATGAGACAGCGTGATGTCTTTTGCGAGGGATGCTGCAAAACGGCGCTAAGTTGGGTGGTACAGCGAGTCACAGCTCGTCCCTTCGCGGGGCGGGCTGTTTTTGATCTCAAGGCAGTTCGATACACGACCGTATCGCTATGACGATTGGGAGGTCACATCCATGATCCGTAAAGTAGACGCGAAAGAACCCGCGCAGTTGCGCGAAGACCGGATTCGACAATACTGGCAAGAGAACCGCGTATTTCAGCAAAGCGAGCAGAACCGCACCGGCGCTCCGGAGTTTGTGTTTTACGAAGGACCCCCTACCGCGAATGGCAAACCCCATCCCGGTCACGTGCTGACCCGCGTGATGAAGGACGTATACCCGCGCTACAAGACGATGAAGGGATTCCACGTGCAGCGCAAGGCCGGTTGGGACACCCACGGGTTGCCGGTGGAAATCGAGATCGAAAAAAAGTACGGCATCAGCGGCAAGAAACAGATTCAGGAGTTCGGGGTGGAACGCTTCATCAACGAGTGCAGAAACGGCGTGTTCACGTACGAGGAAACATGGCGTGAGATGTCGGATAGGCTTGGGTTCTGGCTCGATTTCGATCACCCGTACATGACGTTGACCGACGACTACATCGAGTCCGTGTGGAACCTGCTGCAGACCATCTACGAGCAGGGCCGTCTGTATCAGGGGCATCGCGTGAGCCCGTACTGCCCTCACTGCGAGACGACGCTGTCGAGCCACGAGGTGGCGCAGGGATACAAGGACGTAAAGGATCTCACGGTCACCGCGAAGTTTCGGATCACACAGCCAGCGCAGCCAAAGCCCACGTTCATCCTCGCATGGACGACGACGCCGTGGACCCTGCCGTCCAACGTTGGACTTGCCGTGAACCCAGACCTCCAATACGCACTCGTACAGTCGGCGGAAACGGGCGAACGCTACTGGGTGGCGAACGAGTTGTCGGCAAACTTCCTTAAAGAAGGCGACGAAATCGTCGACAAAAAACTTGGGCAGGCTCTCTTGGGATGGCGCTACGAGCCCTTGTTCGACTACGTCAAAACAGAGGGCGAGAAGTTCGTCATCATCCCTTCGGGGCACGTGACCGCGGACTCCGGCACCGGCGTCGTGCACATGGCCCCCGCATTCGGCGAGGACGACTACCGCGCGTGCCGGGCGGCTGGGCTCGTGTTCACCAACTTCGTGGACATCAACGGGCATTTCACCGACGACGTGACCGATTTTGCTGGACGTTTTGTGCGCGACGAGGCGACCAACGTCGACATCGTGAAGAATCTGGCGGCACGGAACCTGGTCTACGACAAGTATCGCCACGAGCACAGCTATCCGCACTGCTGGCGCTGCGACACTCCTTTGCTTTACTACGCCATCGACTCCTGGTTCATCAAGACAACCGACGTGAAAGAGGAGATCATCGCGAATTCGCGCGGAGTCAACTGGATCCCGGACCACATCAAGGAAGGGCGCATGGGCGATTTTCTCGAAAATCTGATTGACTGGAACCTTTCGCGCAGCCGCTTCTGGGGAACTCCGTTGCCCATCTGGGTGTGCAAGGATTGCTCTCACGAGCAGTGCGTCGGCAGCAAACAGGAACTGCTCGAAAAGGCAGGCCGCCTGCCGAAGGAACTGCACAAGCCGTACATCGACGAACTCACGTGGCAATGCTCCTGCGGCGGGACGATGGAGCGTGTCTCGCACGTCATCGACGTATGGTTCGACTCGGGCAGCATGCCTTTCGCCCAGCTGCACTACCCGTTCGAGAACCAGGATGCGTTCGAGCGCCTGTATCCCGCGGACTACATCTGCGAAGCCATCGATCAAACGCGCGGCTGGTTCTACTCCCTCCTCGCCATCTCCACTCTGGTGAAGGGTCGGGCCCCGTACAAGAATGTGCTGGTGCTCGGCCACGTGCTGGACGAGGAAGGCAAGAAGATGTCGAAGTCGAAGGGCAACGTCATCGATCCGATGGAAGCCTTCGACAGGCACGGCGCCGACGCGATTCGCTTCTACTTTCTGACCAACACGCAGCCGTGGAATTCTCAGCGGTTTTACCACAAAGCCGTTGCCGAGTCGAAGGCGAAGTTCATCGATTTGCTCCAAAACGTCCACGCCTTCTACGCCCTGTACGCGGGCATCGACAAGTTTAATCCTCTTTATCACGCTCATAATCCGGACGTCTCCCCCTCCCGTCGTCCGCTGATGGATCGGTGGATCCTTTCGCGCCTCAACGACGTCGTGCGCAAGGTGGACGCGTGGCTCGACGAGTATGACGCCACTTCGGCGGCCCGCGCCCTGCAAGACCTTGCGGCCGACGTGTCCCAGTGGTACGTCCGCAGATCTCGCGATCGGTTCTGGGCACCCGGCATGGAGGCAGACAAGGTGGCCGCGTACCTGACGCTATACGAGGTGCTCGGCACGATGGCGAAGCTCATCGCGCCCTTCACGCCGTTCCTCGCAGAGGAGATCTATCAGAACGTGGTGAGATTGGGTACCGAAGAGGCGGCGGGGTCGAGCACCGGCGAGGAGGATGGCGTGCACGGAGCGGATAAAAAGAACGTGCCGGACGTGCCAGAGAGCGTCCACCTGTGCGACTTCCCCGCGGCCGACGCGGCGCTCATCGACGAGACCCTGCTCTACGAAATGGATCAGGTGGTGCGCGTCGTGGAAACGGCCCGCCACCTGCGCAACGAGAGCAAGATCAAAACGCGCCAACCGCTGTCGACGCTGTACGCGCCGAAGGGATCCTCGGCGGTGCTGTCCAAATTCGCCGATATCATCGAAGACGAGTTGAATGTGAAGGCCGTCGAGTTTGTGGATTTGAACGAAGTGGCGAACGCGGAGATCTACCTCAACCTGAAAGCCGTCGGGCAGGAGTTTGGAAAGCTCGTACCTGTTTTGAACGCTGCTGCGAAGGCGGCCTCGCCGGACCAGGTGGCGACTTTCGCGAAGACGGGCGAGGTCACGTTTGAGGGTCACATCATCAGCCGCGACGCGGGTCACGCCGAACTTCGTTACCAACCCTCGTTCCCGGGCCTCATCGAAACGATGCCTAGCGGTGGATTTGTCGGCCTGAACACCGAGCTCACGGACGAACTGATAGAAGAGGGCTACGTGCGTGAAATCATCTCCAAAATGCAGATGATGCGCAAGGAAGTCAACTACAATGTGACGGATCACGTGTTGTTCGCCGCAGAGGGCGACGCCGAGCTGCTGGCCATCTTGCACAGGAATACGGAGCGGATCCAAAAGACGGTCTTGATTCGCAATCTCGTCGAGGGTGCCCACGACGGGGATCTGACGAAGGACTGGGACGTGAACGGCAAACCGCTCACGCTGACGGTGAAAGGGTGAGCGTACCTCGGACTCTCCAGGTTGCTAGCGGTGGCCGGGCGGGGACGCCGGGCAGGGTCGCCGGTCGGGGTCAGACAAGCGGCGATGAGAGCGGATTGGCCCCCGGCCCCGACGTGGCCGGGATGCGGGAGAGGTGCGAAGGCCTGTACGGACGGGAGCGGGGCCGGTGATTGGGGTCGCCGGCCCGGGTCGCCGACATGGCAGTCGAGTTAAGCGGCCCCGGCGTGCTTATGTCGCCGTATGCTCCGGGCAAGTCTTCGATAAGCACGCGGGAGCCGCTTAATGAGCCCTGTTCCATCCCGCCTCGATGGCGAGAGTCTCGTTAAGCGGCCCAAGCGTGCTTATGTCGCCGTAACACCCGAACAAGTTGCCGATAAGCACGCGGGAGCCGCCTAATGAGTCGCGCCTCATTGCACCCGGCGGCGAGCCCCCAAGCGCGACACCGCCCGCAGTGTGCCCGCAGTCCCTCTCCCAGGTCATCACTTGCGAAACTTGACGCCGTATGCGAGTGTCTGCTCAGGGTTAGCAAGGACAAACCCCACGTTGTCCAGATAGTCGAGTGACGCATGCTCACCCACCCATTCTATGGTTGAGCGGCTCATCACCACGGGAACCCCAACTTCTGCCGTACTTACGATATCTTCCGCTGCAGGAACGTCAACCGACAAGTGGTACATCAGATTGCAGGCGCAACCCTCGCCTTCAAACTCGGCGCTGATCCGCAGGGCCCTCCCGCCCGGAATCTGGACCTGAGCCAACTGCTGATATGCCTTCTCGCTGATACGAACCACCATCATCTTCCTTTCCCGCACAATCCATCATGGATTGTGCCCGCGTGCGACGTTTTCAAGATAGGCCAAGATTGGCTATATTGTGGTAAGGGGCCGATGCAGCCTGTTCATTCAAGGCGAAGTGGACCGCTTATCATCGTCATCCACATTCTGATTGTCTCTGAACCAAGATCCCCGAGGAGGAACTATGGCCGATTTCGAAAACGCAGTTCTGTACGTGGATAAGCATGGTAACGCGGTGCAAACAGAGTTGTTGCGCTGCATTCTAAACGAGGTTTCGGCGAAAGCAACTGTCATTGACGATTACCTCCAAGACCAGGCTGCGGATGGGCACTTTCCTGGCACCGTGCCGTCTGTCGGCGAACAAGCCACGCTAGCACGAAGCGCGGTACACACTGCCGTAGAACGCCGCATTGCCTCTGAACGCATTGCCTCTGAACGCATTGCCTCTGAACGCATTGCCTCTGAACGCACTACCTCTGAACCCGTTGCCTCTGAACGCATTACGCCTGAACGCACCGCGTCCGACATCGAAGCAACATGCCGTCGGCTTCAATTTCTTCGATATTTGTTCCCTGACAACACGAACCCTGCCGTTCAAAAGGCACTCGAGTGGCTGGAGATGTCCACTCACGGAGCCACGACTCCATTCGCCGACAATGCCCAGTCCATTCATCTCCATCTTATGAGAGCGTGGACCATGAAACTGTGGGGCCGTAACGAGGTTCTGCCAAAGGACGCGAAGAGTTTGTTCGCATCCGTGAGCCGCCTCGAGACAGGGACCATAAACCTGCGCTTCGACGCCTCGAGTCTCGCATACGCTGGGGCACTAGCCGACGAGCGAGATCGAGAGGCCATTCTCTTGCACCTGTTCACAATCCTCGACCACTTGAACGCCCATGATCTCGCCGTCGTCATCAACACTCTGTCAGACTCAGGTGTCGATCCTCTGCACAAACTCATCGTCGGCGCAGCGGACAGGCTGGAACTCCTTCAGGGGGATGACGGAGGCTTCGGCGAAGAGCCAAATCGCATTGAAACTACCCTTCGCGCGCTTCGGGCCCTACTGCGGTGCGAACGCTTCGACAGCCACCCCTTCTTCAACTGATTGCGTCAACTGATTCTGCTGCCAGTTGAGCCTTTCAGTTCGCACCCTTCGGCGCCAACGCTATATTGTATAATGAAGGAAGACTGGCATGGCCCGAGTTTCGCTGGGAGAAAGGATCGAGACGATGACCCACACCCATGACCACCATCACCATGATGGCGAACTATTCCACACGCATGTGCCGGCGGACAGAATGCGCCTCGCGTTCTTCGTCACCATCGGAATCCTCGTGGTCGAAATTGTGGGCGCAATCGTATCCAATAGCCTGGCTCTCCTCTCGGACGCCGGGCATGTCTTAACGGATGTGGCTGCCATGGGGCTCGCCTGGTACGCGATGATTCAGTCTCAGCGCGCACCCACGAATCGCATGACGTTTGGCTATCACAGGACCGGCATCATGGCCGCGATGTTCAACTCGGTCACCCTCATCTTAATGGCTGTCGTCATCCTTTGGCAGGCGGTATCCCGCTTTGCTCACCCGGAGCACGTTCACGGCACCGCGATGTTCGTCAGCGCCGCCGTAGGCCTCACGGCCAACCTGTGGATGGGGCTGGGAATGAGAGGATCGAAAAACCTCAACGTCAAGGGCGCCGTCATGCACATGCTGGGCGACGCCGCAGCTTCAGCCGCCGTCATCGTGGGCGGAGTTATCATCGTGATCACCCAGTTTTATCTTATCGATCCGCTTCTCAGCGTCCTCATCGCCCTCCTCGTCGCGTACAGCGCCGTGCGCCTATTGCAGCAAGCCGTGTCCATCCTTATGGAGAGCACGCCAACCAACATCGAGTTGCCACGGATTGCGAACCTGCTGATGCAAACCCAAGGCGTCATCGGCGTTCACGATCTCCACATCTGGAGTCTCGCCTCCGACACGCACGCGTTGTCGTGCCACGTCGTCCTGGAGGGAAACCCGACGTTACAAGAAAGCCAAGCCATCGTTCGTAAGATGGAGGAAACGCTGCGCCACGAGAACATCCAGCACGCGACCATCCAGACGGAAGACACCGATCACCTGCACGACGACTCGCTCCTGTGCCACATGGGCGAGTTGGCCGGGCACTAGCGCCGCACGGCACAGGCTGGCGCATGCGGGCGCACGCGGGCGCGTGCAAGCACAGACAGGCCGCGTGCGGGAGCATGGTGCCCATGTGGAACAGTGAGGCATACGGGCCCGGGGACGTAGTCTCGCTCATGCGCCGGCAAGCCGGACTCCATCGCGCCATCGTCGCCCTGATGCCAAGGTGCCGCGGTTTGTGGTGGGGTGGCATGGGTAGGGCGGATCGGACAACCGAGAATAACCCCCATGGCGCCGCGACTTAGTGGTTTCCGATGGTGGTGCCCAGTGGCGGTCCCTGCAGGTGCGCTTGGGTATTCCGGGTTACTCGAGCGCCTTATTGAGGTTGGCCATCTCAATCGCCGAAACGGCGGCCTCAAACCCCTTGTTACCCGCCTTCGTACCTGCCCGTTCAATGGCCTGCTCGATGGTGTCCGTGGTGAGGACGCCGAAAATGACGGGTACTCCGCTCGACAATCCTACGCTGGCCACTCCCTTCGCCACCTCGTTCGCGACGAAGTCGAAATGCGCCGTTGCCCCTCGGATCACGGCGCCCAGCGTGATGACGGCCTCGTACCTGCCCGATTCTGCCATGCGTTTCGCCGCAAATGGAATTTCAAAGCTGCCCGGGACCCAGGCTAATTCAACGTTACCCTCTTCCACCCCGTGTCTACGTAGCGCATCCAGCGCCCCTTCGATGAGCTTCGTGGTGATAAATTCGTTGAATCTCGCGGCAACGATGCCAATTTTCAAGCCCTGTCCAATTAGATTTCCTTCGTATACTCGAGCATTCATGGTTGGTCTCTCCTCTTTGTATGATATGGACTCTTGGCGTCCATTCGGATTTTTACGCGGTACACTCTTGGACGCGCTCGGACGCGACGCTGATGTTGTGCTGAACGTCCGAAGTCGCTTCTGCGGGGCTGCCGGCATCCTCTCGCAGAAGGTCGGCGGTGGATTTACGACTAGGGATTCCCAACAACTGCGGAATCGCGGACCGTGATTCCATCGCGAGTCCCGTGGGTCGCTGCCGATTGGGTGCAAATAAGACGGCCAGACCGCGTTAAGGCGTTGGACGGATACGGATCAAGTCGGATAATGCGGTGAAACCGCCTTAACTGAAACGAAAGCGACGGCCGAGCGTGCAGCTTGGACGAAATAAGACGGTCAGGCCGCCTTATCGAGGTGGATTGCGAACGCAGCGCGCGGATAAGACTGTGAAACCGTCTTAATCAAAGACAGACAGCCGCCGTCGGTCTTCAACCAAGACTGACGGTCCCTCCATGGTCAATGTCGCATCCCCGAGTAATTTGACGATCCGAACTGACCGACACCCGCCTCCGCTCGCGATCCGATGTACCCTCGATCCGCTCTCCCCCTGCACGGCCCTCTCGCCCTGTGCTGTCCCTGCTCTGCCCCCCGGCCCAAGCAACATTCGCAACATGCCGCGCGGTGAAGCTCGCACCCCTACAGGTTCAGCAAGTGGCCAAGCTTTTGCTGCTTGGTGCGCAAGTACAGCTCGTTGTACGGGTTCCTGTCAACCTCCAGCGGGACGCGCTCCACTACCGTGAGGCCGTGGCCGGCGATGCCGGTCACCTTGCGCGGATTGTTGGTCAAAAGGCGCATTTGGCGGACGCCAAGATCGTAGAGGATCTGAGCGCCGATGCCATAGTCGCGCAAGTCGTCGGCGAAACCGAGGCGATGGTTGGCTTCCACTGTATCGGCGCCCTCGTCCTGCAGGGCGTACGCCTTGATCTTGTTCAGCAACCCGATGCCTCGCCCCTCCTGGCGCAAATACAACAGAACGCCCCGGCCCTCATCCGCAATCTGACGCAATGCCGCGTGAAGCTGCGGCCCACAGTCGCACCGCAAGGATCCAAACGCATCTCCCGTAAGACACTCCGAGTGCACTCTCACGAGCGTCGGACTTCCGTCAATGTGGCCGAGCGTCAGCGCGACGTGCTCCTTGTCGTCCACATCGTTGGTGTACACGTACGCCTCAAATTCACCGTACATCGTCGGCAGCAAGGCGTGGGCGTCGCGGTGAACCAGCTTCTCTTCGGCCTTGCGGTAAGCAATCAAATCCGCGATTGTGATGATCTTGAGATTGTGCTTCTGAGCAATTTCCTCCAAGTGGGGACGGCGCGCCATGGTACCGTCTTCGTTCAACACCTCACAGATGACGGCAACCTCTTCCTCACCGCACAGCCGCGCCAGATCCACCGCAGCTTCGGTGTGCCCCGCGCGGCGCAGGACGCCTCCATCTTTCGCAATCAGCGGGAAGATGTGGCCCGGACGCCGAAAGTCGGCCGAAGTCGACGAGTTGTCGACAATGGCCGCGATGGTCTGGGCCCGCTCGAAGGTGGAGATGCCGGTGCGGGTGGGGGCGTGATCAACAGAGACCGTGAACGCAGTGCCCATCCGGTCCGTGTTCGTGCTAACCATGGTCGAAAATCCTAGCCGCCGTGCCCTTTCTTCCGTGACAGGCACACATAAGAGCCCGCGTCCGTACGTGATCATGAAGTTCACCACGTCGGGTCCCGCGTATTTCCCGACGGCGATGAAATCCCCCTCGTTCTCCCTGTCCTCATCATCTACAACGATGACGACCTTCCCTGCCTTTAGGTCCGAAATGGCTTCTGCAACCGTATCGCTCATCATGAGTCCTCCCAAGTCCGTGGTTTCTAGCCCCAACGCAAGCACTCGACGCCGACGCACCAACAATAAGCCCGACCGACGACGGCACCCTTCTAAGACACGCCAAGCAGACGCCTCATACGAAGCCTTGCTCCGCCAACCAATCGAGGCTCACCTTGGATTCTTGCTTCTCATCCATCCGTTTCGGCGGGAAAGCCAGTTTCTCGATGTACTTGCCGAGGACGTCGCATTCGATGTTCACCCGGGTTCCGACGGCCACGTCGGCCAGCGTCGTATGAAGCCCGGTATGTGGGATGATGGAGACGGTGAACGAGTCGGAGAAGACGCCCATGACCGTCAAGCTCACTCCGTCGAGGCAAACCGAGCCCTTCTCCACAACGTAACGAAGGACGGACGCGTCGGCCTCCACCTTGATCACGTGCGAAATCCCCTCCGGAGCCACCTCCACCACGCGTCCCACCCCGTCGACGTGCCCGGCGACAATGTGTCCGCCGAGCCTGTCTCCTAGGCGCAGCGCACGCTCGAGGTTCACCCTGGAGCCTGGGCGCAGGGAACCGAGGTTCGTCCGTCGCATGGTTTCCGGCACGGCGTCCGCGATGAAGCCGTCGGCATCACGATGCACGACGGTCAGGCAGGCCCCGTTCACGGCCACGCTGTCGCCAAGGCAAAGGTCAGAGCTTACCAACGGAGCCCTGATTTTGATGTGCGATCCGCTCTTTGCTGCATCAATCGCCCTGATGGTCCCGATTTCCTCCGCCAATCCAGTAAACATGTGCAGTCACCTCATTCAGAGAGGGGATCCTTTCCGTTATAAGACGCGACATCCGCTCTGCAGCGTCCCCTCACGCAGATGTCTTGTCCAACCTGTGTCACCCGAATATCGTACAGAGGCATCGCTTCGTCCATCGTCGCGGGGTGAAGCCCAGCAAGCGCTGAGCGACCGCCGACGAGAAACTTGGGAGCCAAGAAGTAAGTCAACTCATCCACAAGCCCTTCCCGCAAGAATGCGGATGCCAGCGTTGGACCGCCTTCGAGGAGCATGCTGTTCAGTCCCCTGTCCGCAACGTTTTTGAGGGCTTTTGCGAGATGAACACGGCCATCGTGCCCGGCCTCCACCGGAACAACCTCCACCCTCGGCAAGGTCTCGAATCGGTGCCGCTTCTGTTCGGACGCCTCTCGCGTACAGTAGATCACCGTGTTTCCAGGCTCCGAGAAGAGCCTCGCGTCAGGCGGCGTCTGCAGTCGCGAATCGAACACAATCCGCGTTGGCTGGCGTCCTCCCGCGTGAACCGTGAGCCTCGGGTTGTCCGCTAGGACCGTCTTCACCCCGACCGCGATGGACGAGAGTTCCCGCCTCATCGCCTGCACCGCCTCGCGCGCCGCGTCGCCCGTCACGTACTGGCTGTGTCCCGACTCGGTCGCGACGTAGCCATCCAGCGTAGCCGCGAGCTTCAGGTGGACGAGCGGCCTGCCCTTTGTGACGCGGGTGAAGAAAGGCAGATTTTGCTGGTACGCCTCGTCGGCGAGTAGGCCCGTTGTCACTTCTACCCCGGCGTCTCGCAGTCGTTGCACGCCGGTCCCGGCAACGCGTGGGTCCGGGTCTAGGAGGGCCACCACGACCCGGGACACACCCGCCGCCACGAGGGCGTCGGCGCACGGAGGCGTGCGCCCGAAGTGACTGCAGGGCTCAAGCGTAACGTACGCGGTGGCACCCGCAGCTCCGTCTTTCGCCATATGAAGGGCGTGCACTTCCGCATGGGGACCGCCCGCTTTTAGGTGCGCCCCCTGTCCCACCACCTCGCCGTCCTTGACGAGAACGCACCCGACCATGGGGTTCGGTGACGTCTGGCCCTTCCCGGCCCGCGCAATATCGAGCGCGAGACGCATGTAGTCTGTATCCAGCATCAAAAAAGCCCCTTTCAACAAGGAAAGGGGCAATGGTGACACGTTGGATCAACCCTACGTAACAAACCGGATCTGAACGGAAAACCCCGTTCTCCTCTTGTCATCGTGAGGTTCAAGTCGCGCGCCAACGCGCAACATGACGTTGGCGTCGCGACGAGCATCCTTCTTTCATCCGGACTTTACCGTCGGTACTGGATTCTCACCAGTTCCTGCATCGGCCACACTCGCCTTTGCTCGTGGACTTCGCGCGGCAATAGTTTGCGCGGGCGTCACCACCGATCGGGAATTGACGCTAACTTCACATGGGTCGTCAACGTCTCACCCTGCCCCGAAGGAACTATGAAGTTGTAGGATTCCCGAGCCTACGAAACCCTTAGGCGAATGAAGCACACAAATCCTTCACAAGCTACGGGCAAAGTCTTATTAGGCCCGACTAAGTTCCTTAATATTGTCATCATAGACCAACTCAAAAAAAACGGCAAGATAGCCAAAACTCCGCAGCACGGAATGAAATCGCTACCATTGCAAGCATAGTCGTGCATGGCTACTTTAGACGTCAACCATCGACTGTCAGTCACCGAAACAGGCATTTTGCTGCCTTTTGGAGCGTTCCATCAGGTTTACCCCAGAAGTGAGGTAGTGTACACTTCCTCGTACAGTGTCGATTTTTGCACAATTCGAGGTTTGGACCTTGTTGCCCTCGCCACTTATTGGGGGGCAGCGACAAACGCGCCCAAAGCGGCATGCGTTTACATAGCAACAAGATGAGCCATATCCATCGTCGGGTTTCTACAAGAATTCCAATAAGAGCCACGGTTCGACCGAACAATCCCGAATCATGAAGTCATTTATTCTGCAACACGTCTTTCGAGCGTAATTCGGGTAGGGGAAAATTTATTATTCGCAGGGCAGGAGACATAGACAATGCTTGATGCTTACAAGCGGATGCTAATAGGAAGGCCGCTGAAAACGCGAGAAAACCAACATGCACAAATTGGCGTTTTAAAAGGTATGGCCGTGATGACGCCCGATGCGCTGTCGTCGGTCGCATACGCCACCGACTCCATGGAGAGCATCCTTGCCATCCTAATTCCCGTTGGAGCCGGCAGCCAGTACATCAGTAACGTTTTGGGCTTTTCCTTAATCGGTACTGCCCTTATCGCCGGACTCGCATTTCTGCTCTTCATGGCCTATCGCAATATTATTAGCCATTATCCCCTCGGCGGAGGCGCTTACGCGATTGGTTTGAACGATCTCGGCCGTTACTGGGGACTTTCGGCCGCGTCCACGCTCATCGTCGGCTACACGCTCACGGTTGCCGTGTCCATCGCCTCCGGCGTAGACCAAATTGGCCCGCTGGTTCCCTTCATTGGGCATCATAAGCTAATGTTCAACGTTTTGCTTACGCTCGTCATCATGGTCTTAAACCTTCGCGGCGTTGGAGAATCGGCCTCGGTGTTCGTCCCTTTCACTTACGCCTTCATCGGGGCCATCTTCCTTCTCGGCATGGCCGGAATGGTGAACGCTCTGTTGCATCCTTCGCACGTACACCTGCCGGCCGTATCTGGCATGCATGCGATACAAGGAATGTCGTTGTTTTTGTTCCTCAAAATGTTTGCCAATGGCTGTAGCGCCCTCACCGGTATTGAAGCAGTGTCCAACTCCGTTCCGGTGTTCAAGGTTCCATCCACAAAACGCGCTCAGCGGCTTTTGCTAACGCTCGTCGTTACGCTGTCCGTGCTGTTCTTCTCCGTGACCGTGACCGCCATTTTGCACAGCCTCACGTACAATCCGAATGTCCCACTCATCGTTCAGGAATCGCAGGTCATCTTCGGAACGCACGGCATTGGCTACGTCGCTACCTTCTTTGTGTCTCTCTTGACCACGTGCATCCTCGCCATCGCCGCGAACACGGCGTTCACAGGTTGCCCGGCCCTCTGGTCTTCCATGGCCCGCGATGGATTCATGCCACGCTGGATTTTGCACAAGGGCGACCGATTAGTTTACAGCAACGGCATCCTGTTCCTTACCGTGATGTCGCTGATGCTCACCATAGTCTTTGATGCGAAGGTCGAAAAGTTGCTTCCGCTATACGCCGTCAGCGTCTTCTACACGTTCAGCATCTCGCAGCTTGGCATGGTGGTCCGCCAACTCCGGGACAGCAAGAAGAATTGGGTTGGCATCGTCGGAAGCGGATTTGGACTCATCATGACCGTGGCCGCTTGCGCTATTTTCGGCATCACCCGCTTCACCAACGGCGCATGGGTCGTCTTCCTTGTGGTTCCACTCATGATGTTTCTCTTCAGCAAGATCCGGACCCACTATGAACACATGGCCACCGAACTTAAATACGATTTTGCCGATCCGTTCGTATCCGATAAGCCCAGCATCACCATCGTTCCCATTGCGTCGGTCAACCGCGCGTCCGTTTCGGCGCTCGAATACGCCGTTGGAAACTTCCAGAACGTGATTGCGGTGACGGTCGTGGCTAGCGAAACGGAGGATGACATGAAGCGGCAGACGGAAAAGATTGAACGCATGTGGGAACAGTTGAACTGTGGCGTCCGTCTCGTCGTCATCCATTCACAGTACCGAAACGTGGGACGCCGCCTGCAGCGTTTCGTCCTGTTTGAACTCGAGAAACACCCGTCTGCTGACGTCACCATCGTCATCCCGCAATTCATTACGGCACACTGGTGGCAATCCCTGCTGCACAACAAGACGGCCCGTTACCTGACCTCCTGGCTAGTGCGCAACCAGGACGTAAAGGTTATCAACGTACCATACCATTTGCCTCGATAATGAAAAACCGTGCCAATTCGGCACGGTTTTTTGCGAAACATGGGGGAATATTTCCTTTCAGCGTCGCCACGAATCGTCAGGACTCGCACGTCCCCGTTGATACACTAAATGCATCCCTTTGCCCCATGGGCGCGCCTCGTCAAGGCGCGCCACTTTTTTTGCGGGACGCGATTTCCGTCTCCGTCGCGTAATGCCCCGGAGTTTGACTTCGTTCAGATAAAGAACATTTATTCTCCGACGCGAGTTTTGATGACGCTCTCGCTTTCGTACACGACCTTCGAAAAGGGCGGAACGGAACGGGTAACCCATGTATTGCTGCCAATCACACTGTGGTGCCCAACTACGGTCTCTCCCCCGAGGACCGTTGCGTGGCTGTAAAGCACCACGTGGTCTTCCACGGTCGGATGTCGCTTCGTCTGCCGCAGCATGGCCCCATCCTCCGCCCGGGGGAAGTAAAGGGCACCGAGAGTGACACCCTGGTAGATCTTCACGTGGTTCCCCACTACGGCGGTTTCGCCAATGACCGTGCCCGTACCGTGATCAATCATAATCCCTCTGCCGATGGAAGCCCCTGGGTGCAGGTCAATTCCCGTCTCACGATGCGCGTACTCGGTCATCATCCGAGGCAGGAGCGGTATGCCTATCTCGAGCATCACGTGCGCTAAGCGGTAGACCATGAGGGCAAACAGGCCCGGATATGTCAGGATGATCTCGTCGTAACCTGTCGAGGCGGGATCCGAATCGTAGGTCTCCATCACGTCCTCGTATAGGAGCTCCTGAACGGCAGGCAACTGCATGATGACCTCTTCGGCTAAATCTCCCGCAATCTTGCGGCTGTCCTCCGTCGAGTCCTTTTCCATGCACTTCTGGAACATGGCGCGATGGATTTGTCCCGCGATGCCTTCCCACAGTGAGTCAATGCACGGCGCGCATTCATCCGCGGAGGGTTGGTAGTAGTTTGGCAGAAGAACCTGTTGCAAACAGCGAACGATGCGGGCAATCTGCACCGGCTCCGGGTGGCAGACGCGTCCCTTGAACATACGGCAACTATTATGTTTGAGCAATTCGGCGACATGGTCGCGATTTTGCACTAGGCCCACTCCTTCGCTGACTCTAACAGGATCCACTACCATTGTATCGTGGTCTGAATCAGCGTCAAGCAAGGACAACGCCCTGTGGATTTATCTGGATGCCAACGGTCATGTCGCCTGCGAGTCGCGAGAAAAAGCGATATGATGACATTGGGGTGAAGGGCCGTGCTGCGCAGCGGATAAGAGGAGCAGGTCGTGCGGCAACGCATGGTGCGACGGACCATGGCAAACCCTGTACACTGAGTGAGGAGTGGTGAATTCGTGAGCCTTTCGTATGACGAATACCTTCTATCAAACCGCGATACCCATCTTGCGGATCTCAAAACTTTCCTGTCGTTTCCAAGCATAAGTGCCCTGTCCGAGCACAAGCCGGACGTCAAGCGGTGCGCAGAATTCGTGGCATCTCACCTCACAGAGATTGGGTTCGAACACGCGACCCTCATGCCCACCGCAGGGAATCCTGTGGTCTACGCGGACTGGCTGCACGCCGACGGTGCTCCCACCGTACTCGTATATGGCCATTATGATGTCCAACCCGTGGATCCGCTACCTCTGTGGAAATCTCCTCCCTTTGAACCGGAGATCCGGGAAAATCGGATCTACGCGCGCGGTGCGACCGACGACAAGGGGCAAGTTTTCATGCACTTCAAGGCGTTTGAGGCCCTTTTTAAAACAAACGGAACACTGCCCGTGAACGTGAAGTTCTGCATCGAAGGGGAGGAGGAAATCGGTTGCCTGCATCTGCCCGACTTTCTCGCCGAAAACCGGGAAAAGCTGCGAGCCGACGTGCTGATGATCTCCGACAGCTCCATTCTCGGGCCGAATCAGCCCGCCATCTGCTACGGACTGCGAGGGCTCGCAGGACTCGAGATTCACGTTCGAACCGCGAATACGGACCTTCATTCCGGTATGTTTGGCGGAGGAGTCCCGAACGCCAATCACGCCTTGGCGCAGATTCTCGCCAGTTTGCATACGCCGGACCAGCGCGTCACCGTTGAAGGCTTCTATGACAAGGTGGAGGCCCTTACTCCGGAGGAACGGGATTCTTACGAGAAACTGGAGATTGATCCGGAGGACATCATGAAATCCCTCGACATGACCGCGCTTGTGGGAGAACCTAGCTATACATACCTCGAACGCGTATGGACGCGGCCAACGCTCGAGATTAACGGAATGTACGGTGGCTTCCAAGGGGAAGGCACCAAGACGGTTATCCCGTGTGAAGCCCATGCGAAAATCACGTGCCGTCTCGTGCCAAACCAGGATCCTCGCGAAATTCAACGGTTGGTGGCGCGCCATGTGGAGAAATGCGCCCCTGACGGGGCACAGGTGGAAGTGGAACTCGCTGATGCGGGAAGGCCCTACGTGACTCCGTTTGAGCATCCCGCCATCCAATTGGCAGCTAAGGCCTACGAAGACGCCTACGGCGTCCCCTGCGCCTTTACCCGCATGGGCGGTTCCATTCCCATCGTCGAAGACTTTGATAAGTTGCTTCGCATCCCGGTGGTCATGATGGGCTTCGGCCTGCCTGATGAAAACCTGCATGCTCCCAACGAACACTTTTCCCTAGAAAACTTCGACAAGGGCATCCGCACCCTTTGCTGGTATTACCTAGGACTTCCGAACGCCCTTTCAAACCCATCGTAATTCTCTCCAATTGTCCAAGGAGCCGAAGAACACCCACCGGCTCCTTGGACCTAACAGCGGCTCACATCACGCCACGCATCCCACATCACTGGAGGCATGCTGGTCTATTCCTCTGTTCCCTTGAGATGCCCGCCATCGGCTTGTACAATATGGATTGGTCAGGCCCCTGTGAGGGACGACCTTAAGGGGGACTTTCCGATGTCGACGACGACCGTCGCCATTTTGCTGGTGGTATCGTGGCTTTTTATCTTTGTGGGGCTCTTCGTGCACGACCGGATGAATCGCCGGTTGGTAACTCTTCAAGTGACTGAGCAATATCTGTTGCGCGCGGTGATGGCCATTGCGGATAAGCAGGGGATATCCATGGACAACGACGCGTTCACGCAAGACCTGCTGCGGCTTCTTGGGGAAGGAAAGACGTACGAAGCCCTTGCGGTCTATAGAACCGTCAAGGGCGTATCGTACCACGAGGCCAAGGCCTATATCGATTCCTTAAGGGCCCCGAAATAAATTCCGTAAGTCATCGGACATTGCAGACTCGTTTCGAGATTCGAGATCATCGCTCAAATTGGCGGTTGATCTCGTCCTCGATGTGGCTGTTGAGTACGCGGAGATGCGTGCCTTTCATGCCGAGGGATCGGCTTTCTAGCGTGCCTGCGCTCTCCAATTTGCGAATGCTGTTTACGATAACCGATCTAGTTACCCCATGCTCATCAGCAATCTGACTGCTGACCACGATTCCGTCCTGAGAACCCTTCACCGCGTCAAGCAAATACTTTGCTGCCTGTACTTCTGAGAAGCTGAGGGAATCGACCGCCAAGTGTGCAAGGGCCCTCTGACGCGCCTCGTCTTCTTTACTCTTCTGCCTGGCATGAACAATCTCCAATGCCACGATGGATGCGCTATATTCAGCTAGAACAAGATCCTCATCGGTAAACGGCGAAGAAGACCTTGCAAACACCAACGTACCCTGACGTTCCCGTGCTCCAACCACCGGTGCGATGGTGATGTATTTCGAGCGAAAAGACTCGTTCTCCTCAGGTGAAAACACGTAAAACGGATCCTTCTCTTTCAAATTGGCAACCGCCATTTCGATTCTCAACAGATGCTTGTTAAAGTCTCCAGGGAATCTCTGTTGCCTGGTCATGATGTCCAGCCATTCGTCGGTTAGGGCATGTTCGGCAACACCGTAGCCCAGAACCTTTCCCTTGCGACCCACAATATACACGTTCGAGGACAACACATGACTCAAGAATTCTGCAACATCGTGAAAATCCACTTGATCATGCGCGGTCCGCAACAGTTGACTTAATTCTTGAACTCTTTGTAGCAAGTTCATCCATCATTCTCCTAGCCTTGCCGCTCTTTTTTTCGACATTTTTCGGCGTTCACACTCTATCATAACCTTTGCCACGAACTCTACTCCTTGGACGTGGCAATTACCGAGAATCGGACCTGTAAAAGGACAACACAAGCGTCACCGCCCCGTCCCTACCGTACAAATCGCACTTGTCCGGATCCGGAATGGAATTAATCGGCAGGCTCCAGCCTCGAATTCTTGGCTGACTCCATCGTCAAGTTAGCCGCCGATTCCTGTGGCGACGTTGATTCGGACGCCGCGTTAGACACCAGTTCCAGCGCTGGCCCGGGTTCCAGCACTGACACTGGCGAATCCATTCCCTCCCCGTTACCATTCTCGGAATCCATCCTCACAGCGTGCTCGCTCACAGTTTCCGTATTTTCGGCTTCTGATAACTTCTCCGTTAACCCCCTATGTTCCTCCAAGACTGGCACGATTCTAAATACTGCCGCTAATTGGTCCAACATCGTTGCGCTATCGGTCAATTCGCCAGCGCATTGATCTGCCAGCAAAGCCATCTGTCTATCTGTTAAGAGTGTCCGTCGAGCCGACGCCGTAGCCCAGGCCAGGATACTATCTCGTTCGAATTCGTCCAGCCGATGAGTCTCGCAGTACGTCTTCGTTGACCAAGGGTTCATCGTGACCGCCGGGTTCACAATGACAACCTGTCCAGTGGGTTTGCACACTCGCAGCAGTTCTTTGAGGACGCGCTTTTGATCATCGAACAAGAACAGGAGATCCACGCAGACGACGGTGTCGAACGTCTCGTCGTCAAAAGGAAGATTGCGAACGTTCCCAACCTGAAGGGTGACGTTAGCGACTCCGTTTTCTGACGTGTTGGCGATTGCCTTTTTGATCATGGCGTGCGACGTATCAATGCCGGTAACCCAAGCCGCCCGTTGTGCGAGACGCATCAAAAGATGTCCCGCCCCGCAGCCGGCGTCCAAAACCTGCTGTTCTCCAGTGAGGCCAATCCAATGAATGAGGCTCCGTTGAATCGATTTATTCCATTCCGTCTGGGCTACCCTATCAAAAAACTCCACAAACTTCCCGGTTGCACTAGCCAAGCTATCATCCACCCCTTACATACAGCGGATAGGATCCTCATATACATGGAAATGTTCTTGTCCCGATCAATCTTTTTCATTCTATTGTAGCCAACTACCTCAGGAATGGAAGCGAGGCGCCAGTCAAGTTGAACGAGACCGTCCTTTTATTTCTCGTCGTCATTGTCGCATCGTTTCTATTTAGTCTAATGATGTCGCAGATCCCGGTTCTGCGAGTCCCTTCCGCCATCAGCTACCTACTATTCGGTATCCTGTTGCAAAAGAGCCCGATACAACTTCCAACGGAAGAGTTACACTGGTTGAGCCATCTCGGAGACGTGGGCCTGCTATTTCTAATGTTTTTATCGGGACTGGAAGTGGACATGCGTTTTTTTCGCACAAAGCACACCGGATCCGTGAATCCGTTGGTCACGGCAAGCTCAATCTTCTTTGGAACCGTTTTATCAAGCTTTGTCGTAGCCTGGATAGTGACGGCCATAGCACCTGGAAATGTCCATCCGTACATGCTCGCCTTGTTGCTGTCTACGACATCCCTCGGCGTCATCGTGCCAGTTCTCGAAGAAAAAGGAATCTTGCACGGTGCGTACGGTCAGACCATTCTCCTATCCGCCTTGATAGCCGACGTAAGCACCATGTTGTTAGTTTCCCTTTATGTGAATCTGCAAGTTTCCGGGCAGCTCTACGATTTCCTTTTGGCTATTGCCATCGTGCCGGGCGCTATGCTCCTGTACGGGTTGATTCGAACCGTACAACAAACGCGCATTCGCAAACGAGTGGCCGGTGACGCCTCCGCGAGGCTGAGAGCCGTGGTCGCTCTCGTGGCCGCCGGATGTGCGCTCGCGGACTACGCGGGCTCGGAACCTATCCTTGGTAGCTTTCTCGTAGGCGTCGTCATCTCCGCCGTCCCCATGGCGTTCGCGAAGGAGATCCGCTCCTATTGTCACGGCCTTGGCTACGGGCTATTGGTTCCCATGTTCTTCTTATCCGTCGGGCTAAACTTCCATCTCACCGCGTTCGCCAGCCCGGCGGTCTGGCAGTGGACGACCCTTCTTGTATCGGCAGCCTTTCTCGTCAAGCTTGTCCCGTCCATCCAACTGCGCAAACAATTCGGCACCAAAGCCATGCTCGGCGCCGGACTATTGTTGTCTACCCGGCTAAGTCTTGTCATCGCCGCCGCGAATATCGCCGTCGCGATAGGAGCCCTGCCACAATACCTAGGCGACGCAATGATGCTAACGTCCATCATCACTTGCTTGCTTTCCCCGATTCTCTTTATGGCCGTGATGTCTCATTCTCGTCCGGCGATGTCATGAGTCTGTTCAGCACCGTCTGATATCCGTCGGCACCGTGATGCAAACAGCGTTTTACCCGGCTGATGGTCGCAGTACTCGCGCCCGTATCCGACTCAATTTGATGATACGTGTGTCCGTCTCGCAGCATGCGGGCTACTTCCAATCTCTGCGCGAGGGACTTCAGTTCACCCACAGTGCAAAGATCATCGAAGAAACGGTAGCATTCGTCCAAGGACGTGAGGCCAAGTACAGCCCGAAACAGCTGATCTAACATTGGGTCCTGCAAATGACTAGATTGCATGAAATCCGCTCACCCGCCAGATTACTACGTGATGCATGCCCGCCACGCGCCAAGAAACACCGTTTTTTTGTTAACGTGTCGCTTGGCGCGTTTGTTCAGAGCATCCACCTGATTTCACCCATCGTACCACAGTCTACCGATGAAGAGACTCCAGCACGTGTCCCATGTGATGCAACTCGTCCATTCGGGCTTGCAGAATCGCCTTGTCGTCCGGTTCAGCGTCCTTGAATTGCTCCTCCAAGTTCTTCAACCGTCGAGCAATGCTTCGTTGTACTTGACGCATCGCGTCTTGGTATCCAACATCCTCTTCCGTCGACAACGAGCCCACACCTCGCAAGTTCAGGAGTAAAAATGCGTTCCCTCATCTGTCCCTTATCGCAACCCGGACAGACCCCCGGGTCCCATAAAACCCCCAGCTGAGTGGAGGGCTTTAGAACAATTTCAGCATATCCCAAATTATGAGCCGATTCTACTCGTTCGAACTTAGATACTCTTGTGCATGGTCAGAATCTCCGGCGTAAATCTGGGTGAGCCGCAGCTTCGCCCTATCGGCCCATACTTCTGCGGCCGTGTGTCTCTTGCAGCGCAGATAGATCTCTTCACGCGTCCACGCGTCGACCACAAAAGCGCGCGCTGGAACGTTGTCGCTTCGCCACGCCGCGCATAGAGCCGTTTCAGCCGCCTCGAGTTGCCCCTCGAGCGCGAGCGCCAGCGCGCGGTAGAAACGGTAAGACAAGTCCTCGGGATCATGGTCGCACCCGTGACGATTCAGGAGATCAAGGATGCCGCTGGCATCCTTGCGACACGCGTTTGACCACAAGCGCTCCTCCAGTTCTGCAGCGGAAGAATGGTGCGCCCATGCGTCCCACAACTTGCCCGCGTCCATACCTAGCCTCTCGCATAGGCGGTCCAGCGTCTTCTTGGAAGGCATGACCCGGCCTGTCTCGATTTGACACAGCATGCTCTGAGATATGATCCCCTGGCATAGTTGTGCCTGAGTAAATCCTTGACGCTTGCGTTCCTTCAGGAGGACTTCAAAAGGAGGTTCTTTCATTGCTCAGATCCAGCCCAGAGTTCGTTCAACGGAACCGATAATGCATCCGCTATCCGTTCCAACTTTTCGATACTATGTCCCCGCATTCCGGCCTCAATGGCGTAAATATAACTGACAGAAACCCCTGCCTGTGCAGCAAGTTGGCGCACGCTTAGATTTCTTGATACCCGAAGTCGTTTCAGCCTTTCACCCAAACCTTCCACTTCAATACACTCCCAGTTCGAAGGCCATATCCTTCTCGTCTAGTTAGCACCGTCCAGTCCAAATTCCTCTATTGTGTAAATTATAGGCGATGTCGTGCTCAATATCGAGATGTTTATACACAATAGAGCACAAAAATTGCGGCTTGTCATTTCGGATCACACGTGTTTTCATGAAGACGTCGCAGGGCCAACTCCTCGATTGGACTGACTGGGAAGGTGTGTAGTGGTGAGAGTTTTGCTTCGCCCCGTGACTGAAAGCCTGGCTTGTGAACTTTGGGCACAAGGTCACTCAGAAACGGACTGGCCAAATTTTCTCAAGAGTTGGCCGTCCTTCATGGATCATATCCGTCAGTTTTGGGCGCTTGACGCATTGGGCCTAGGCTCCCTCAAAATCGTTACGGTCGATGAGGGGATTTGTGGATTCGTCACCATAACGGACGCCGATGAACGGTTTCTGCCCGATGGAATCCGCGGAGTTGAATGCGGAACGTATCTGTTGGAAAGGTTTCGCCACACGGGTCTAAATGCCTCAGTCAAGAGAGAATGTTTTCGTGAGGTCTTCGACCGCACAACGGTCGATTGCTGCCTATTCGTGGTGGCCACGCGCAATGCCCGGGCTATCCGGGCCCTAGAAAAACTTGGACTGCGAAGCTGGCCAGATGACTCACTGGCGTCCACAGATATGAGCCTTTGGCCTTACTTGAGAAGAAAGAGCTGGGAGCAAGGGGAAAGCTGCGTGCTGTTCGTCCTCTGGAGACAACAGCATGAGCAATGCAAGGGCCAGTCGTCTTCCACGGGCATTCAGTCGTCAATTACCAAACATTGATGTGTTGCAGTGACAGCGTTGTCACGAGTGCAAGAGCGGCGAATCGATGGGCGGTTTCGTGCCCTCATAAAACTCTCATTTCCCGTTATGGATATTCTCATCTGCGTAACCCCGTTGCCTCAAAATCGCCGGGTACATTTCTACTTGACCCCCTTTCATATAGCGACCGGAGTGGTGACCCGGTCGCATTTTAGCGTTCACATCCAACAATCTGCAAACCGGATAAAATCATCGTGAGGGCGCTTAGCGACTTCACACACAACGTTTGTCGACAAATGTGTACATTGTGGGATGACTTCACTATAATAAATACCAGTCAAATGGCTGATGGGACTGGGAGGTGCGCGCGTGACAACCCTGGGCGAAAAGGTCAGGCAGTTGCGCAAAGGGCGTCAATGGACCCTGAAGAGCCTCGCAAACCAGACCGGGCTATCGCAGAGTTACCTGAGCGCTATTGAGAAGGGCAAGCGTCCCAACCCCTCGTTTTGTGCGGTCGTTCGCCTCGCGGACGCCCTAGACGTTCCCTTGGTTTACTTTGTGGATGACGATGTCTCTACGGGGCGTGAAGGAAGAGCGGATGACTCACGTTGTGAGGCCTCCACGGGCATTCTGATGTTGCACGACAGGAATCTCCAACAGTTCATCCCGGATTTCGACGGTTTGCTCTCTATCAATTGACCCTGGGGAATTGAAAAGGTGCCCCCTGTATGGCTAAATTGGGTTTGTCCGAACA
>JAJZAV010000282.1:0-3312 GCA_021799255.1 Bacillota bacterium
GAAGTCGTGCACCGCAAGGAACTACGCTCCGTGCTTGGTAGCATTTTGCGCATTCACGCGGCGAAGGGGTGGGCAAGTGGCGACTGAACTCGAGTTTGAAAAACCGATCACCGAGTTGAAAACTAAGGTTGAAGAACTGCGAACATTCATGCGACAAAGTGGCATCGATTTGTCACACGAAGTCGAGAAGCTCGAGAACCGTCTCGCGGGTTTGCAGAAATCGGTGTACGAGGATCTGACTCCTTGGCAGCGGGTTCAATTGGCTAGGCAACCTGGCAGGCCTACCACTCTCGACTACATCAAGGGGATATGTAGCGAGTTCGTGGAGTTGCACGGGGACAGGGGCTTTCGGGACGATCCGTCGGTCGTCGGCGGCATTGGCCTCATCGATGGGAAACCCGTTACTGTGATTGGCACGCAAAAGGGGCATGATACCAAGGAAAACATATACCGCAACTTCGGATCGGCCCATCCGGAAGGGTATCGCAAGGCACTGAGGCTCATGAAGCAGGCGGAGAAGTTTGGGCGCCCCGTCGTGTTCTTCATCGACACTCAAGGTGCTTGGTCGGGCATGGCCGCAGAGGAGCGCGGAATCAGCGAAGCCATCGCAGAGTGCCTGCGAGAGATGGCAACCTTGCGTGTCCCTACCGTCAGCGTTGTTACGGGCGAAGGTGGGAGCGGCGGAGCCATCGGACTCGGGCTCACCGATAGGATCCTCATGATGCAGTACGCATGGTATTGTGTCATCACCCCCGAGGCTGCGGCTGCTATTCTGGAGAAGGATTCTACAAAGGCGCCCCTGATGGCCGAGAGAATGCGCATGACGGCCGAAGACGTCTATGCGCTTGGGATCATCGATGGAATCGTGCCGGAGCCCAAGGAAGGCGCACACAAGGATCCGCAGGTCGCCATCGAAGCCGCAAAATCAAGGATTGTAGGAGAGTTGCAAGAACTGTCCAAGGTGACTATTGCGAACCTGTTGCATCAGAGATACCATAAGTTCCGGGTGATAGGATCGTTTTTGGAAGGCTGACATGGCCGTGAAGTCTTGCTGAGTATTAGGTGGATTGGGCGATGAGGTCCTTCGACGATGCGGGAGGCACAGCCAAGGGCTTTCGGCAAGGGTTTTCGCCAAGTTGATGCCGTGTGGGTAAGCGGGGCGCAGGTGCGTCCCGACGCTAGCGGTTATCGCATCTAATTCCATCGTCCGGCAAGCATAGTTTCCTTTGGGACATATATGGTCCCGCGGGGACATTAAACGACCGGGAGTGTGTGCCATGAAGAAAATTGCTGTATTGACGAGCGGCGGGGATTCGCCGGGCATGAACGCAGCCATCCGGGCGGTCGTTCGCACTGGGATCTACTACGGCATGGATATCGTAGGGATACGCCGCGGTTACCTCGGGCTCATCAATGAAGATATCGTCCCCATGAGCCTTGGGTCCGTTGCGGACATCATCCAGCGTGGAGGAACCATTCTATATACGGCCCGCTGCGAACAGTTCAAGACGCCCGAGGGACAGAAGCAAGGATACGACGTCCTGAAGAAAAACCAGATTGAGGGACTTGTCGTCATCGGTGGAGACGGATCGTTTCGGGGAGCTCAGATACTCTCCCACATGGGCATACCTACCATAGGGATTCCGGGCACCATCGATAACGACATTCCTTGCTGCGACACCACTCTCGGCTTTGACACAGCCGTAAACACCGCCATCGAGGCGATAGATAAGATTCGCGATACTGCTACATCGCACGACAGAACGTACGTGGTCGAAGTGATGGGGCGCCACGCCGGAGATATCGCGCTGCACGTCGGACTCGCCGACGGGGCCGAATCGATTTTAATCGCCGAGAAGACGTTTGATATGGACGAAGTGATATCTCGGCTTGAGCGTGGGGTAGCTCGCGGGAAGAAGCATTCCATCATCATTGTCGCAGAGGGTGCGGGCAGCGGCGTAGAAATTGGCAAGTACCTGATGGATCACACCGGTTTTGAAGTGCGTGTGACCGTGCTTGGACACATCCAAAGGGGCGGGGCTCCGAGCGCCCGCGATAGAGTTCTCGCGAGCCAATTAGGACACCAAGCGGTCACTCTGCTACAATCAGGAGTGGCTGGAAAAATGGTCGCAACACAAGGTGGCCGAATTCACGCTGTCGACTTCGACACGGTCTTTACGACGCCTCGTGAACCGGACATGTCCTTATATGACATTGCCGAGATTCTGTCCATCTGACCGGCCTTCTAGTCAAAGGTTAGTTTGGGCGCGGCAATCAGAGAATTTGGTGGCATGTCCGCCCATCATGGCGGTAGTTCCATTGGGAGTAAATATCGAATACGTTGAGGTGTCTTATGAGAAGAACAAAGATTGTTTGCACAATCGGCCCGGCGAGTGAGTCGCCAGAAATCTTAAAAGAGCTGATTCGGGCCGGGTTGGACGTCGCTAGGCTTAATTTCTCTCACGGTTCATACGAAGAGCATGGACAACGGATTGCCAACATTCGTTCTGCGGCCGAGGAAGTTGGAAAGCACATCGCGATTCTCCTCGACATCGCTGGACCCAAGATCCGAACGGGGAAAATGGCGGGAGGACAAGCAGAACTGGTGGAGGGGAATACCATCGTTCTGACGCGTCAACCGGTTGAACTCGGAACGGCCGAGCGCGTATCCATTTCATACAGGGGTTTGGTTGACGATGTGTTCCCAGGGGCCCCCATCCTGATTGACGATGGACTCATTGGTCTCGTAGTGGAACGCGTTGACGGCGACGACATCATTTGCCGCGTCACCAATGGGGGCGTGCTCAAGGATAGAAAGGGAATCAACGCACCGGGAGTCACGTTGCGCATTCCTGGCGTTACGGAAAAGGATGCCAACGACATCCGGTTTGGCATTTCCCAGGGCGTCGACCTGTTCGCTGCTTCGTTCGTCCGCAAAGCCGCTGACGTTCTGGAAGTCCGCCGCATTCTTCACGAGCAAGAATACGAGGCGGATATCATTGCCAAGATTGAAACCGTAGAAGGACTAGAGCGGCTGGAAGAAATCCTTGAAGTGGCCGATGGCATCATGGTCGCCAGGGGAGACCTCGGGGTCGAGATTCCAACGGAAGAAGTACCTCTAGCCCAAAAGCGAATGATTCAACTTAGCAACCGCGCGGGTAAGCCGGTCATCACGGCCACACAGATGTTGGATTCCATGCAACGAAACCCGCGTCCTACGCGTGCGGAAGCCACGGACGTCGCAAACGCGATTTTCGACGGATCGGATGCCATCATGTTGAGCGGCGAAACCGCGGCAGGGAAGTATCCGTT
>JAJZAV010000282.1:3322-4770 GCA_021799255.1 Bacillota bacterium
GTTGCAGGCGGTGAAAACCATGGCTCAAATCGCTGAGCGGGCCGAACGCGCAGTCCTGGTTCACGAAGTCGCCACGCGACACATTACTTCGGTTGAAAAGACGGTTGCCGACGTGATTGGACATGCTGTGGAGCAAATGGCTCATGAACTCGGAGTGAATGGAATTGTTGCGGCTACGGCATCCGGTCACACGGCCAGGATGATCTCCAAACACCGCCCGGATGCCATCATCATCGCGGCGACGCCACGTGACAGGACCGCGCGTCGACTCGCCGTAACGTGGGGTGTGTTTCCCGTCGTGGTAGCCGACTCGAAGTCGACGGACGAATTGTTGGAGACTTCGGTTCAGGGTGCCATTCAAGCAGGGTACGTGAAAGAGCAGGACTTGGTGCTGATCATCGCGGGTGTTCCTGTCGGGCAGCAGGGCACGACGAATTTGATAAAGGTGCACACTGTGGGAGATCCGTTTAGTTCAGAAGGATGATTCCTTGTGACGATGGGGTTCGTGCTTGATTGAGCGCGAGGCCATCCATACGGCACCATAGGTTGTCGGTACGTGCTTTGCGCACTGTTGACGAGGTGAATCAGGGGAACCCGGTGGTTGGCAAGGCAAAATGCGATTGCTGCTAAGGCGTCTGCGAGGCGTCGCACGGAGTGCGACGCCGTTTAGTTCGTGCCTGGCAAAGGTTTTTTGCGCAGCGCTCGACAGTGCACCGTCCTCCGCCGGGATGCTGGGAATGAAGACGGGTTCCAAGCGTTGCTGGCACGTGCGGGAAAGACAGGGGACATGAGCGCAAGCGTGATCGAATTGGGGGCGCAGTGAAGCCGAGTGGTGCCGAACTGTCGTGTCTCGTCTATAATCACTAAAAGACGCTTTGCTGGCTCAACCGCCTTTCAGAACAGGGGAGGGACCTATGCAAGTGAAACGAGTGTTTTCCGGCATACAACCGAGCGGTACGCTTACCATTGGGAACTACTTGGGGGCAATGAAGAATTTCGTTTCCCTTCAGGATGAGGCGGACTGTGTGTTTTGCGTTGTCGATCTTCACGCCATCACCGTACCGCAGGATCCGAAGGAACTTTTGCACAACAGCCTGAGTTTGGCCGCGCTGTACCTGGCTGCAGGGATTGATCCCCAGAAATCGACCCTATTCATCCAATCACACGTATCTGCACATGCGGAACTCGGCTGGATTCTTCAATGCATCGCCTACTACGGGGAACTGGGCCGAATGACGCAGTTCAAGGATAAGTCCGAGAAAAAAGACGTGGTCACGGCAGGACTGTTCACCTATCCAGCGCTCATGGCGGCCGACATTCTTTTGTACCAAACCGATCTGGTGCCAGTGGGGGAAGATCAGAAGCAACACCTGGAACTTTCCCGCGACATCGCTCTACGGTTCAACAACAAGTACGGAGAAACCTTTATCGTGCCTGATCCGATGATT
>JAJZAV010000283.1 GCA_021799255.1 Bacillota bacterium
ATGGTTTTGCGGCAGACTGAGAGTGATTGAGGCCCCATGGTCAAGCGGTTAAGACACCGCCCTTTCACGGCGGTAACGCGGGTTCGAGTCCCGCTGGGGTCACCATGGTTTAACTAAGTCGTCGATTTGTGTCTTGCGAGACACCGACGCATGGGCGGTTAGCTCAGTTGGGAGAGCACCTGCCTTACAAGCAGGGGGTCAGCGGTTCGAGCCCGTTACCGCCCACCATTCGTATCGCATGGAGTGATGGCCGAGTAGGTCGAAGGCGCTCGCCTGCTAAGCGAGTATACGCCCAAAAGCGTATCGACGGTTCGAATCCGTCTCACTCCGCCATAATACATACATGCGGGACCCGGTGAAAGCCGGGTCCCGTTTTTTGTACGCCTTTGTGATGATCATGATTATCGAACTTCGAAGTCGGGTGTTCTCCGAATGGGCTCTCGTTTCAAAATACAATGTCTTTGCGTTCGTCGATGGGTGATTCCTGGGATTTTCACAGGGCCACTAGGACATAGTAAAGAACAGATCACTTACAGGAGGACGACGCATGGCACCAGCTGCAACTGCACCAAAATGCCCAGAAATCGACGCGGACCTGAAAAAGAACGTCGACTATTTGAATGGACTTCTCGGGGTCGGTCAGGGACCGGGACACAGTTGGGACATCATGGCCAAGCCTTTTGGTTACGGAAACCTCAATATGATGTCCTACGTGCTGAACGGTTACTTTTTGACCATGAACATGGTGCTGATCCTTCAGGAGTTCGAGAAACACGTCATCGCGTTTGAGGCGCAGCAACAAGGAAAGTCGTACACCTTGTCGGACCTTGTTTTGTACCTGAATCGGAACATCGGGTTTGTCCAGGTTCAGGTAATTGACAAGATGCAAGACGTCATTCGCTTCATTTTGTCTGGGCCTCTGGTTACGTTCATCGAGGGGTTCGACAAGGCGCTCCTCATTGACACCCGTATTTATCCAATGCGCAGCATTCAAGAATCCGAGGTTGAACGAGTAATTCGCGGACCTCGCGATGGCTTTGTTGAGACGATGCTGATGAACACCGCGCTGATTCGCAGGCGGTTGCGCGAGCCGTCGCTTCGGGCTGAGCTGATGCAGATAGGAACGAGATCGAAGAACGACGTCACCTTCATGTACCTCGCGGATGTCACGAACGAAGAATTGGTGAATCAGGTCAGAGAAAGGCTGACGTCCATAGATGCCGAAGCTATCACGATGGCGGAGCAGTCCGTTACCGATATCATCGGGAGACAATGGTTCAATCCGTATCCGTGCGTTCGTTACACGGAAAGGCCGGATGTGGCGGCCACAGCGCTTCTCGAAGGGCACGTCGTGATTGTCGTAGACAACAGCCCTGAGGTCATCATAGCGCCCATTACGTTTTTCCAACTGATGCAAAATCCGGAGGAATACCACTCTTACCCGATGATTGGCACGTACCTGAGGTGGCTGACCATCACTGCGGTCATCGTAAGTACGCTGCTGCCTGGGCTGTTTCTCTTGATCAATTACCACCCGCATTCCATCCCGAAGGAACTCTTGTTTTTCAAAGCCGATAATGCCGATCCGCTGCCTCTGTGGGCGGAGTTGATTGTTGCGGAAGTGGCGCTCGACCTCTTGCGGATGGCTGTGATGAACGCCCCGGTTCCGATAGCCGCTATGGTGAGCATCATCGCCGCGCTGGTCTTCGGAGACATGGCGCCAAAGATCCAGTTTCTTCAGCCGGAGGTCCTCGTCTACATGGCCATCGTGATGATGGCGCAGTTTGCGGTCTCGTCGTTCGAGCTCGCCAGCGCCAACGAGATGACGCGCTTTTGGATCTTGCTTACTACCCAACTCGGGCACACGTTTGGGCTTTCCGGATGGGGATTGCCATTTGGCATCGTCACATGGATTGTGTTTCTGGCGACGCGCAAGTCCTTCGGAGTTCCATATTTGTGGCCCGTCATTCCATTTCAATGGTCCCATGGCTTATTTGAAGTGCTGTTCCGAAAGCCGACCACTTCTGGGCTCGGACGGCCAACCGCGATGGGAACGAAGATGAGATCGAAGGGAAAGATTTGAGGCGTTGCTTCAGCACGGTTCTATCGTGAACTCGACTTGCTAGGACTTAGGCTCCCTGCTCACTGCGGGGCGCCATTTTTTTGAGCTTTGAATTACTCATAAAAAAGTTTGGGCCTCGCACCCATCGAATTTGGAGGATTCAATGGAATTCGCTTTTACTCTCTCTCATGTCTAAATGCTAGCATTCCGTAAAAACAGCCATTTCAACAACAAGGCCCGAGAAACGTACTGGCATCAATATTGTTATATATGCAGTCAACATATTGATAGATTTGGACTAGTGACTTTGGTAGGTTACCAACTGTGAGTATTGCCAATGGTGAAGGGGGAAATTGACATGAAGAAATGGAGAGTAGCGGCTTCCGGCCTCGTTGCATTTTCCGTATTGGCGTCGCCGTATATGGCGAATGCCGCACAAGGTCCAGTTTCTATTACGTTGCTTCAGAATAAACCGGAAGTCGTGAGCGAGTGGAACAAGCTCATCAGCGAGTTTGAAAAATCCAATCCTGGAATTACCGTAAAGCAGATTCAACCACCGAATATCGATACGACGCTTCAGGCTGATGTCGCCAAAGGTCAAGTTCCAGACCTAGTGGCAATGGGGGCTGACGCAACGTTTGTCCAGATGGCCCAGAATGGAATTTTCAAGAA
This sequence comes from Bacillota bacterium, assembly GCA_021799255.1. Taxonomy (GTDB): domain Bacteria; phylum Bacillota; class Bacilli; order Alicyclobacillales; family Alicyclobacillaceae; genus JAJZAV01. The sequence continues at coordinate 2,735 of JAJZAV010000283.1, forward strand.
TCTTAGTGGAGCTCCTGAGCTCAAACAAGTCTCAGCGGCTTACACGAAGATGCTGGAGAATGAGGTGGGTAAGCCGACGCCGTACGGCATCCCGTATACCATCAACGCGGTGCCGGTTCTGTACAATGTGCAACTGTTCAAGAAATATCATTTGACGGTGCCGAAGACGTTCAATCAATTGATTGCGGACGCGAAGAAAGTGAAGTCTCAGGGCGGCACCCCATTCTATAACGGCTGGAAGGATTCATGGACGATTGCTCCTCCATGGAATGCACTCGCTACGAACTCGGAGCCGGCAAATTTCCAACACCAGCTCATCGCCGGAACGGCGAATTTCACGAAGGTCGATGGAACCGCTGTTAAGGATTTGAAGATTTTGGCATCCTACGGCCAGGCCTCGCAGTTTGGCACGGACTACAACGATGCAAACACGGGGTTTGCGAACGGCAAAGGAGTCTTCTACCTACAGGGAACTTGGGTCTTACCTGTCCTGCGCGCAGCAAATCCAAAAATCCAAGTGGGTTCCTTCGTGTTTCCTGCTACAAACAATCCGAATAAGACCAAAATGGTTTCGGGCATTGACTCTCTGATTGCGGTAGCGAATTCGGGAAACTCGGCGAAAGAAGCGGCAGCAATGAAGTTCATCGACTTCCTTCTTCAGAAGAAGAACGCTGCTGAATATGCACAAATCGCGGGGACATTTTCAACGGTAAAAGGCACGAAGTCTACGGATAAGGCGATTGCTGGACTCCAGACCTACATTAACAAGGGTCGAGTCGTAGACTTTGACGACCATTACTACCCACCAGCGATGGCCGCCGGAAACCAATACGAATCGTTGTTCCAGGGTGCATTGTCGAAGAAGCAGTCAGTCTCGTCCATTTTGTCCCAACTTCAATCCATGTACCAATCGTCACGCGCCCACGAGTAACAAGGCGTCTGTTATGGAGGAGGGACTCCGTTCCCTCCCTTTTTTTCGTGGTGCTTAAAAAAGGACGGTGAGATCGTGACGTTCATAAGAAAATACGGGGCGTACGTCGTCATGACCATTCCAGCCCTTGCTTTGTTTCTGTACTTCCACACGTTACCCGCATTAAGGGGCATCATGTACAGTTTCACCAACTGGAATGGGTTTGGCCCGTTTCATTGGATTGGCTTCTCTAACTACATCGGGCTGTTTCACGATCCCCAAGTCATGCATTCTTACTTGTTCACGCTGCAGTTCGCCGTAGTGACCGTGATTCTCGTAAACGTGCTAAGCCTCGTCATTGCACTGGCACTCAACTCGAAGATCATGCTGCCCAAGACGTTCAAGGCCCTCTACTTCATGCCGTACGTGTTGAGTACGCTTGTTGTCTCGTACATTTTCAACTATTTGTTTTCGAACGTTGAACCCTCGGTGGCCAAATCCTTGCATTTGACGAGCTTAGCGTCAAACATACTCGGCACAAACTGGGCATGGGTAGGCATCGTCATCGTCGCCTGTTGGCAGGGAGTGGCGTTCAATACAATTCTTTATCTGGCGGGATTGCAGACGATACCGGAAGAGGTCTACGAAGCATCGCTCATCGATGGGGCTTCCGCATGGACGAACTTCTGGAAAGTCACGTTCCCATTGATTGCTCCGTTTTTCACCATCAACATGGTGTTGGCCGCGAAAAACTACCTTCAGGTCTTCGATCAAGTGGTGGCTCTCACGAACGGCGGGCCGGGAACGTCGACCCAGTCTGTAGCTTTCGTGATTTACACCAATGGGTTCGGCGGCGGAGAACTCGCATATCAGTCCGCGAATGCCGTGGTATTCCTCGTCGTTCTGGTCTTGATTGCGCTGCTGCAAATGCGTTTCCTGCGGGGACGGGAGGTACAGCTATGAGAATCCGGAGCCACAGGAATCCGCTTGCGATTGCCTTTCTCTCGTTTGGTGCCCTTTTCATCTTGTTCCCGATGTACATGGCCATTATGGTTTCGTTGAA
>JAJZAV010000284.1 GCA_021799255.1 Bacillota bacterium
GCATCCTTCCATGGCGCGTGCGAGTGGATAGGAATCGAACAGGTCCGCGTTGACAACGGTAAGCGCGCTGTGGACCGGAAGGGGTCGTTGAGTTCCCTGGCGCACCGTTGCGATGACCTCATGGCCCTGCCCCAACAACAGGTCGACCAACGGCCTTCCAATGTACCCGGATCCGCCTGTCACGAATACACGCACCTTGCCCTTCGCCTCCGTTTCCTGCTCCCCGTGCCTAACTAATAGGACTTACGGTTGCTTTTCTATCAGGGGACCCTCTCCGTCAGACTCGCTCTCCTTTGGCTTATCCTTGAACAAACGAACTGCCTTGTCCGTGAAGAGGATCCCGTCGAGATGGTCCATTTCGTGCAAGATGCAGCGTGCCCGCAGTCCTGTTGCAATCATCTCGACAGATTCGCCCGTTCTCGTGAGAGTCCGGATGCGTATCCACTCGCAGCGCAGGGTTTCCCCAGAGATCCCAGGTATGGACAAGCAAGCGTCCCAGCCGATTCGTTCGTCGCGCCCTTCTAAGAGTTCCGGATTGATGAGATCCCAGGTGCCGAGTCCATCGTCCGTGTCGACGACGGCCAGGCGCTTTAAAATCCTCACCTGAGGGGCGGCGAGGCCAATGCCCCGCGCGCTTCTCAACGTTTCTGCCAGATTATCCAGTACGCGCAACACTCCCGGGCCAACCCCCGGTACAGACCTGGCAGGGGTGGTCAAGGCCGGATCCGGAACGGTTGCTATGCGATAGATGGCCAAAGTTGCTCCCTCCGTTTGTGCGCGTGAGAAGGATTACGTCACTAAGAGTCAGGAAACAGTTCGTAGAACGCTGAGTACCGTTCATCCCGACCATCCGTACCTTTCTTGCTCCCCGGTACAGGATTGGTGGGGACGGTCCGCGTTCGCGCGTTGTGGCGAGACGAGGCAGCCGTGTTTGTGGCTGCTGCCTGCTCCCGAGCTTGAACCCGCTCTCGATAGCTTTGGCGGTACTGCTCTAAGTCTTGGCGGCTGCGTACGCCGTTTCGCTGCCAATCAAATAATATGCGGTCCATGTAACGAAAACTGCATTTGTTCGCCAAGACGGCCTCGCGAAGAGACTCTACGAGCAGCCAGTCAGGATATCCGTCGACTAGCCATTGCCGTATTTGCTCACATTCTAACCCGGATAAGGGTCTTCCAAATTCCTGTTCAAACAGTGTCACAAGATCTCGGTCCGTATCGCGATCTCGCTTTTCATTGAATCCTTTACTGAACCGATTCCACAGGGGAACCAAATCAAAATGGCAGATTCTAGAGCCTGACGAGTCGGATTTTTCCTCTATGGCTAAGAAGTCTTTCTGAACTAGGTTATCCAGAATTTCCCCAGCTTCGCGAGAGGGAATCCCAACCAGCTGCCCAATGTCTTGCGCAGACAGGATCTCGCTGCCCTGCACCTGTACGGCCGAGACGATTTGCAGAAGAACCAGGAACTCCTTATGAGTTAATTCGAGCGCAGAAAAATGGCGTAAGAGTGCGAACGGGATGGCTACAAACGGACCGTTAAGGATGTCCGAATGGCCTTCCGGATGCCTCGGCGTTGTCATGAGTACACCCCTCCCGACTTCCTTCAGTATACATGCGAGCGCACCCAACGAAAAAGTACGTCGGTCGTCAGCGCGTGAGCGATGTTATGGATAAAGGCGATACAAGAGCCTCGGGAACGCTATCGTTTCGCGCACGTGTTCCAGCCCACAAATCCACGCAATCGTTCGCTCGAGTCCAAGGCCGAAGCCGCTGTGAGGAACGCTGCCGTACCGACGTAAGTCTAGGTACCAAGCATACTGTTCCTCGGGTAGGTTGTGCTCCTCAAATCGGCTTTTGAGCAGCGCATAGTCATGAATACGTTCACTGCCGCCGATGATTTCCCCGTAGCCCTCGGGTGCCAATAAGTCCGCGCACAGAACCACTTCTGGCCTCTCAGGATCCGGTTGCATGTAAAACGCCTTTTGGGCCGTCGGGTATTTCTCGACAAACACAGGCCTATCGTAGGCATTGGCCAAATCGGTCTCCTGTGGCGATCCGAAATCGTCTCCCCACGACACCTCGTGACCGTGTTCGTTCAACCACTGGACGGCTTCGTCGTAGGTGATCCGCGGGAACGGAGCACGGACTCTTTTGAGGACCTCGACGTCGCGGCCGAGCAGGGCGAGCTCGACTGCGCACGTGCAAACCACATGGCTCACAATGTGAGAAACGAGTTCCTCCTGGACCTTCAAGTTCTCTTCATGACCGCAAAAGGCCATCTCAGGTTCAATCATCCAAAACTCAATCAGGTGACGTCTGGTTTTGGACTTCTCGGCACGAAACGTCGGACCCATCGAGTAGACTTTTCCCAACGCCATCGCGGCGGCTTCCATATACATCTGGCCGCTCTGAGTTAAATAGGCTTTCTCGTCGAAGTACGATGTCTCAAATAACTCGGTCGTATCTTCGCACGAACTCGGCGTGAGGATGGGTGGATCCACCCGCGTAAACCCCTGACCGTCGAGGTAGTCAGACACGGCCCGCATGACCTCCGAGCGGACGCGCAAGATGGCTCTTTGCCTTGGCGCGCGAATCCATAGATGCCGATGGTCTAACAAAAAGTCAACCCCGTGCTCTTTCGGAGTAATCGGGTAATCGACGGAGGGGCCCACCATGCCGATCCCGGTGACGGACAGTTCAAACCCACCCTGTGCTCGCGTGTCTTGTCGCACAATCCCGTGGACCATGAGCGACGTCTCCTGCGTAAGGTGTTGACACAAAGAAAACGTGTCGTCGTCGACTTCGCCTCGAACCACCACGCACTGAATCATACCTGTACCGTCTCTCAGTTGCAGAAAATGAATCTTGCCGCTAGAGCGTTTGTTGTGAAGCCAGCCGCGAAGAGTAACGCCTTGTCCTATGTATTGACCAATCTCCATGATGGTGGACACGGGGTCCATAGTCTTTTTCCTCCCAGCAAACGATGAGATGGGGAATTCACGAACGCTCGTTCTCGTTCTAACGCAAAAAGCTTTCGGACGTCAAATGGAATCTTGGGTCCGGGACTTCGGGTTGCAAAATCGCTTCCTTCGCATTTATCGTGCATCACTGGAACGGAAAAAGGCGCGCCGTCAAAGGGCCGACGCGCCGCCTATTCCAGCGCCGTTTACAGAGCAGCAGGTGCACCCACGTTCACGGAAGTAACTTTGCCACCCACGAATGCTGAGGCCGAGACGTCGGCATCGAGCATCAGTCCATTGTTCTCCGAAACAGACTCCACTTCCTGCATCGGGGCGGACAGCCGGTTCTGCGTTGAGGACGTGCGCACTTCGGTCAACCAAGTCCGAAATTCGGACCCATCGATGCTTTCCTCACGAACCACGTGGGAAGCAAACTGTGCGATGTTTTTTGAAAACGGTTGGAGTACCGCTCGAGTCTGTGACTCCTGTTCCGCAAGAATGAAACGAATTTCCGTGTCAAGCGTCGCCTGCGGGAGGTGTTCCTCATCCACGATACCAATGCGTGACAAGCCGCACGTCACCATCGTCTTCGCGAGGCCGGAGGCCTGCACGAAGTCGTTCTGGGCGCCTGTGCTTCGGTTTCCATAATGAAGCTCCTCCGCCAAGCAACCCGCCAGAGCCACATTAATCTGCTGCAACAGTTGATCCACGGTATAAAGGTACCTATCCGCCTCAGGGATCTGCCGGACAAAACCAAGGGCGTTGCCGCGAGGCGCGATGGTAATGTGCGACACAGTGTTGGGCCTCATGAGCTCGCTGACAATAGCATGGCCGAGTTCATGCACGGCTACTCGCTCTAATTCTTCATCGGTAGGCTTTCTTCCTGTTTTTTCACCCATGAGGACTTTGTCGACGGCATCGCGAAACATCTCTTGCGTCACTTCTTGTTTATCCTGTCTGAGCGCGATAATCGCGGCTTCGTTCACCAACGACTCCAACTGTGCTCCGGAAAATCCGAAGGTTTCTCGCGCGATGTGCTCTAAATCCACATCTCTAGCCAAAGGTTTCCCTTTGGTTTGGATCTTCAGAATGTGCAAACGCCCTTCTTTATCGGGTAAATCTACCTTGATCTGCCTATCAAAGCGGCCCGGGCGCAACAGCGCCGAATCCAAAATGTCTGCACGGTTGGTTGCTGCCATCACCAGCACCAGTGGCGACTGCGTCGTCGACATCCCATCCATCTCGGTTAACAGCTGGTTCAGAGTCTGGTCGTATTCTTGATGGCTGTGTTGACCGCGTCGCCCCCCCACTACGTCAATCTCGTCGATAAACACAATCGCACTTTCCTTGTTCTCTTTCTTCGCCAAGGCGCGTGCCTTTCGAAAAAGCTCACGAACGCGTTGCGCTCCGACACCTACGTACATCTCGACGAATTCGCTGCCGGAGGCTGACAAAAACACAGAGTCCGTGTAGGTGGCCGCAGCTTTCGCCATCATGGTCTTTCCGGTACCCGGAGGGCCCGTGAGGAGAATCCCCTTCAGTGGACGAATCCCTAGGGATTTAATCCTATCGCGATAACGGAGAAAGTCCAATGCCTCGACTAGCTCGCGTTTTGCCTGTTCTTGTCCACCGATATTTTCAAAAGATACCTGGTGTTTTACTGGGGCCTCGCGATTGGGTGTCATTACCGCTGAACGCTTCTCCATGAACGTCCAAAAGACTACGCCTAAAGCGACT
>JAJZAV010000285.1 GCA_021799255.1 Bacillota bacterium
CGCGAAGGCGCGGACTCCCGCTGCTACGGTTGAGACTCGTCATATTCGTCGTAAACTAATTTCGTCACCCGTGTAGAATCCCCGCTGTCGACGTCCTTGGCCGTCGCAGGGTCGTCCATGCCTTCTACGCCGTCGAGTCCGGGCGCCAGTAAAGTATTCTTTGACGCGTCCGCGGAGGAACGGTCGTCTACAATTTCGCCCTTCGAATCAGGACGAAGGCTTGTCGACTTGAATGCTTTTTTCTCCTTGTCCACCGGGGCCATGCAAAGCCCTCCTTGTTCTCACTATTTCGCGGATCGGTCTTATTATTTGCGAAAACGACAGTCGCTCATGCGTTGCGTGGGAAAAGGACCGATTCATCGAATAGGTTTGAGGTGCAAAGTGGGTCATTCACACGCGATACGGCACGTGAAATCGCAAAAATCAAGAGGCACTGTTCGATGAGTTAGCGAATCTGCCCTGCCTGTCAAGTTTCGGGGATTCGAACCAATTGACGCGGGAGCTCGGAATAATTCGGGCTCCCGTCTTCGCGATCTCGTTTTCGTGATGCGTTTTTCAGAGGGGAGAGGTAGAATAGGGCTGTACAATTCGAGAAAGAGGCGATGTGGATTGTCGTTACGCGCTTTTTGTGAAAGCGTTATCAGGCCCATCTCCATGCCACTGTGAACTCATTTGTACTTCTTGCAAAAGGACGGGACCAACAGGAGTCACAGAGAGATTGTGTATCACTAGGCCTTTTAAGTATCGGACATATATACCGTGCGGAGTAGACCCTCTATGGAATCAAGCTAGCTGGAGGGCCTATTGCGCGTTCATATGCAGAAATCGCGCTCCGAACGGCGCCGTGCCGACCCATATGTGCGCGCGGGTTTTGGAACAGAAGCAAAGGAGAAGATTGCGATTATAGACTCGCTGCGGATCATGACGACGGCCTACTTGTTTCATAGGAATCACGTTCTTCTTATGCGGCGTTCACCGACTCGAAAGTTCATGCCTGGGATATGGACGGGCGTCGGAGGCCACCTTGAGTCCGCTGAGCACGGGAATCTAAGGTCTGCGTGTTTGAGGGAGATTGAAGAGGAAACGGGCTTGCGGTCTGAAGACGTTGAGGAGATCGCGTTACGATACGTGATTTTGAGACAAAGCCACGAGGAACTGCGTCAACAGTTCGTTTATTTTGGACGGACCGCGAAAACCGAACTCTCTTCCACCGATGAAGGGACGTTACACTGGATTCCAAGGACGGAGATCTTCCATCACCAGATGTCTGAGAGCAATCGCTTTATGCTCTTGCATTATTTTGAGAATCACGACAAGAATGCCGTTTTTGTGGGCACGATGCGCGAAGAACAGTTCAAGCCAAACATCGACTGGGTCGCCATCTCGGATTGGGAATTGGGAGGAGCGTACGGTAATGGGACAGATCAATGATTTAGCACATCGGATGGCAACGAAGGTAATACGCCTTGTCGACGTTGCTGGAGATCCTGTTGTCGATGAGGAAATTGAATTGAGGCAGACGAGTCATACGTTCCTGTTTGGTGGAGGGGCCTTTGACGCGGTCCAGGTTGCCAACAAAAGCGCACCCCCGGAGAGGCTGACGTTCCTGGAGGAAAAGCTCAGCCTGTTGCTGGATGTGTTCAACTTTGCCACGTTACCATTCTATTGGGGCAGGTTTGAGCCGGAACGGGGAAAGCCCCAAACAGAAGAACTGAAAGCCGCGGCGAAGTGGTTGAAGGAAAGAAACGTGATGATCAAGGGGCATCCCCTGTGTTGGCATACGTCCACCGCTCCATGGCTCCTGGATCTGGACAACGAAGAAATCCTGAATGCTCAGTTGGCGAGAATTGATAGGGAAGTCTCCGGTTTCAGAGGACTCATTGATATGTGGGACGTGATCAACGAAGTCGTGATTATGCCGATTTTTGACAAGTATGATAATGGGATTACTCGCGTTTGCGCAGAAGTTGGCCGGGTCCGCATGATCAAGGAGGTGTTTTCCAGATCCAGGGGGTCAAATCCGGGCGCGACGCTCTTGCTGAATGATTTCAACACATCCATCGATTATGAAATCTTAATCGATGGATGCCTCAACGCGGGCGTTCCCATTGACGCCATCGGGATTCAGTCTCATCAGCATCAGGGTTATTGGGGCCGTGAGAAGCTAGAGGAAGTTCTAGAGCGCTTCTCCCACTTTGGTCTTCCGATTCATTTCACGGAAAACACCCTGACATCCGGTCATTTAATGCCCCCAGAAATCGAGGACCTAAATGACTATCGGATTTCAGAATGGCCATCCACACCTGAATTTGAAGATCGTCAGGCAAGAGAAGTCGAGGAAATGTATTCGATTTTGTTTCGGCATCCTCGGGTGGAAGCCATCACATCTTGGACGTTCAGCGATGATGGCGCATGGCTTGGTGCCCCGGCCGGATTCATTCGCAAGGACAATAGCCCGAAACCGGTTTATGGAGTGCTGAAAAGGTTGATCAAGGGGGACTGGTATACGAATGCGAAGTGCAAGACCGACGAGAACGGAGCGTTCTCCTTTACCGGGTTCCTTGGCGACTATGATCTTGTGTGTGGTCATCGCAGCGCAAGATTCAAATTGGAGAAGAACGTCGAAATCGGGCAATTGGTAATCTAGTGAAAAGAGTCACTATGATATACACTAGTGTTTACACGCTCCATAGTACCGGAATAAGTTTATTGGGTGTAGATACCCGTGTCGGAGGCATATGCGATGGACACAGACATGGCTCAAGTGAAAGATGCAGAAGAAAGACTCTTTGAGAGCGAAGAGTTGTATCGACTGATCATCGAGCATACAAGGGATCTGGTACGAGTAATTGATGTGAACTTTAAGTTCACTTACGTGTCCCCCTCTCACGAAATGCTCCTTGGGTACACGCCTGATGAGATGATGCACACCTCTGGACTGGCTATCTTACATCCCGACGATAAAGAGATCGCCCTTTCCATGCACCGCGAATTGGTGTCCAAAGATACGTCGTTGGACGGGCTGTTTCGTTTTCGGTGCAAAAACGGACAATGGGTTACCCTCGAAACCCGAGGACGGTCTTTGATTAAGGACGGGAGGATTGTCGGCGTCGTTACCATTGGTCGGGACGTCACCGAACGGCTGCGCCTTGAGAAACAGTTAAAAGAATATCAGGAACGGTTAGAGTTTCTCGCGTTCCATGACCCACTAACCGGGCTTCCGAACCGCAGCCTGTTTTTTGAGAAGACGTTGCAAGCGATTGACGAGGCCGGACGAAATGGTCATGGTGCTGCGATTATGTTCATTGATTGCGACGGCTTCAAAAACATCAACGATACATACGGGCACTACGTTGGGGACGAGGTTATTACGGAACTCGGCCGCCGCATTCTAGACGCAATTCATGGAGAGGGCATGGTGGCCCGTTTAAGCGGCGACGAGTTTACCGTGCTCCTCCCCCGTGTCGATGGCACCGCGGACATCGTTGACGTTGCTGAGCGGATCATGAAATGCACCAATGATTCGTGGCAAGCCATCGGTGACGGGCTCAACTTAACCGTAAGCATAGGCATCGCCGCTTATCCATCCAACGGTGAAGATTCAAAAACGCTCTTGAAGCACGCCGATGAAGCCCTTTACAGCGCGAAAGTTCTTGGGAAAAACACCTACGCCTTTTATAGCCCTAAATGGCAATCGAGTTGACCATTTGCTAACGATTCTGCGGAAGCACACTGAATATCCCATTCAACACCTCTGAGAGCCGCTTTTTGCGGCTCTCTTTGTGTCACCCCCGTTCATGGGATTATTGCCCGCGTCTCGCGCGAGCGCGGCGGCTACCCGACGATAACTACGCCTGTGATACACTGATGGGTAAGTTGGGCACGAGGACTGGTGGAATGAGGATTGGAATTCTGGGCGCGGGCATAGGCGGACTCGCCGCGGCACTGGCATGCCAACAGGCCGGCATTGATTTCGAGTTGTTCGATCACGCCGAAAATCCGTTGTCCGGTGGCGTGGCGCTCACCCTGTGGGCGAACGGCTTGGGTGCGCTCAAGGAGCTTGGCGCATTTCAGCAGGGAATGGATTGGTTGCACTCAATTCATGAAGGTAGTCTACGAACGGATAAGAACGAGAACTTGTACAAGTTGCCTTTGGACTGGATGCAGTCAACGTATGGGTATAAGCCCGTATGCGTTCGGCGGAGCGAATTGGTGACTAGACTCTACAATTCCCTTCAAGCGCCGACGATACACCGGATGCATTGTGAAGATGTGACGCTCACCGACGCCGCCGGCGTTATGGTACGCTTTTCGGAGGGGCGACGAGAGGAATTTGACGGGGTGATTGCCGCGGATGGTATTCATTCTATAGTCCGCCGCCGATTCATTGGGGACTCGCTCCGGACGGTGGATTACACGGCGTGGAGAGGCATAGCAATCGACGCCGAAGTTCCCTCAGCATCCATGGGTGAATACATGGGCCCAGGCATGCGATTTGGATACGCAACCATCAATCCATCATCCACGTATTGGTTCGCCACGATAAACGACCGGCTGTTGCCGCTAGGCCCCAAGACGTCCTGGGAAAACATCGCTGACCGATTTTCTGCGTTTCCTAAGATCGTTCAAAGCTGCATCGAGAGTACGCCGACGCAAGCCGTACTCCGAAGCAGCCTT
>JAJZAV010000286.1 GCA_021799255.1 Bacillota bacterium
GCGTCCTATTATAGTTGGACTATGACCCAGACGCAAAAAACCCACCCTTGGTCAATGTCGATGCGCCGACGCAGGGTGGGTTTACTGGATCGCTTCAAGCATTTTGTACGGTAGCGAGATGAACGAGAGATACACTTTCCACTGGAAGACCGATGCTCGGCGACGCGGCAGGCGACTGCCCGCCACCGCCGACTCGAACCTGTCCTCCGGTTGGAGGCGCCTGTACGCCATCCGTCAACGTGGGCGTTTCGGACTGGTCGATGGCCTCCTGAATCAACGCGTACAGCGCCTTGGGGTTCATGTCAACAAGCGTCGCAGTTACAGGCGCATTGGTTGGCTCCAAGTTCGCGGCTCTGAGATTCGCCTGATGGAGTTGATTCAATCCGTAGTGATAACCCAGGTTCACCTCGGAAATGTAAGCCGCAACCTTTGCCGGCGATACGTTCAGCTTCTCCGCCGCCGTCCATACCGTGTCGGACACCTCGTATGAGTACACGTGCAGATGAGACTCTGCCGCCTTCGGGTTGGACTTTAACACCGCGTTTACGTCTTTGTTAACCTGATTCTGCACCGCGGATACGCTCGCCACATTCATCCTATCGCTTACGGGCGACGTGGCGACGAGAATGTTGTCGTGCGAACGAATCATGTGTTTGTCAGCCGCGGTTCCGACAAGCAACGTTACGGCCTTCCCAAGCGGCATATGGTTCACGGAAACGGACGCCAGCAAGAGATTTCCTTTGACGTCCATGGGGCTTGCTGAGATGACCCGCATGTTTCGATTCACCGTCATTTGCACGCCGGGGCTAATGTCGAGGGCCACGTTTGCGTACGGTTGACTGGCCTCAACCGAAACGCCGACCCTCCAACCGACGACGGCGAGCGCAAATGCCGCCACCAACCCGGCGGCCGTAGCACTTCCAAAAAAGTGCCTCCTTCGCCGTGATCGCTTGCAGGGGGAGGAGAATAGGCCAGGCTCGGCATCCCAGTCCACAATGGACCCCACCTGCGCCTGCGAGGGCACTTTCACGCGACAGAATTCTCCGTCGTGCGCCATGACCACGGCGTCCTCTCCGTTCAATTCCATGATCACACCTGACTTACGCATGTGCGTACCCCCCTTCAATGACTGCCCCCATGACCTTTCCATACGATTTGCACACCCGTCGCAAATCCACTGCCCCGCGTCCAACCCGTAAACATCTACGTGCTCGCGTTGCTGAAACTGTCTTGCCTATCGTTCACATACTCCTGCAGGTGGGTGAAATCGCCCGTTAACAATAGGACTACAGCAAGTATGTATTTACGCTGTCTTTCCATCGTTTTGCGCGATACGCACACCTTGTCTTCCAGAGCCTTCAGCGGAAGTGCCTGTCGCTCTTTCACGTAATTCCACAGCTGTGGATCCTGCGCAACCGCACGCGCAACATCGACCGCGTTTTTGCGGGCATCCGCGTGCTTTGGACATAATTCAACCAAATCCTGAAATGACAGCCCGTACGAGGAGAGCAAATTCGCGTATTCCTCGATTTCGAGGCGACGCATGTTCTGCTCTTCCGAGTCGTGGTGTATCGCCAGCGACGCCCGAATCTCCACGTAATTGACGGCGTTGTCCTCGTCATCGATAACTTCAAAATCGGAAAATGGCGAAACGCGCGATTGCGCCTTCTGTGACCGAAAGTAATCAATCAACCGTCTGCGAATAATGGTTTCTGCAAACCCTAGAAACCCTGCCTTCCGATTCGCGTCAAAACGGTCAATGGCTTCGTTAAAAGCCATCAGCGCAATGCTGTACTCGTCGTCTCGGTGCCTGTCGATATACCTCCGGGATGCCTGGGATGCGATACGCAGGACATACGGGACATATGCCTGAATGAATTGACGCCTGGCATCTTCGTCACCCTCCTGCGCAAGTTGCAGCAACGAGTGGAGTTTCTCAGCATCTTCGGATTTTTGGCGTCCAAAGGAAAAGACCCCCACTTCGGCCACCTCACTCTACACAGATTCGATTCGTTCGCCCGCTTTCCGAGGGTAACTTTCTGCAAATACGGGGCGACTTACAGTCCCAAGCTGGCCGTGCCAGCCTTGTCGACGGCCCCCTCGAGGCTCGTCGGTTCTGCAATGCCTAGATGTCGGTACGCGAGGCTCGTTACAATTCGCCCTCGCGGCGTCCGTTGGATGAACCCCATCTGGAGCAAGTAGGGCTCGTAGACGTCCTCGATGGTGTCGGGTTCTTCCCCGATGGCGGCTGAAAGTGTGTCCAAGCCGACAGGGCCCCCACCAAACTTCTCTATCATTGAACGCAAGATCTTGTAGTCGACCTCGTCCAGCCCAATGGCATCAACATGGAGCCTATCCAGGGCGGCCGCCGCGACGGCTGAGGTGACGACAGCAGATCCCGCAACTTGAGCAAAATCGCGCACTCGCTTGAGGAGACGGTTTGCGACTCGCGGAGTCCCCCGGGAGCGTTTCGCAATCTCCAGTGCAGCCGAGTCGTCGAGAACCAGTCTCAAAATCTGGGCTGTTCGTGAAACGATGAGGGTCAGGTCCGCCGCGGTGTAATAGTCAAGGTGAGAAATTACGCCAAATCGATCCCGCAAAGGCGCCGATAACAAACCTGCGCGCGTCGTCGCACCGATGAGCGTGAACTCCGGCAGGTCCAACCGCACGGACCTCGCGCTAGGACCTTTGCCAATCATGATGTCAAGCGCAAAATCTTCCATGGCAGGATACAAGACCTCCTCCACGGATCTCGACAAGCGATGGATTTCATCAATGAATAGCACGTCACCGGGCGCCAAGTTGGTGAGAAGCGCAGCCAAGTCTCCGGGCCGCTCGATGGCCGGGCCGGATGTAATGCGAATCTGTACGCCTAGTTCGTTGGCGATGATCATGGAAAGAGAGGTCTTCCCTAATCCAGGCGGTCCGTACAAGAGAACATGATCCAATGCCTCAGAGCGCTCTTTGGCCGCTTGTATGAATACACGCATGTTGTCTTTCACAATATCTTGACCGATATAATCGTCTAAGAAGCGCGGTCTAAGAGACTCCATCGCGGCATCCTCACGGACCCATTGAGGCGAAATCATCCGTTCTGTCATGCCAGCGTCCCCTTTCACGCGTCGTGCCAACAGGCAGTAACTCCATGAAGCTCATCTATCCGTCTGCTGTCAGCGGCACCGTTTCTCTAACGTACGCGGCTTTGGGTGGCGGAACTATCCAAGTATTGCAAGCTTCGCCGTATGCCCTCCTCGAGCGTCACATCTTCATCGTTCGACAAGACCGCATGAACGGCCTCCGTCGCTTGCCTTTGATTATATCCTAGTGTTTCTAGTGCCTCAATAACTAGGTCAAGAAGGCCCATTACAGCCGATTTGGGCACAACTCCCTGCGACGGAGTTGCGTCCTTTCGCACAACAGACGTGCCGGTGAACGATGCGTCGAGCTTGCCGAGCTTGTCCTTGAGTTCCAGGATGAGTCTGTCCGCGGTCTTTCGACCCACACCGGGGAGCTTCGCCAAAGCCGAAGAGTCTCCGCCAACGACGGACAACGCAAAATCTTCAAATCGGGTGGCGGAAATGATCTGGAGAGCCACTTTCGGACCGATTCCTGACACCCCGAGCAAGAGTTGGAACCACTCTTTATCTGCTTGCGACAAGAACCCATACAGGGCTTCATCATCTTCTCTTACATGATGATGCGTAAATACCATCACTTCGGACCCGACGGAGAGCGTCATCGTATCCTTGTCCGGCAGGTACACGCGGTAGCCAACGCCCGACACGTCGATATCGGCGCTCCCAATGCCCACTTGATGAACGACGCCTCGCAAAAAGACTATCAATGTCGCGTCCTCCTCGCCTCGCCCGCCTTTGTCGAATCTACAGCCCTCGAGAAAGGCGATGTGTGAGCGTGCGTCAAGGCAATGGCTAACGCATCGGCGGTATCGTCGGGCTTTGGTTTTTCAGACAGGTTTAACAGGATTCGTACCATCTCCTGCACTTGGGACTTCTCGGCCTTGCCATAGCCCACCACAGCCAGTTTCACCTGCATCGGCGTGTACTCTACGCACTCGATGCCGCGGTTCGCCGCCGCGAGAATGGCTACCCCTCGCGCCTGGCCCACGACGAACGCGGTTGTGGTGTTGCGATTAAAAAACAACTGTTCCACGGCCATGACTGAGGGGCGATACTTGTCAATGATTTCCGACAGGTCACGATAAATGATCTGCAAACGTGATGCCACGGATAGGTCCGCCGTGGTTTCTACGCAGCCGTACGCAATCGGGCGGACGCGGTTGCCCACCGCTTCAACGACGCCATAACCCATTCTGGCGATGCCCGGATCGATACCTAAAATTGTCGTCAATAAAAACACCCCTCACGTTATTCGACAATGAGGGGTGAAATCCTACGTTGTCACGCACTCGTTGTGCCATCTTGCATCGCACCCGAGTGCACGATTCGCACGTAAACAGGGATCTGCCAGAACCACGTCAGGGATCCGTCCAGACTCCAAACCTTGTGCTGCCCCGCGAAGCTGACAACGGCATCGTCCGGTACGGCGCGGATCTGGCAGTCTTCGCGACCGTCCTGGTACAACGTCAGGAACAGT
>JAJZAV010000287.1 GCA_021799255.1 Bacillota bacterium
TCTGGTCGGCATGGAAGAGGGGTTATTCCCAAACAAGAGGGCTCCCGATTCAGAAGCCGACATGGAAGAAGAACGCCGACTATGCTACGTTGGCATCACCCGCGCCAAGCGTAAGCTGTATCTCACCACAAGCACCGCTCGTACCATCTTTGGAGAGTTCCGTCGAGCCACGCCCTCACGATTCCTCGCGGAGATGCCTGTGCACCTGGTGGAGAAGTTAAATCCCAACCGCCGCGAATCGTGGGGGTGGTCTTCGCAAGCGACGACGGGAAGCACGGGTGGACGCTCGGATGGCGGCACTTCATTGTCTTCCTCCGGGACATCGCTCCATGGAGTACAGATGAAAGTTCCGGCGTCGTTTGGAGCGGATCTGTCGGTGAGTTACGAAGCGGGGGACCAGGTGGAGCATCGCAAGTGGGGGACTGGAGTCATCCTCCAAACCTCTGGAGATAAAGACGACTTGGAATTGACCATCGAATTTGCGCAACCCATCGGCCGTAAAACGCTGCTGGCTCGGTTTGCGCCAATTCGAAAGAGGTGAGCCGTTCATGGCCATAGAAGTGAAGTCTCTCGCTGAGGCTAGAGGTAGGGTACTCAAGCTGCGCGAGCAAATCGAATACCACAGCGAGAAGTACTACGTTCACGATGCTCCAGAAATCACCGATGCTGAGTACGACACCCTTGTTCGCGCTCTCCTGGATCTTGAGACCCGGTTTCCCGAATTGCAAACGCCCGATTCGCCAACGCAACGGGTTGGCGGGCCCGTCCTTGAAGGCTTTCGCAAGGTTACGCACGAGATCCCGATGTTGTCGCTCGGTAACGCGTACAGCGCGGAAGATATGCGGGAATTCCACCGGCGAGTGAAGGACATGGCAGGGGATGACGTGACATACGTGTGTGAGTTGAAGATTGACGGCCTCGCCGTCTCCCTCCGCTATGAAAACGGGGTACTCATTCGGGGAGCCACTCGCGGGGACGGTGAGATTGGGGAAGACATCACGCAGAACATGCGCACCATCCGCAATGTTCCGCTTAGGCTTCGCGAACCTGTCTCCGTCGAAGTCCGCGGTGAGGCATATATGCCAAAGAGCGCATTCGCACGGCTAAACGCGCAGAGGGAGGAAGCCGGACTTCAGTTATTTGCAAACCCGCGCAATGCCGCTGCTGGTTCCCTGCGCCAGTTGGACCCGAAGATTGCCGCGTCCAGGCGCCTGTCCGTTTTTATTTATACGCTCGCCGATGCGGGCGGGAAGGAACTCGAATCGCATTCCGACTCGCTTGCATACGTGGAATGGCTCGGTCTGCCGGTCAACAAGGACATCGCCTCGTTCTCCAATATCGAGGACGTCATCTCGTACATCGACTCTTGGGCCGAGAAGCGCAAAGAGCTGCCGTACGCCACGGATGGCATGGTGGTGAAGGTGGACAATCTGTCGCTGCAAAAGCAACTCGGCTTCACGGCGAAGAGCCCGAGATGGGCTATCGCATACAAGTTTGCGGCGGAGCAGGCCGAGACCATCGTGCGCGAGATTGAACTAACGGTTGGGCGCACGGGGGCGGTCACTCCCACCGCAGTTTTCGATCCGGTCTTTCTCGCCGGCACCACCGTCACTCGCGCGTCCTTGCACAACGAGGACTACATACGCGACAAGGATATCCGTGTCGGCGACACGGTGGTTGTGCAAAAGGCAGGAGATATCATTCCGGAAGTCGTCAGGTCGCTGCCGGACTTACGCATGGGTGAGGAGATTCCGTTTGAGATGCCGAAGGACTGCCCTGTCTGCCGGCAACCTTTGGTGAGGTTGCCGGAGGAGGCCGCGTGGCGCTGCGTTAACTCTCAGTGTGCGGCGCTTGTGCGCGAGTCCATCATTCACTTCGCATCCCGCGACGCCATGAACATTGACGGGCTGGGGGAACAATGGGTTGCACAACTCCTCGAGGCCGAGTTGATCAGCGATGTGGCTGACTTGTATCGCCTGCAGGCGTCCCAGCTCGTGAAACTGGAACGAATGGGGGAGAAATCTGCCTCGAATCTCGTTTCGAGCATTGAGGGATCGAAGGCGAACTCCTTGGAACGGCTGCTGTTTGGCCTTGGCATCCGGCTCGTTGGAGAGAAGGCCGCAAAGCTGTTGGCGTCTGCGTTTGGCTCCATGGATCGATTAATGAACGCTTCCCAGGAGGAACTGACCGCCATTCGCGAGATTGGCCCGAAGATGGCCGAGAGCCTCATTGCGTACTTCCAAATGCCGACCAACGTTGAGTTGATCCGAAGGCTTGCCGAATATGGGGTCAACATGACTTACTTGCAGAGCCAGGATGCGAGAAACCTGGCCGACTCGGAACTGTTCGGAAAAACGGTGGTCCTGACGGGTAGCCTAGAGTCGATGGATAGGAAGCAGGCCAGCGACTTCATCGAGCAGCTTGGCGGTAAAGTGACAGGCAGCGTCAGCAAGTCCACCAACGTGGTGGTGGCGGGGGAGAAAGCGGGATCGAAGCTGGAAAAGGCGAGAGCCATTGTCGAGTCCGGGCAGAATCCGGATCTGCAGATCTTCGACGAAGACGAGTTTTTACGCCTCCTTCAGCGACACGGAATTGCGGGCATGTCAGGGAATTGAGGAATCGTATGGGGGACGCCGATTTCGCGGCGGAAGAAGGGGATGATGGACAGGATAACATCTGAACCTTACGGGGATCCCTTCGTCCGACGCGAGCCGGCTTTTGCGATTTGGGCATTAGCCTTCTTCGTTACTGTGGAGGAACTCTTTGACGC
Organism: Bacillota bacterium; assembly: GCA_021799255.1. Classification (GTDB taxonomy): domain Bacteria; phylum Bacillota; class Bacilli; order Alicyclobacillales; family Alicyclobacillaceae; genus JAJZAV01. Next base: position 2,771 of record JAJZAV010000287.1, read on the forward strand.
TGTACTTCTCTTCCGTCGTCGCGTGGAACCAGGCGATGCGCGTGGAAAGACGACCGAAGGCAAAAGCCACTGGTATGCACACGATGCACGCAATCAAAATCTGTTGGGTAGTCATGGGACGGACCTCCCTCTGCAATAGATACGATAGAATGTATGAATGATTTTATGAAGACATGCCGAGGATTGTCGGGAATTCAGATCAAGTTCTGCTATAATGAGTACAGGTCGGGTCGAGGTGATAGCGGTAGTAAGATGAATGGCGACCGTGCACAGAAGAAACAAACCCACGGACGCCACGTTCCTATAGATTTTCCCATCATAACGGGGGACGGGGGTTCTTCATCCGCATGTATCCCGCGTGGTATGACGTTGCGGCGTTTCTGGTAGCGTTCTTCTCTGTGTATTGGTCCATCCCGTACATTCGTCGATTGGCTCTACGAATTGGACTCGTAGACATGCCGAATCAGCGGAAGTTACATAAGGAACCAATACCGCTCCTTGGCGGACTGTCGATGTATTTTGGGTTTCTTGTGACGGCGGCTATCTTCGGAAAGACCAGTCATCCCTTCTGGGGTATCGCGATTGGCGGTCTCATCATTTTTGTAATCGGTGTCATCGACGACTTCTACAAAGCGCGTGGACGTGACTTCAAGGCATGGCCGAAGTTCGTCATGCAGATAGTCGCGGCGATTGTGCTTTTAATGTTTGGCATAAACATCGGTGGGGTAAACCTTCCTTTTGGTCACGGTTTCTATTCGTTTCCGCTGTGGCTGTCCTCTCTGGCTACCATCTTGTGGGTAGTTGCGATTACCAACATGATGAATTTTCTCGATGGGGTCGACGGATTGGCTTCCGGAATCTCAGCCATTTCGGCGACCACGTTGTGTTTCATCGCGCTGCTGAAAGGACAGTCCACCATGGCTGTGTTCGCAGTGGCGCTGATTGGCGTTTCGCTCGGATTCCTGCGTCACAATTTCTATCCGGCGAGGATCTTCATGGGCGATGCGGGGGCAACCTTCTTGGGATTTGTCCTCGCGGCCATCGCTGTGGATGGAGCTTTCAAAAGCGCGACGGTCGTGTCGCTCGCGGTTCCCGTACTAGCTCTCGGCGTACCCATTCTCGACACCGTGTGGGTGGTGGTGAGACGTTTTCGCGAGAACCGTCCGATTTACGTGGCCGACAAGGGCCACACCTTTCACATGCTCATGAAGTCGGGTCTGACTCAAATTCAGACGGTCGTGTTCCTATACCTGCTTGGCATCTGCTTCTCGCTTGCTTCCATCGTGGTGCTTTTGGCCGCCAAGTAGGCAGGGGGATGGGTTTTTGCGTGCGAAGATTGGGCGCGACTCGGTCGCGCTGGTTGAACTGCGTGGACCTTAGAAGCGGACCCAACGTGAGGTGGCCGGACTGTCGTCCGGCCATTTGCTTTGTTGCTTTCTCCTTCCAACTGCCTCCGGGAACCTGCGTCCGGGAATATGAATGGTGGGATTGGTGGGGGGGGCAGATATGACGTCGCGTCCAGCCCTCTCCCTTCGCCCCCGGGTGCCCAGCCCCCTCCCGTTCGTACCGTGCGGTGGTAGGCATTTTATGCTATAATCCCCGAATGAACGCGGCTCGTCCCACGTGCGCCGTTGGGACGAGTCGCCTGACGCACCGGGGAGTGAATTTGCCTTGAAGATTACGGAAGACACTGTTCGGCAAGTGGGCAAGCTTGCCAGACTCGCCGTCAGCACCGAGGAAGCCGAAAAGCTTGCGCCTCAGTTGAACGATATCCTCGGGTACGCTGAGCAACTGCAAGCGGTGGATCTCGCAGACGTGCCGCCCACCAGTCATCCG
>JAJZAV010000288.1 GCA_021799255.1 Bacillota bacterium
CGTGACGACATGGACCTCGCAGTTGGATTGTGCCAGGTGACGAGCGAGATCGTACACATGTCGCGAAAGACCCCCGACGGTCATCGGAGGAAATTCCCACGAAAGCATGAGAACCCGACAGGCAGGTTTTGTCGAAGGATTCGGCACGTCCACGGCGGACGCCTCATCGGTGGACGAGGCGTAATGCCGGTAATCGATGTTCAAAAAGAGGCTATCCAGGGACTCCACGGACTGTAGCCACGCCTCATCGACAACGTCATCGCGCACCATCTGGGCCAGAGCACGAAAGCGATTGACGTGCCACTTCGTGCGGCGGACCGCGTAGTCTACGACGGTCTTGTTGTCCATAATGAATGCAAAATCGCTGCTCTGTGCCAGCATCAACTCGCGCGCAGCCTGGTTCAGTGCGCGCTCCACGAGATTCGCCGCCGGGGCTTTTGCCTGCGCGTTGGCAAGAGACACCATCTCTAATTCACAGGCGTGCAACTGGGGATAAATCCAGTCGTTCTCCCCCGTGAGCCACACATCGGCGTAGCCATCACGGCCCCAACTCGACAATCCTAGCGAGCAGGTCTGAAAGTCGTCATAGTGCCTCAGATAGCGCGATGGGGTCGTGGGTTCTACGACGTCTTGGTTGGCTGCCATTTTGCGAAAAAGGGTTTCAATCCACTGAGGGCCTTCATACCACCAATGGCCGAACAACTCGGCGTCGAAAGGGGCTATGACGATGGGACGCCGACCCATTTGGTTGGACCAGTAGCCTATCTGCCCAATGCGGCTTTGCAGGAAGTGTTCCGCGTGCTTTGAAACCGAGTCCAGAGCCCACTCGAGATTGTACGGCTCCTTGTGGTCCGTGCGACCCGTGATTCGGTAATACTTGATCCCGGTGTCGCTCTGAATCCCGGAGGGATGGATGAATTCACGGACGCTCTCTTCGTCAATTTCGAAACCGACGTCACGGTAAAACTCTCTATAGTTAAAATCACCCGGGTACCCTTCCAGCGAGCTCCAGACCTGCTTGGAACACTCCGCGTCGCGCGCAAACGCGGCGACTCCCGCTGGCGTCAGTACGGGAGACATCGTTCCAAAGACGGGCCTCGGTTCAGCGCTTGTTACCCCATGAGTATCGGTGAAGAAATACTCGATTCCGGCATCGCGCAACAGTTTGTCTATTCCCGGCGCGTATCCGCACTCGGGAAGCCAGATCCCTTGAGGAGGTCTATGAAAATGATCTTGGTAAACTTGCACGCCAGTCTCTATCTGAGCGCGCATTGCCTCTTTCGTATGCATCAAAGGCAGAAACGCGTGGGTCGCGGCGCTGGTAATGATCTCTAGATTCCCTTGCATGGCCAAGGCTGAGAACTCTGCGATGAGATTTCCATCGCACTTGAGGAAGACTTCCCGAATGCCGATGAATTTGTCTCTGTAAAACATGGCCAATCGATGAAATTCGGGCTCCCTCGCCGTTCGAACGATTTCCTTTTCCGCTAACAAAATCAGTTTCTCCATGTGCTTTAAATACCGCTCCTGCAACAAACTGTCCGACAGCATGGAAATCAGCGTTGGAGTCAGAGACAAGGTCATCCGAAACGAAACGCCATCCGCGCGGAGCTTCTGAAACGCTTCGAGGAGCGGGATGTACGTTTCCGTCATCGCCTCAAACAGCCACCGTTCCTCTAGGTAGTTCTCGGACTCGGGGTGTCGCACGAACGGTAAGTGTGCATGCAGAACCAAGGCAAAGTATCCTCGCGGCGCCAATTACCTCTCCCCCTTTCCCGAGTTTTCGAGAAGGGGATCCACCGTGTGAGGAGACGCGGGGATCTCTTCACTGTATTGAGGATCTTCAAACTGAATGGCGAGGGATGCAGAGGTGCCTGCCCCGGGAAGAATGTCGCGGCAAACCACCTCGGTTCCACCGTCCCGAAAATGGGGTCGTGAAAACGTCACGGAAGGCTCGAGCTGAATTTTGTATCCGTCTCTTGGGGTTCGAACCGGAGAGGACCTGAGCAGCGAAAAGAAAGAGCCTGAGAGGGTCGTCGTGCCAAAATCAAGGACGTAGTTTCGGCACTCTTCGACGTCGTGAATGTACCAACGATTGGCGTCGGAGAACACGGGAATACGGCGCGTTTGATGAGCATTTTGACCGTCAAAAATGATGTCCGTCACGTCGTAAAGCTGCAGGTAGAACGAAAGCTGGCTCCAATCGGATTGAAAGTGTCGGCAGACGAGCGCTCGTTGCCAATCCGCCAACTCCCAATACGCGAAGAGAGTATGGGGGTTTCTCACCATGAGGACCAAACGTTCTCCTTGCCAGTACGGTTGCCATGTTTCGTCAAACAGTTCAAGCGCCTTAGGTTGCGTTCGCCCGTCTTTTTCGTCTAGTCTCGAGGGCCCATCAAGCATTCTTGTCACGTCCATTTTCCCTATATGATAAAAACGTTCAGAAAAAACAGAACCGGCATCCCGAAGCCACGAGCGCCTACGCACCTGTTGGTTTGGAATACCGCAACCGTCCATCCTCATTTTCGATTCTATGTTTCGTCCCAGTCGCCTTAGACCAAGAAATATGCTGAGACGAGATTTTCCTGATGTACCTCTAAATCTGGATCAGATGTACCTCTAAATCTGGATCATTGGAAGCCTAACGGGGCCAAGGCACCGGTTCCAATCGAGAATGTCCCGCTGATCCTCTTCAGGAGGGACAATCATGTCTACGATGAGGGGATTTCTTCCATCGTTTGCCCCGCCTCCGAAGTCCCACTCACTTGCGTGCAGCTCTATGGGACGAGGGCCGCCGTTCTCCTCACCGGCGGTGACCACCATGATCCTCCATCCCGCTTCGGGGACTCCTCCTAAGAGATGGATAGGAACCGCCGTCGAGATGCGGCGCAGCGTGTACTGCGGCGTAATGCGAACGGGGCCCAGCGGGGACCCATCGTAGGCATAGACCTGTGCCTCCCCACGCCAGTTGCCGGAAATGCGGATCATGCGGTTCCAGCCGAAGCCATCGCGAAAGTCGGCGTTGAGCCCGCGCGTGCAGGTGGACGTCTCTCGGATGTTCGGATTGAACAAGTAGACGTCGATGAGTTGTTTTGAAAGTCCGCTCGGACCCTCCCAAGGGTTATCAAGCCGTCCCAACTCGATATCGAAATAGATCCTATCTTCATCGGCAAGGACTCGTAGTTGCCATATATCTAGATCGCCGCGCTTAAAATCGGGGTGCGTAGGGTACTGGTAACTTCCCGGACCAAAGTCATCCTGGGGAGGGTCACTCATGGCCCAAATGAGCTTTGGTTCGTAGAACAGGAGAAAATGGCTGAGCGAGATGGAAATCCCGTTGTCGTACCCGACGAGGCGAATCGCGTTTTTTCCGATGGTCCAAAGAGTAATCTCCGCGCGAAATTCCCCGGACGCGTCCGCCGTGGTGACGACCTCTTCCTCCCCGTGCAGGACAATCGTAGCCCCTTTTCGAGAGTGTCCCGTCAGAGTAACCGAACGTCGATGCGATACGCTTCCGAACTCCGGAGTCTGGATTTGTACGGCCGGACCAATGGCAGGCGCATCGACTTGGTATCGGCGCTGCACAACTTCAGGCATTTCTACGATACGCCCTAGTCGAATACACTCACAAAGGCGCAGGTACTGGGCCATCGCCCATGCGAGTGGGGTAGCGGAGCCAGTTCCCTGGCCCGTGGCCAAATGCCGATTTGGTATCGGTTCTCCATCCCAAACCTGCTCCGGAATGAGGTGTCCAGCGTTCGCCGCACCCGCCATGCTCTGAAGGAGGCTCTCGGGTTCGTACAGGTTTTTCGGGGATGAACGTTTCCCTGAATTGGCGAATGCTACTTCGTATTCCCCTCTTTCGCCGGTCAAAAGCGGCCAAGGACGCCCAATCCCGGCTCCCTGATACGGGTTTCCGTCCGCTTGCTCCCCGTAACCGTCGAATCGATATCTCCTCCAAACCGGGCCGTAACTGGCGTCAAACTTCAGATGCTCATCCACCACGTCCAGCGATTGGGTGACGACGGCATCGTCCGGTGCCTTGATTCCCAAACGAACCAGTTCCAAGAATCCCCCATCCACGATCTCGTTTTTTGGCCGCCATCCACCCCCGTTTGCGATGTGGATCCAGTGTCCGTCGTCCGGATTCCTGGTATCGCTGATGCGTAGGTAGTACGGCTGTTGCGAGAGGGGCCCATGACAACTAACCGTCCACGTCTCGATATGGGCAAACCAATCGTCGGCCGTTGCCAGGTACCGCGCAGCCGCAGCAAAGTCCCCCAACTGGCGAGCCATATCGGCCGCCGTGACGAGTGCCGCAATCTCCGCGGCGAGGGTGGACGGCGAGTAACCTCCGTTCTCCTCCCATCGCTCCTGGGGGGTAAACGGTCCGTTATTCACGATAAAGTCTGCGGCCGGTTTCACCATGTCCTCGTACTTTCCAATGTCGCCCGTCTGATGTGCGAGTAGGATGGGAAACGCAACCTGATCCAGCTGCAGCCCCCGCCAGTATGGCGTCCCATCGAGCCACGAATTTTGAGGGAACGATCCGTCAGGAAGCTGCTGCATTTCCGCCAAGTACGATACGGCCCGCGAGACGAA
>JAJZAV010000026.1 GCA_021799255.1 Bacillota bacterium
TGCTTATATCGCGTCGCCCGCTCCAAGCCGCGAACAGCAGAAACAACCCGAGAATCACCATGCCCACATGCGGGGAACCAGCCCACAGAGCGACCGCACCGACGATGAGCAAAACGAGAGAAATCATGATGGCCATTCTGTACGCCTCCCGCGTTGCCTTGTCAAACCCCACGCGACGAGATAGGGCTGCTCGATAAATTCTTCCGCCATCCAAGGGCAATGCGGGGAGGAGATTGAATAAGGCAATCCAGGCATTCAGACCGATGACGGCATGTACGAAGTCGAGTGAGCACAGACCAAAGAGAAACATGATCCACACCAATACGCAAAGAAGCAGGTTGACGAATGGTCCCGCGATGGCGATGAGCGTCTCGTGCTTCGGTCGAAACCCAATGTTTCCGTACGATAACCGTGCAACTCCCCCGAAGGGCATTAGCGAGATGGACTCCACCTCATACCCTAAGTATTCGGCGACCATCGCATGTCCCATTTCGTGAAGAATGACGATAAAGAACAACAAGAACAATTCGAAGCCCAAACCCGCAAACAGAGAAATCACCAATAGTGCGACAAATAGGGGATGGATTTTGATGCGTTTCCACCAGGCCCTCTCGTGCCGGCTGTGCCTCCACAAACGAGAGGAAAGTCGAATCATGGTTTATGACTTGCTCCCAGCGTCGCGGTGGAGGGACTCGTGACGATTGCGCTCTTCGCGGACAAGTGCAATTGACGAATCATCCCTTCAATCGTCGGAACGACCGCCTTACTATAATCCTCGTGATATACGGTGTTTAGAAAAGATTTTAACTGCACGGCTGCTGGAAAATGGCTTTTCGAAACGTAAACGATGCCAAGCACCATGGCCATGGCAAGGATTGTCTGCCCCATGATGAGCGACGATAACGATCCTTTGGATACCGCCTTCGGTTTTTCAAAGACTTCGGACGTCTTCGCGGGTTTATTCGGATCTGGCCCTGAGGTTCTTGGTATCTGGACTTCGCGATTTCCCGGGGCCGGGCGTGCGACGAATCGTTTGGTCCTATGGCCACCGAAGAGGCTTCGCCATTTTCCGTTTTCTGCTTGGCGCAGGGTACCGTCTTCGTCCGACACCCCATAGGGAGAAGTTACTTCTCCGAGCCACTGAGAAGTGGACTCACTGGTTGTCTCTTCAGAATCTGGCATGCCTCGTCTCCTCCTCACCTTAAGCACCTACCAAAACAACAACAGTCCTCACCTGAATCTATGAGGACTGTCGGACAAGTATGCACTTATGTTTCGGGCGCAGGTCAGAACGACAATTTCGACAACGACTGGATGCCGATGGCAAACGGAAAGACTCTTCTTAAGTCTGGATGATATATCCTATCGTCCGGAGATGAGACGCCTCATGCGTGACCACAGCCCCGTCGGTTCGTCTTCGAGCGACATCAGCGGGACCGTGTCTCCCAGGATTCTGCGCGCGATGTTTCGGTAGGCCAGCGACGCCTTGGAATCGGGCTTGAGAACCGTCGGTTCTCCTTTATTGGCGTTGCTGATCACCGTTTCGTCGTCGGGGACGATACCAATGAGATCAATCCCTAGAAGTTGAACGATTTCGTCGATATCGAGCATGTCACCGGAACGGACCATCTTGGGCCGAATTCTATTAATAACGAGTTTGGGAGACATAATGTTGGCGGATTCCAACATTCCGATAACCCTATCCGCGTCGCGAACCGCTGCGTTTTCGGGCGTAGTAATGACCAGAGCCTGATGGGCCCCTGCAACGGCGACTCGAAAGCCATGTTCGATTCCCGCAGGACAGTCAAGGATGATGAAATCAAAGAGTTCTCCTAGATTGTCCACGATTTGCTTGGACTGTTCCGGAGTAATCACAAACTTGTCTCGATGTTGAGCGGCTGGGAGCAACGCTAAACCAGGCACGCGTTTATCATGAACGAGAGCCTGCGAAAGTTCGCACTCGCCATTCACTACGTCCACAATGTCGAATACAATGCGGTTCTCTAGCCCCATGACGATGTCAAGGTTGCGCAGTCCGATGTCCAAATCAACCATGCAAACTTTTTTCCCCTGCAGAGCCAGTGCAGTCCCGATGTTGGCGCTTGAGGTGGTCTTGCCGACACCCCCCTTGCCAGAAGTAATGACTATCGCGGTGCTCACAGTGCTTCCTCCTCAGTCGCAACCGGTACGGTTGGTTGATAACCGGCCCAATGCAGATACTTTAGCTTGTCCACCGCCATTCCGTCGTCGCGCAGGTAAGCAAACTCCATGAACGTTCTCAGATACTTACCATTCTCTTCAGGGGCCCTGCTGACGATGCTCGCAATGCGCAACTGCATGGGAGAAAAGTCCGCAGCCGCGATGATGGTTTGACGATTGCCGGTAGCCCCACTGTGAGCGACTCCAGCGAGCTTACCAAAAACGTACACATCGCCACTCGCAACTACCTCGCCGCCGGGATTTACGTCTCCAATCACGACGACATCACCGTCGAAAACCAACCGTTGGCCCGCTCGCACCGTCCCCTTGAATATGTTCTGCTTCGGTAAGTGTTTTCGAGTTTGTGCCCACGTCCGTCGCGTCTCGGTATTTGAGCCCCACTCCACCAATACGAAGTTGTCCTTCTGCAAGAAGACGTCAAGCAAGTCTCGAACCTCGCCGGAATCCAACTCTCGGTTGCCGTAATCGACAGCGACTTTGACTTTGGTCCCTTCGAAAGCCGCTTCCGTTTCTCCGAACAAAAGACCTTTTAAGTGTTCTATAAGATCCACAAACTCACAGCGTTCATCAAGTAGAAACAACAACCCATCTTTTGTGAGCTTCACCAAAACGGGTGGTTTGATGTTTGCTTTCAACGTCGGTGTTTCTTCTGCGGGCAATGGGCTCCCTCCCACCGGTAAGGCCTCTTCGGTGTTGGACGACGATGCACCGGCGCCTCACACATGCGCCCCGCTGGGACGTTCGTACCCTAGACGAAATGAAAGTATCAATCATGCCTTCGAGGATAACGTCAGACGTGCATGTCAGTCTATTTCGTGACTATTCGATGCTCGGGTTCGTTTTCCTGCACTCCCATACCACGCTAGCCAAGCCGAAATCTCATCCGACGCGGTAAACGGCCAAATCCGCCGATACCCTCAGGACGATTCCGGCTTTCCCTGAGGGTACCGAGGCTTCGTTTTCAATCCGAAGAGCCGTGTCAGGATTGGATAAAGCAACAGCAACAAAAGCCCATTTTGAATCATCTGCCAGAGGGAATGTACGAGAACGGTCTGCCACGTGTACGCAGTCGCTTCGAACATCCTCATGAGCCCGAACGTGAACCACTCTTGAATGGCTGTTGCGATAACCGTGATCAAGAAGGTCACGGCGACGTTCCGATGAAGAAACTGACTAAACGCGGCGCCGGCGAAGTAAGCAATCACGCCGTACGTGAAGGCGTTCAGCCCAAGGAAGGTGCTGAAAACGGCGTCCTGGACGAGGCCAATCAAGACGCCGAACACCATCGCGTACCGGGCGCCGCGAACGAGGGCGAGAACAATCAGCGACACCAGAATAAAATCCGGCTGTACGACGTTGATCGGTGGAATTTGAAACACCGTCGATTCGATGATGAGGCAAGCCCACAGCGTTGCGAAAGAGATGACCATTCTCATGGCCCGGTCCCACCCGACTGCACCACAAAGCAGTGCTCCAGATAATTCATGTCGGCCGATGGACGAATGATGGCGTATTGCGTGACGCCACCGCTGCTTTGGCCGATTTTCGTGATGGTCCCGATGAGCAGCCCCTTAGGGAATTGAGTGCTAAGCCCCGAAGTGACGACCGGATCTCCCACTTGGACATCGGCGAGCGGAGACAAAAAGCCCATCTCCAAGTAACCGCTGTACGAACTCGAACCCACGACGATGCCGAAGGGAGGGGTTCCACGCTTCGTTTGCACCAGAGCGGACACTCCATCGCCTTGTTGTGCGTCTGTGATAAGGGCAACTTTAGAACTCAGTTGCCCGGCTAGGATGATCTTCCCAATGAGGCTGCCGTCGGGGCCGATGACAGCCATGCCAGCTTTGACGTTGTCGGCCTTGCCAACGTCAATAATCACCTCGGAATTCCAGGTCGACGGATCCCGACCAACCACGTCCGCGGCCACCATCGTGTACTTCGACTGAACCTCGTGTCGGAAGTGCAGCATGGTCCTTAACTCGCCGATGGTCTCACTATCCGTGCGCAGCTGCGCCTTAAGTCGTTCGTATTGAACCAACTGCGACTTCAATTGGGAATTCTCGACGTACATCTCGTGAAGTTGACGCACACCCGAGATGAATCCAGTCACCTTGCTGATGGGTGGATAGATGATGGAACTGACTGAACTGTCGACGTCCAGCAGGACTTGTTCCGGCAAGGAGAACAACCCGCCCCCTCGCAGAGTGAGCCCTGCGATGATGAGCAGTATGATGAAGCTCGCAAGTAAAACAAATAGCCTGCGGTTGGTCAACAAACGGGACACCCGAATCCCACTTCCTTTACCCGCCAAAAAGCGCGTCAAAACGCTCCCTGCTATGCGCGGTAACTTATCTGCGCTTTGCGTTGCGCGGCACTGCGCCGGCGATATACGTCGTAGTTATCGAGAGCTTTTCCTGTGCCGATGGCGACGCAGTCGAGCGGATTTTCCGCTACGACGACAGGCATGCCCGTCTCCTGACTCAGAAGTTTATCCAAATTCCGAAGCAAAGCTCCCCCTCCGGTGAGGACGATCCCTCTATCCATAATATCAGCCGCCAACTCGGGCGGTGATTTTTCTAGGGTAACTTTCACAGCGTCTACAATTAACCCTACGGTATCGCCGAGCGCTTCGCAAATCTCACCCGCGGAGACGGTGAAGGTTCTGGGAAGCCCTGTGACGAGGTCCCTTCCCCGAATATCCATGCGTTCGTCCTCTTCGGTTGGCATGGCTGTGCCAATGGAGAGTTTGAGGTCCTCCGCGGTGCGTTCCCCTATCATCAAATTATAGGTTCTCTTTATGTACTGAACAATCGCTTCATCCATCTCATCCCCGGCCACTCGAATGGATCGGCTCGTGACAATGCCGCCAAGGGAGATAATGGCCACCTCCGTGGTTCCTCCCCCGATGTCCACCACCATGCTTCCGGTGGGTTCCCCCACAGGCAATCCTGCTCCGATGGCGGCGGCCATCGGCTCCTCGATGGTTTGCGCATCCTTTGCCCCGGCTTCGATGGCCGAATCCTCAACCGCGCGTTTCTCGACGGCGGTGATCCCCGACGGAACGCAGACCATTACCCGGGGTTTACCCGACCACGACGACTTCGCCCGAATGGCCTGACGAATGAAATATCGCAACATTGTGGCAGTTGTTTGAAAATCGGCGATCACTCCGTCTTTCATTGGCCTTACGGCGACGATATTCCCCGGGGTTCGGCCAATCATCTGCTTCGCCTGCTCCCCAACGGCTTCGATTCCTCCGGAATCCGTGCGAATGGCCACAACCGACGGTTCTCTGACGACGATACCGCGGCCTTTTAAGTATACCAGCGTATTGGCAGTGCCCAGATCAATTCCCATGTCTCGACTCGCGAACATTCGAATTCATTCTCCTCTTATCCGTTGGGATCACATTTGCTTTGGCCATTTAGGAAAAGTGGCCCAGAGCCTTCAGGCTTACGAATCGACCGTCTCCGACGACGATGTGGTCCAGCACGTCAATCCCCAAGACCTTGCCGGCCTCACACAGCCGACGGGTCACGGCGACGTCTTCCGGACTCGGTGTAGGATCGCCACTCGGATGATTATGAAGGCATAAGATTGCAGATGCACTGCGTTTGACCGCGACTTTGAAAATTTCGCGCGGATGGACTATCGACGCGTCCAGACTTCCGATGGACGCAATGTCCTCCCCGATTACGCAATGCTTCGTATCCAGGTGCAGCGTAACGAAATGTTCCTTTTTAAGGTGCCTCAACCTGTCCATAACATACTCTGCAGCGTCGTCGGCGGAGCGAATTTGTGTCCGAATTTCCATTGGTTTGTGCACGATGCGACGACCGAATTCGACGGCCGCGGCGATTTGAAGAGCTTTCGCAACGCCGATTCCCGGTATTGAGGTTAACTCTTCAACTTCAGCGTCTAATAGGCCGTAGATTCCGTTCACTTCGGCAAGAACCCGTTGTGCAAGCTCGTAAACGCTGTTGCCGCGGTTTCCTGATTGCATAATGATGGACAGGAGTTCGTCGTTGCGAAGGACAGCGGGTCCTAGCCTTAACAGGCGCTCACGCGGTCCCTCCTCGGACTTTTTCACCCAGGCTTCCTCTACAGCGCGCATGAATCATTATCCTCTCTTCATTAGCATCGGTGTCCATTACGATACTAGGCATTCGCCGACGACACAATGAGAGGAAGGATAATATCACAGCACTGTGTACAAGCCGAAGATAGGAATATTCGGCTTGGCGGTCACATGATTAGAGACCGATACCCTTACTTCGACAGGAATCGAGCGAGTCCTTCCTCGCGAGTCACACGAAAGTGAATATTCATCGCATCGACTCCAAAGTTTCCATGCTCTGTAGGATAGAAGCCCATGCCGCGGATCCGTTTTTATGGGCGATGGACTCGAATGCCTTTTGCACATCGGTAAAGAAGGTATGGATAAGGGGTGACTCCCCTGTGGCATTGATGTACTGGGCTTTCGGAGTCAACTGCAAGGAGGTGCGATACGCAGTCCAAGCATCCTTGGCAGGTTCGCCGTCGGACAACGATCCGATGAGCGCGCACAGGGCGCTCACTTCGCTCGAAAGCCAAGTCGAGACTCTGGATGATGCAGACCTCGACGTCGTTGGCAGAGTCTTCAATGGGTGCACATTCCAAGCGATGGGCTTGATTTCGAAGACGGGGTTCTTCACTCCCGTGATGAGCGACTTGTCCGGCACGAGATCCGCTGAGTATGCGGCGATTCTTACGAGATGCCACGCGGGCTTTGTTTTCGACTGCGCTGGTTCTTTTGGCGCAACGTAAAGCCCGTAGGTTTGCACTGCCGGTACCATCAGAGGGGGCCCCAAGGGAAGGGGTTCGCGAACGACCGGCGCAGACACAACGGGGGCTGGATGCGGGGTTGGCTGCACGGCCGACACCGGGGGAATGGTCCGGACGCCAATCACACACAGGCATCCGAGAAGCAGTCCGAAAATGGTACCCCATTGGAAGGCGTCCCCCACTCTAGGAAGTACTCGGGTGCCAAAGGTTTGCGTGCTGCGGACCTTCGTTCTTACAGGATTCGCGAATGGAGCCGGGGGAGCCGAGAAGAACACTCGGTCCAGCCAACTCATAAACGAGGAAGCCAAGTGGTAAACCCAACTCCCGCTCCCATCGCTCGGATTGGTTGAAACTTTAGGCTCGCTCGGGGTTGTCACGCCCGCAAGCGTGATGAGCTTGTCCTGTCGCGTTGGGTTTGCACGCGGCATAGTTCGTTCAATCGTCCACTCTCGTCCGCCAGATTTCACCGTGATCCGTTCTGACGAAGCCTCGTCTCCTGCCACTCGTCGCGTTGATGCCGGCATACTGTCAACTCCCTGAAATCGTTGAATTGGAGGCGCTCTTTTTCGCAGCTCGAGAGCATTTCAAAACGCACCCGTCGTAACGGTTCGTGATTCCAACTTGTCCTCAACATGACTCTATGAGTCTTTCTCTTCGACTATGATAGGGAATGTCTATTGAGTTGACGGGAGTGCATGAGATGAGGCTTTGCCGGAGGGAGGACCGAACAAAGACATAAAGAAAGGAACGTCCCGCAAGGGGCGCTCCCCGAAAATCCGCCTCTATAACTGTGCCGCATTCCCTGAATGGGTGGATGCCGCGACGCTTTCACGAAGGCCGCGTCTCCAAACTTCACAGCTATCGACTATTCGATTTCGTAGATCTTGATGGTGCGAACTCCCCACTGCAATGCAGTAGCTTCGGAAGATACACAAATGTCTATTCGGTCCCCTATGATAGCGCCCCCGGTGTCTTCAGCTCGCACCACCCCAATTCCGGGAATGTATACCTTGGTGCCGAGGGGAATCACTGAAGGATCCACCGCTATCACCCCGGGTTGTGCGGGAACCCCAGTAGCCGTGATCCCGCCCGCCACGTATTCAGTGGCAACAACCGTTAGTTCCTTGATCACGTTGAAACCGCTCTCCGAGCGTCCACTCAGCATTGAACCTGCGCGGTTTCGTGTGCCCACCAACATAACTTCGGTTATCGGATGGCGAATTACCTTTTCTAGAATTTTCTGTCCAACTTTCCGGCCATTTATATATCGGATGGCCGTCGTCCTTTGTATTACCCCTTTCACACCGTACCTCAGAACGTGACGCTGACCTACATACAACAGGTCAGTCTCCCGACGTATGGTCTGAAATGGGACTGAGATCTTTCTCTTTTTAACTCTGTACGTGACTCGTTCGCGGACCTGTGCAAAATGATGACCAGATTCGTTCTGAGCCTTCGAGGTCCCCCTTATCGCCTTGTTGTTTCCTCTGTTCTGTACGAGTGCAATTCTCGGACTGGCGCTGGCGGTGTTCGCCATAAAGGTGGAGGCCAATACCAGCAGTGAAGAAATGCACATCGCCACGGACTTTCTGACGTACACCCTATCACCTCTCTTGCTCCTACCATTACGTTTTCGTAAGGGTCAGAGCTGAATGGCACGGGGTATAGAGGCTGACGACAGTATAATCATTCACTTCTGGCAATGCAATAGGTTGTTGTCGATACGACACAACATCCTATCAGCCGACATTCAAAGATACGAAAACGCGAAACCTGGCGACGCGAAGTCGACAGACCAAGGAGGAGCAGTTTGGGGAATTCGCATACCGTCATATGTATGCAAGCAGAGAGTCAACATTCCTCTAGCTTGTTCAACCCAACACGAGGCCTGAATACCATGTATTAAAAGTTGGCGCCATGTACGAGACAAGGACGACACCGGCGAAAATGTAGGGCACAAACGCGAAAGGTTCCCTCCGTCTCAACCGGCCGGTCGCCATCAATAGTCCAGCGCCCGCGCTCGCAAGGGCAGACGCGACTACCAGCGATTCCAATCCGAGGACCGGCCCGAGCAGCGCCCCTATGCTGATGTACAGCTTAACGTCCCCCATCCCCATGCCTCTGCCATGAGTGAAGAGATAGATAATATAAAGGAGCCCGCTGCAAACGAGCGCACCGAGGACGGCGGCAAGCCATTCCTTGCCATCCACGCGGACACTCAGGGCCAAAAAGAGCACGGCCGCGGACATGGAGATTCGGTTGGGGATCCTCATGCTGTGAATGTCCGTAGCGGTTACCATGACGAGCAAAGACCAAAACAAAAGCCAGGTAACGCGAGGCATGGGCCCGGTGACCGAGGAGAATGTGAGCACGGTCAGGACACCTGTCGTCCCTGCCAAAGCAAAGTGGGTGCTCGTGCCAAGATACGCCCATTCCTCACTTTTGACGGGGGATGTAAAGAAAGGAGTCCTGATCCCAACTTTATCGCTTGGGTTTTCGTCTGCGTCCTTGTTTGCAAGCATCAAAGGAGCATCTAGCAGGTTTCCTGCCAGCAAGACACACGCAAACCCCCATATGGACCCAGCGAAAAAAAGAACTACATTCCATAACATGGCGTGGTTTATCCATCCTGTGTCCAGTTTGGATCGCTCCTCAATCGCACGTTCCAAGATTCGACTCTTCACGAGAAATATGTAGACCTATGTTATACTTATGGTGTCACTTCGGACAAGCTATTTGGTATCAGGAACGCAGAGACAAGCAGTTTCGCTGTTGAAAAGTTGCGAGATGGAGGGCTGGTTATGTCGAATATTGCCCGTTACACTGTGCTCGTGGCTATGGCCGCCGTGGTCATCGTGATTGTATCTCTGTTTATTGGATTTTTGCTCCGCCTCGCGCTGCTCGCGGCTCTTTTGGCCATTGCGTACTACTGGTTCATCCGCGCTGCCCACATTCGCCGTGATAAGCGCTGGAGATAAGCGTGCGGCGTATCCTCCTTTCCGGTACGATGACACCAACATGATGCCGAGATTAAGAATGCGGGATTGGCCACGTGTCCGATTGCAAAGTACACGAGTCCATCCCGCTTATTACGAATCCTTGTTCTCGTTATACCCTAAACCACGGACGCTTCATGAAGCGAGTCCGCTAACCGATACGCCACCTCGTAAATATCGCCGGCCCCCATGGTTAACACGAGGTCTCCGGAGCGAACCGACGAAACTAAGTATGCAAACACATCGTCTTTCGTTTGCAAAAATCTCACGTTCGGGTTGCTCTTGACCCGAATTTCCTGTGCGAGAAGTTCGGCGCTAACCCCTTCGATTTGGTGTTCTCCGTGCGGAGAATAGATATCGGCAATAATGACCTCGTCGGCGCCTTGAAACGCCTTTGCGAACGCATCAAATAGAAAGAACGTCCTCGTGTACCTCTGCGGTTGGAAGACGGCCACGATTCGCCTGCCTGTCGCCTGTGCCGCTGAAATGGTCGCGCTGATTTCGGTTGGGTGGTGGGCATAGTCGTCAATAACCAAGATCCCGCGGCTCTCGCTGATGACCTGAAAGCGCCGCTTTGCCCCATGAAACTGTAGCAGCTCACGCGCGATGTCGGGGAAGTGAAGACCTGCGTGGGAACAAATCGCAACGGCCGCCAAGGCGTTCATAACGTTGTGTCGGCCAGGAAGACAAAGCTCAAGAGGGCCCAGGTATTCACCTTTATGATACACTTCACACTGGCTTCCCCTATCTCGCAGGCGTACCCGCCTTGCCACATAGTCGGCGTCTCCGTCAATCGAGAATGACACAATATCGCACTTTGCTCTTGCGACAATGTCCGCGCAATGCGGATCTTCGCCTGAGACAACGCAGATCCCTTGTTCATCGATTTGGCTGACAAACTGAGTGTATGCCGCAAGGAGGTTTTCAAACTTCCCATCGTAATACTCTAGGTGATCCGCTTCTACATTTGTCACCACGGCCATGTGCGGTCGATAATGCAAAAACGAACCGTCGCTCTCATCGGCTTCGGCCACGACAAATTGGCCGGCTCCCGCTTTTGCGTTGTCGCCAATGTTGCTGACGACTCCGCCGATAATGAAAGTCGGATCCAGCCCGCACTGTTCCATCACGTAGGCTATCATCGAAGTTGTGGTTGTCTTTCCATGTGCTCCGGCGACGGCGACCCCGATTCTGTCGGACATGAGCCGGGCCAGCATTTCAGAGCGGTGCAGGACCGGAATGTGCCTTTCGCGTGCTTCGGCCAGTTCTATGTTGTCCTTCGGCAGGGCCGTGCTATAGACGACAACATCGGCGCCTTCCACCTGATCTTTTGCGTGCCCCATGAAGACTCGGGCACCGCGCTCTACTAGGCGATTGATGAGATCTTGACTCTTAACGTCGGAACCGGTGACTTCGTACCCCATATCAAGCATCACACGCGCGATGGCGCTCATGCCGTATCCGCCTATTCCTACGAAGTGCACGTGCTGCTGCGAGAGTGTCACACCATTCACCATCCCTACGATATGAATGCATGGCTGGCACACATACCTTCTTTTTCGAACCGTTCATCCAGTTGTACCGTAGTCCATCGTCGCCAGCGACTGCAAATGTTGCCTCACGGCATCCACTGTGTATAGGCTTCCCCAACAGCAGATTTGTTCTCCATGATTTTCTTGTAGAGCCGTCTCTACCCCTATGGATGCAGTGGCTGCTGCAGAAACTGGGATGTCGCTTCTTACAGACCGCACCGCATCGGCCAGCACTGCGGCGGGCAGAGCCCGCGGGCTTGGCGGAGTCACGGTAATCACGCGGCTGGCAAGGGGAACGAGCAAGCTAAGCATGCCACCAGCGTCTTTGTCCGCCAAGACTCCGATAATCATGGTCCACCCATTCCCTGCGCCCTCCAACCGTTGGTACTCCCTAAGCAACCCGGCCAAGGCGCGAGCACCGTCTATGTTGTGCGCCCCATCTAGTATAACGCGCCTGTCGCCAACCACAATGGTCTCGAAGCGTCCGGGCCAGCGAGTTTCTCCGATGGCCTTCTTCACCGCTTCATTTGATAAGCGTGGGATTGCACCCAGGGACTCGGCAGTCTCCATCATGGCGAGGGCGATTGCCGCGTTTACGCATTGATGGGCTCCGAGAAGCGGCAAATCAATACCATGGATATCACGGTGAATACCACGGTAGGACACGCGCTCGGAACTCAACGTCATGCGCTCCAGAGTTGCGCCAAAATTCCTTCCGTAGACCGATGCTGGCGCGTTCCTCTCGCGTGCCTGGCGGAGAATCTCCCAGAGTGCCGCGTCGCTCGCGGCCGTGATAACGGGCACATTTTCTTTGACAATGCCCGCCTTATCCGCCGCGATGAGGCGGTGAGTGTCTCCCAAGATCTCGGTGTGGTCCAAGCCAACATTCGTGATGGCCGTAACGAGGGGAGACACCACGTTGGTTGAGTCATATCGGCCTCCCAGCCCGGTTTCCCAAACTACTGAATCAACCTGATGACGATGAAAGTACATGAGCGCCATGACGGTGAGGGCTTCGAACTCGGTGAGCGGATCGTCCGCAGCAGAGCGTTCCGCTGCCTCGCGCACGAGCGAAGCGAGTTCTTGAAACTCGTCCGGTGATATCACTTCGTCACCGATGCGAAAGCGAGCTCGAAAGCCGTCAAATGCCGGCGAAGTGAACAGTCCCACTCTTCTATGAGTGGATAGGAGCGCGTGCAGATAGGCGCACACTGAACCTTTTCCGTTGGTGCCAGCAACATGATAGAATCGCAGCTCCGATTCCGGATTTCCAAGGTATCGAAGCGCCCGCCGGGTTCTCGAAAGCCCCGGGCGCACTCCGAACCGAGCCAGAGACTGCAACCACTGCAGTCCGCTCTCATGTGCCACCGTCATACTCTATTCCCCTTACGATTAATTGGTCACCCGTCATCCTGTGAAACTGCAGGTTCTCGGATGGGAATGAGGCTACTCGTTAAGAAGGGCCTTCAGCCGCTCGTTCACCGCAAAGAGCTTCATTGCGTAATCCTTGCCCTTTTCCCGTTCCGCGACGACGACGGCCTCCGGAGCGCGAGCGACGAAGTTCGCATTGTTTAGCTTCTTTTCGACCCTATCCACTTCCTGAATCAGCCTATCTCTTTCCTTAGTCAGGCGATCCCGCTCTTGCGCCAAGTCGACCAAGGATTCGAGCGGAACAAACAGTTCGCCCGCCGAGACCACCGCGGTTACCGCAGTCGCAGGGGCCTCCATGCCAACCGCTATGGTCAGCGTTTGTGCGGTGCAAAACCGACGCAAATAGGATTCGGTGGAATGGAACAGGCGCAACGAATCTTCGTCGCGAGCGCGGACGTAAAGGTCAATCGGCTTTCCAGGCGCAACGTTTCTCTCGGCACGGATGTTTCGCACCGCGCGAATCGCCTCCATGAGCAACTGCACTTTTGATACTGACTCGGGGTACGTAGGCATCGTTTTCGCGTCCGGCCAGGGCGCGACTGAGATGGACGCGTCGGTCCCGTGCTGTGCCTGCCAGATCTCTTCCGTCACGAACGGAATTATC
Source organism: Bacillota bacterium (assembly GCA_021799255.1). Classification (GTDB taxonomy): domain Bacteria; phylum Bacillota; class Bacilli; order Alicyclobacillales; family Alicyclobacillaceae; genus JAJZAV01. The sequence continues at coordinate 13,611 of JAJZAV010000026.1, forward strand.
GGATGCAACAGGCGGAGGAGCCCTCCAAGCACGGTCACCAGTACCGTCTGGGTCGTGTGCTTCGCCTGTTCATCGTCGCCGTAGAGAGCGAGCTTGGAAAACTCGATGTACCAATCGCAAAACTCATCCCACGCGAAGTCGTAAAGCGCTCTGCCGGCTTCCCCAAAATCGTATCGTTCCAAATGATTCGTGACTTCTCTTGCCGTCTCGGCGTAACGAGTCAGAATCCACTCGTCAGTGATGCCCAGAGGAACCTTGGAGAGATTGAAAGGAACGAAATCAGCGGGAATGTTCATCAGGACGAAGCGCGAAGCGTTCCATATCTTGTTGATAAAGTTTCGAGAGGATTCGACTCTCTCGAAGGAGAAACGCTGGTCGTTTCCCGGCGATGTTCCATTGGCTATCGTAAACCGAAGGGCATCCGCTCCATATTGGCCGATAACGTCAAGCGGATCCACGCCATTGCCGAGACTTTTCGACATCTTTCGTCCGTCCGCGGCCCGAATGAGGCCATGGAGCACGACGTCTCGAAAAGGTACTTTGCCAGTGAACTCAATTCCCATGAACACCATTCGGGCCACCCAGAAGAACAGGATATCGTAACCCGTTGCGAGCACGCTAGTTGGGAAATACCGCTTGAAATCGGGAGTTTCTTCGGGCCACCCCATCGTGGAGAACGGCCACAGGGCGGACGAAAACCAAGTGTCGAGTACGTCCTCATCTTGTGAGACCGACTTCGAGCGGCAGTGAGAACACTCGGTCACGTTGTCGCGGCTCACGGTGATTTCACCGCAGTCGTCACAGTACCACGCGGGGATGCGATGGCCCCACCAGAGCTGGCGGGAAATACACCAGTCGCGGACGCTCTCCATCCAATTCACAAAGACCTTTTCAAAGCGCTCGGGAACGAAGCGCAATTGCCCGCTTCGCACGGCTTCCAAAGTTGGCTTCGCGAGCGGTTCCATGCGTACGAACCACTGATCGGACAAAAATGGCTCAACGACGGTCTGACAGCGGCTGCAGTGACCCACGGCGTGCGTGAGGGGCTCCTCTTGAATGAGGTACGCTGAGCCACGCAGATCCTCGACGAGCTGGCGTCGCGCCTCTTCGCGAGTCAAGCCTTGGTATCGCCCCGCTAAAGAGTTCATGGTGCCATCCAAGTTGATGCACGAAGGTTGATCCAGATGGTGACGCTCTCCCACTTCAAAATCGTTCGGATCGTGAGCCGGAGTAATCTTGACGCAGCCAGTTCCATATTCTCTGTCCACGTACTCGTCGGCAATGACAGGAATTTGTCGATCGGTGAACGGAAGCGCGAGCGTGCGACCGATGAAGGATTGGTAACGCTCGTCGTCTGGATGGACGGCCACCGCAACGTCCCCAAACATCGTCTCTGGCCGCGTCGTGGCGACCACGACTTCACCAACCCCGTCCGAGAACGGGTAACGAACGTGGTACAGGGTCCCTTCCACGTCGACGTGTTCCACCTCGATGTCGGACAAGGCGGTAGAGCAGCGCGGACACCAGTTGATGATGCGATGACCGCGGTAAATGAGACCCTTGTCGTACAGGCGAACAAATACTTCGCGAACCGCCCGCGAGAGCCCATCATCCATCGTGAAGCGCTCCCTGGACCAATCACAGCTTCCACCCAGGGCACGAATCTGCGTTGTGATGGTGTGCCCGTACTCGTTCTTCCAGTCCCAAACGCGTTTCACAAACTCGGTGCGACCGAGCTGATGCCTCGTTTTGCCCTCTGTTTCCCGAATCGCCTTCTCCACACGGGCTTGGGTCGCGATCCCGGCGTGATCCGTCCCTGGCACCCACACGGCGTCGAACCCAGACATGCGTTTGAAGCGGACTATGATGTCCTGGAGCGTGTTATCCCACGCATGTCCGAGGTGAAGACTTCCCGTTACGTTTGGCGGCGGTAACACCATGGAGAACGGCGGTTTCTTGGAATCAGGGTCGGCCTTGAAGAATCCGCCCTCTTCCCAAAATTCATAAATCCGCCCCTCCACGGACTGCGGATTGTAAACGGTGGAAAGCGAATTTTCTTCCTGCTGCTTCGTCTCTTGGTCCAGTTGCGCCATGCGGTTCCATCTCCTTCACTTGATTCGCAGAATCCACCTCATATCGCGGTGGGGCATCGGGTTCCGTCTTTCTTTTACGATCAAAAAGACCCTCCATCCCTCAGGACGGAAGGTCATGATTCCGCGGTACCACCTGAATTCTCAGCCACGAAACGGACGTCTTAACTGGAACAATCCATCGCGATGACCGAGCACTTCGTTCAGTCGATATCGGAACTACCCGGCCGATGCCTAAATGCGAGACGACGTTCAGGGTTTGCTCCGAAACGGCTCACAGCCCATGGCCGTTCTCTCTGGGCAGAACAACAATCCCCTACTCCTTCTCGACGCGGCGAGAATATGAACACTTAGTTTGCCATATCTTATCTGACTTTCACCACACGTGTCAACTGAGCCCCGTCAACTCCCTCAATACAAAAAACCTATTTCTTTTTGCGCTTCGGCTTCTTTTTCCAGCGATGGTGTCTCACGGTTACCTGAGGCTTCTTCTGCGTGACCTTTTCTCGGGTCCTCTTTTCGTCGAGTTCCGCGCGTTTACGCTCGGAAAACATCGTCATCCGAAGAAAAACGAAGCCCATAATGAGCCCGAAGAAGAGCATCGTTGCGTCGCTGATGGCAAGTTGTTTCACGCCTCCGGCGGCTTTGGGAATCGGGAATAGCGCTTGCATAAGAACGTTGACAAGGACCGTCAAAACGACAGCGGCGAGCGTGTTCGCCAGCCTCTTCACGTTGGTACGGGACACTACCAAATATATGGTCAAAAGCACGGCCATCGGAATGCTGAGCGTCACGGAGTAATGAAACCAAACATCCGCGACCGCCTGGATGATCCCGATTCCGACGACCACAATCAAAATAAGCTGCCAATGCCATCCTCGCCACACACGATTCCATTCAAAATTCTTGTTCAATGACGGCCTCCATCAAATCGACATGCTAGTCGTGGGACGAGGATCATATTATCAAAGACTCCAGATGGATGCTACTTGTGTCAGATTTGACAACACCTTTTCTCCGTACCAAATGGGCGTTCCAAGCCGTCATGTACTTGCATATAGTGGACTATTGGGTGAAGAATCGTGGCCCGGTTATGTCGTGAAACGGGATAGTGAGGAGGCAACAGGCATGCAGTTGTTCTACGCGCTGGCGAGATTCGTAAAGGTTCTATTAGCGACAGCCATATGCTTACTCTTTCTGCGTGCTATTTTCTGGCCCACCCCGCTGGACTTGATTGTCCTTCTTCTTCTGTTCATTGTCTTTGCTACGATGTTCATTGGGGCCCCATAGCCGTAGTCCGGGTGCTTCGGGCAAAAACGTTCTGTCTTGTTTTTGTGAAGCTCGGCTGTGCGTTGACCTGCGTTCTTTTCGGCGTCGGGGCGGTTTCACAACCAGAATGCCGTCGCTGTCCTTTGATATCTTCATGGGGACGACCTCGGTCGAGTCGTCGTCCTCCAAGTCGTCGTCTGCCATTTCCACTGCGATATCTGAGGGCTCGTCAGTTGCATACTCTCTGGCTTCCAGCGTGCCGTTTACCAATTCATGATTTATACTTTCTTCCTCATCGTCTTCTGACAAACGAAAGGTCGCAACGCTCCAGTCGCCTGCACTCCCTGGCTCCATTCCTTCTCCGGAGCGCAGTGCCGGGAGGTTCTGTGACTTTGACGAGACGCTGCGTAATGCTTCTTCGCGGTGCTCCTCCATGAAAAGCGAGGCCTCCAGGTAATCGAGAAAGTCGTCCTCATCCCATTCCTTGCTTCCCCGAAAATACCAAGAGATCACTTGCAGGCTGCGCAGAGGTACGGAGAGCAGCGCTGCCAGTAAATCCAGGTGAGAAACGCTTCCTGCGCCACTCCCATACGCCTCAACGGCGGCCCGCAGGACCTCTTCATTCCATTCGAACGCCGGCATATACCGATGGCAAAACAACGCAAGGTCGGTGATGGGTAAACCCGCGTGTACGCTCTCATAATGGAGAACGGTCGTTTCTTCCCCGTTCGTGAGCACGTGTTGTTTCTGAAAACTCCCGTGGCAGAGCGCACCGCCTGATCTGGCATCTGCTTGAGCTTGTTCGATTCCACGAGTGCGAAGCATCTCTTGTGCCGCACCGTAGCGCTCTTCAATCTCCTCCTTGCTCTCAAGCACAAGGCGCATGAAGGGAGTTTTCACGTCCGCGTCGGCAGCCACCTTTGCAGCTTCCGCGAAATCGCGATACATGACATCGATTCTACGTTCCACTCCAGGCACGGACAACGCCGGATCTGCGGGATACTGAAACCCACCGGCGGCAGAATGCCAGGAGCCAAGCGTGCGTGCCCCGATTTGAAACGAACTTGGCTTTCGAAAGTCAGGAGATCGGCCGGGCAACCACGCTGTCATGTAGTAAATGCCGGTGTGGTGGACGATAAACGGATCGCCATACCGGTTACGGATGAACCGGGGAACGGGATAGAGTCCGCGCTGAGCCACATATTCCTGCGCGCTGTGGATGAAACGCATTTTCACGGTCGGCAGGAGTACCCTTTTCAATGCCCGAACTCCCGTAGATGTTCTCAATTTCACAACTCCACCCACGGGTCTAGCCCGCACTGGGAAGCAGTCGTATTCATCGAGGACAGAGGCATCGATTCCGCATTCTTCGAGGATGGAGACCACGTCGTCCATCAACGGTTCACCCCCTAGCGATGATGACGGCTTACGCGGACGTTTCGCACCCTAGAAACGCGGCTCAACTCCTAGCGTCGCCAAGAGTGCGAGAGCGTTCTGACGACGACTGGAGAACACCTTGGGATCCGAGAGCGAAAGTCGATCCGAAGCCGCTTGCTGGTTCGCTTGCGAGAGTTGTTCCTCCATCCACTTCTGCTCCTTGTGAGGAACGACCGCGTAAGCGAGCGCCGCCTGCCACGCGGAATCGTCGGCTTGAAACTCGCGTTTGTAAGCCGCAATGGCACGTAAAACCGTTCTCGCGTCGCTGAATTCGAGTACTTCTGCGCAAAAAGCCGCCAGATCGACCATGGGTCCGCCGAGCGACGGATCCGCCTGCTGCAGCGTCACCATTCGACCGAGTGGGGGGACTCGCCTTTGAGCGCTCCAGGCATTGCCTGACCAGGCCATCCGCTTCTCGTGTTGGACCCTGCGAAGAAGGTCGTGATAACCGACCCTTGTGAGTGCGCTGTGAGCCATGAGGGATTGCTCTTCAAAGCGCAGGCTCCATTCCAAAAGCAAGGGATGCGAGCGAATCCTCCCGTCTGACCTCAAGTCCCGGAAAAAAACCGCCGTGCGCAGACTCTCCTGTGCCCAATCGACGGAAGATTTCTCGTCGAGTTCGGTTTGCAGGGAGGAATGCAGGCGAAATCCCAACATTGCGCGATGGACCCGCGCTAGTTGGACTGCCGCACTCACCACTTCGTCGGGCTCGGCCCGTAGAGGGTGGCCAGGCCAAGCGTCGGTGACGTAAAGAACCTGTTGATCTCCAAATGGCACCATGCGATCTCCGTAAATGGTCCGAATGAACCGTTGGGTATCACGAAACCCCTCCTCAGCCATCCAATCGGTGAGCAGGAGACGTGCTGTCGCTGACGGTTTCGGGACCAGCCTTGCTTCGAACGCCCTTGTATCGGTGTAAACAATAGCCGTGACCGCATCGGTTGGTCTGATGCGGTCAACGTGGTACGGGTAGTTGGAGAGCAAGGGCGCCGCCCGCGACCAATCGCTCACCGTACGATTTTCAATTTTATCGTCTCTTTGCCTCCCCGTATCCTCCATGAACTGCCCTCCCACCTTGTCAAGAAGACAGCTTGGGAATCACGACACCCTGTACCGGAATGCGCAGCGACTGCCCGACAAACACTTCGTCCGTCGTGAGTCCATTTACGCTCATGAGGTCTATTTTCGTACATCCCACTCTATCTGCGACCGATTGGAGAGTCTCTTCTTCCATGACAATCACGTAGCGGAGCGTATAGCTTCGCTCCGGTTGATTGAAGTCGACAAACGCCCAGAGCGAATCGCCGGATGGTTCCATGTCTATCGCCCGCACGTCTTCGCTTGTTGTCTCTGAATCGTCCAGGCTCGCCTCGTTGCGCTTGCCTTCACTCACAGGCGCTATGGAACGGTCGTCGAATCCAAGATCCTTGCTGGACGCAGGGCTGTCTGCCTTGAAACCCGTGTGCGGGGAGAAACCCGTGTCTGAAAAGCTTCTCGCGGCGGAAAACGGGAGGTCGGCAGGGGCTTCGGGTGTCGTCTTCGACTCTTGGATGAGGTCCGGTGAGATCTGGTGGGCAAAGTCGAATTCGGGATACTGGGGTTCGTCTTTACGGTTTTCGACACGCACTTCGGTGGCTTCGACGCGCTCTTCGTGTGTGGCGCTGTCGTTCGCCTCGGCAAAGTCCGCATCCGATGTTTCTTCGGTCCGCATTACCGCGTGCACAGCGGCGGATTCTTCCCTATCGTCGGGAGAGTCATCGCGAAGCGGTTGTCCGTCGGACCCCGCCGCGTCAAATCCCCGCATCTCCATCGATTCGTGGGCGAGGCTCGGTTCTCCCTCAAAGACTCTGTCAAAATCCGCAAGTTCACGTTGGGCGGGAACGCCCATGCTCATCATCGCTGCGGTGACATCTTCAAACTGGGGTGCTTTGGGGGATTCACTTTGGACTTCGTCCTGTTGGTAGACAGGAGCAACATCTTGGGGCGGTTCCTGAACGGACGCTTGGTTGGCCTGTGCAAGACCGTCCTCCCCGTGGTCATGATCTAGTGGGTTTGCTTGTGTCTCCACTTGGAAGAATAGATTTCCGAATTCCTGGGAACCACACTGGAAGTGAAACCCTTCCTGCCCATTGAGGCCGCTGATTTGAAGATCAGCCTCCATGTGCACCCAATTTTCCGAAACAACGTTGAGGTTCCATGACGAGATGCGGCTCGCCACGTTGACGATGCCCCGCGGCTGTGACCTCGAGGGTACACGGAGAAGGAATGGTAGGCGATGTTGGATGTTGCGGGGTCCATCTCTGTGTCGTGAAGATTCGATTTCGAAGCTGTCGGCGGCAGACGACGGGCGCTCAAGGAGTCCGGAGAAGACAATTGCTCCCTCGAGGACGTAGGCGTCTCCCACCTTGTCCAGCGAGGTTACCTCCGTTGCCACGGTTGCGTCCACAATCATGTCGTCCACAAGAACGGAGTCCACGTAGATCTCCTGATCGATGTCCAATCGGATAGCAGGGCCTTGCGATGATTCGCTCACGGATGTCCCTCCCGGAGTTTAGACTGTCACCACCACTTTATGTCCGGGACATCTCGCTTATGCGGTGTGTTGCTGCGGTGAAAGAGCAACGAAAAACGAGGTCGCTCTCTCACCATCTCCCTCAGCGTTTAGTGTAATGATTCAAACGCACGTTCCATGGCTCGAAGCGTAAGCTCGAGCTCGGCCTCTTGGTGCACGGCGGACAAAAAGCCGGCTTCGAGCTGCGAAGGCGCGAGAGAAACGCCATTCTCGAGCATAGCGTGGAAAAAGGCCCCGTATGCTTTCGCATCGCACTCACTCGCGTCCTGATAATTCTCCACGGGGCCGTCATGGAAGAACAGACCGAACATTCCGCCGACGGCATGAGCGTACGTGTTCACGCCGTGGGCTCCTCCCAACGCAACGAATGCCTCAGCAATCCGTTTTCCATACGCGTCGAGGCGTTCGTATAGCCCCTCTTGGGTAGCTTGTTTAAGCATTCGAAGGGAGGTCAACCCCGCGGCCATGGCGAGAGGATTTCCGGACAGCGTACCCGCCTGGTATACAGGTCCACTCGGCGCAACGAAATCCATGATTTCGGCCCGGCCCCCGTAGGCGCCTACCGGCAACCCTCCACCAATCACTTTCCCGAGGGTCGTCATGTCCGGCACGACGCCATACTTCTCCTGAGCTCCTCCGAGAGACACGCGAAACCCAGTCATGACCTCATCGAATATCAGAAGAGAACCGTGCTCTTGGGTGATGCGCCTAGCCGCGGCCAGGTATCCTGCTTGTGGCAAAACGCAACCCATGTTCCCGGCGACGGGTTCCATGATGAGCGCAGCGATGTCCTGTCCCCGCTTGGCGAAGAGCTCTTCAAGCGCAGAGATATCGTTGTAGGGAACCGTTAAGGTGGTTTTTGCCACATCGGAAGGGACACCCGGGCTGTCTGGCAGGCCAAACGTGGCGACCCCGCTGCCCGCCTTGACGAGCAACGCATCGGGGTGGCCGTGGTAGCAGCCTTCGAGTTTCACGATGAGGGCGCGTTGTGTATAGGCTCTTGCCACTCTCAGAGCACTCATGGTGGCTTCGGTCCCGCTGTTCACCATGCGCACCTTTTCAATGGACGGCATGATTTCGATGACCGTCTCGGCCATTTCCGTTTCTAGTTCTGTCGGAACGCCGAAGCTCGTTCCCCGCGCCGCCATTTTGGTCACAGCCGCGACGATTTGTTCGTTGGCATGCCCCCACATGAGCGGTCCCCAGGAAAGCAGGTAGTCTACGTAACGGTTTCCATCGATGTCGTAGAGATAGGCACCTTGTCCATGATCTGCAAAAAAGGGCGTTCCTCCGACCGCCTTAAACGCCCTTACGGGGCTGTTTACCCCTCCCGGCATCACGGACGTTGCCCTTCGATACGCGCGTTCTGACTTACTCTTCTCCATAACTGTTTTACTCTCCCCTCGCTTCTCGCTCCCATCTCGCTAGATCAGGGGCATGGTACGTGAGAATGAAGTCGGCTCCGGCTCGCCGGAACGACGTCATCATCTCGCCGACGATGGCTCGCTCGTCAATCCAACCCTTTGCTGCGGCCGCCTTCACCATGCTGTACTCGGCGCTTACGTTGTAGGTCGCAATGGGTACGGACGTAAGTTCCCGGATCTGCCTCGTCACATCGAGGTACGAAAGCGCAGGTTTTACCATGAGCATGTCGGCTCCCTCCGCGAGATCGGACGTCGCTTCGCGAATTGCCTCGCGCACGTTGGCGGGATCCATCTGGTATGTACGCCTGTCTCCAAACGCCGGGGCGGAGTGGGCCGCTTCGCGGAAGGGACCGTAGAATGCGGAAGCATACTTCACGGCGTAAGAGAGAATTGTGACATCGGTGAAGCCCTCGTCGTCAAGCAGAGAACGGATGGCTTGCACGCGTCCGTCCATCATGTCGGAAGGGGCAACGATGTCTGCTCCCGCCGCGGCGTGGGACAGGGCGGTTTTCGCAATGAGCGTCAACGAATCGTCGTTTACAATCTTCCCATTCCTCACAATCCCGCAATGCCCCGCCGGGTTGTACTGGCACAAGCAGACGTCGGTCATGACCACGAGGTCAGGATTCTCCTTCTTTGCAACTCGAATTGCTTGTTGGACAATCCCTTCGTCGTTATACGCTTCAGAGCTTTCGTCGTCCTTCTGTGCGGGCAGGCCAAACAATATGATGCCCGGGATATTCAGCTCCGACAGGGCGGCAATTTCCCGGCGAAACTCGTCGAGGCCATAGTGAAACACACCCGGCATGGCCGCAATCTCTTCCTTGTGCGCGAGACCTTCTTGCACAAACATGGGATAGACCAGATTGTCAACATGCCACGTGTTCTCTCTCACTAAACGACGGATGCCTTGTGAACTGCGCAGACGTCGATGTCTTGCAAACTCCTTGGTCATGGTATTTTCGACTCCTTTACAAGGTCTAGGTTCGTTGCTACCAACCCCTGGACTTACGGCTCTTGATGACGCCGTTGCCACACTTCATTCAAGGCTTCGCAGACCCCGTAATCGGTTGGCGATGAAGCGATGGCATCCACTTTGACGCCGTGCTCCTCACACCAGGCTGCCGTCGTTTCTCCGATGCACGCGATGAGGGACTTCCTGGTACTTTGTTCGAGATAGCTACTCATGCGCTCGTGGAGAGCCCTCACTCCACTTGGGCTGTATACGACGATGGCCGTGAACTTGGCGTCTTGCCCGACCAGAAAATTTCGCCAACATTCTTCGTCCACGACGGCCGGCAGCGTCTTGTACAGGACCACCGAATCCACGCGCGATCCTATTTTAGAAAGCGCATCGGGTACGATGTGGCCCGCCAGTTGCGACGTCACGAACAGCGAGGCTTTTGGGGCCTCGAGCGGATCAAGTATGAGCCAGTTTGCGAGTTGGTTCGCGTTTTTGGCTG
>JAJZAV010000027.1 GCA_021799255.1 Bacillota bacterium
AAGGGGTCTTGTGCTTGCTACGATTGGCTAATCCGGATGCTGTTCTCCAGATGGGTCCATCCATTCCCCGTCGTTTTCAATCCGAATGAGTCCCTGGTTGTGTAATTCTTGCATGACTTCAAACAGACTGTCGCGCTTCTCGTCGGGTAAGGACTTTACGAAGTTGTTGATCTCTTCGGCCTGCCCAATCTGCGTGAAGTGTACTCCTCCATGCTTCGAATGAAGAGAACGTTCGCGCTGCATCGTTAGTTCCCCCTCGCTGGTCCTTAACCTGCCCTTATCGTATGGGCCTTTCCCCATCTAGCTTCTCCATCCACTCGGTTGGTATTAGCACAACTCACTGGAGGTTCATGGCTTCTCGAATATCACCAATCGGATCATCAGCCCATACACTACTTTGACGACGATAATGCGCAGCAGGAATTCTTCTTGTGGGCAAGGGAAAGTGCGGGACATGAGCGCATCCAATGCGACGAAAGGGGGGACGCGCGTTGAACAATTCCCACGCAAGTCGTCCGGCAAATCGAAGACGTCGAGCCGCGATGGATCCAGGTGGCGCACCAACCCGCCGCGGACATCAGCCAGCAAGGGCGAAAAAACCGTTAGTGGAAGCCCCTTTAAACGACATTGGATTGGCCAAGCAGACAAACATCAGAAGAAATGCAAGTCGGCGGCCTTCAGGAACGTCGAATGCCAAGCAGCGAGCCAAAAAACCAGCATCGGCGAGTACGCCAGCGAAATCGGTGGCCAAGAAATCTGGGGGGCTCTCGGATCTTCTGTCTCCGAAAAACCTCTCCGAATCGCTAAAGGCGGTCAACGGGCTGCGCGGAACAGTGAAACATTGGCTACGGTACCTTCAACAGGCAGATCAAATGCTGGAGACCTTTTACGTAACATCCAATTCTCTCCGGGAAACAGGCGTGCTGGAGAAACTCGTCAAGAACAAGGGCAAGAACCTCACGACTGAAGATTTAACGGGTATATTGGCGGCTTTGATGAGCAGCCCCATCGGTGGCCAACTGTTTAAATCCTCTGGCGACGGCGACGATAAGGGCGCCAGTGCAGGCAATAACGACAACCAACCCAGTGCCAATTCAAATCCACCAACCCCACCTGGGCAATAGGTGTAGGTCGGTTCACATAAAGAGGGCGTCAGCAGGGAGTTTCCCCTCCCCGCTGACGCCCTCGCGTGATGATGCAGTTACTTTGATTTCGGGACGAATTTCTTGATCTCCTTCAAGGTCTTATCGTCGACGTTGGCTCCGTACTTCTTTACGAGTTCATCTACGTTCGCCTTGGGAGCCCCGTGCTTTGTTGCGTCCTTGTAGGCGTTCACGAATTGCTTGATCCGTTGTTCAGGAACAGGCAAGCCTAACTTCCCTGCGAAGTTCTTGGCCAGTTGCTCAACCTGGTTTGGATCTTGCCATTGTTCTGGCTTAACTTTCTTAACGTCGTCCAGGATTTCAAAGATGGCTTTACGTTTACCTGTCAAGTTCTGCTTTAGATTATCGAAGCTGGACGACTTATCCGCGGCGACTGCTATCGAATCCCCGCCCTGCGGGGCTGTGGCCCCCGTCGAGGTCGCAGGCCTGGCCGCCCTTGGACTCTTGCTTGGCCGCATTCTCTTGACCGGCTTCTTTTGCAACATGACACCCTCCTCTGTCCAAATGCGCTCCGACCGGAGCCTCTCTAACACTCTATGGTCGGTTGGCGAGGAGTGCGCCTCATGAAGCGAAAACGGGCGGTACAGGACCGCCCGTTACTGGAAAGCGATGGGCGAATGCCCAAAGACCTTTTCGACGTCGTTTGAGAGGAGGTTCCCTGCAAGGATGTGACCGGCAGTGTTTGGATGCCAGCCGTCTCCCACGTAAGGCGTAATGGTCTGGTGATGCGCCACCAGGTACGCCTTCATTTGATGGAATACGTTGAACACGTAAGCATTGCTGTTGTGCAGGGACCGAATGGCGGCAATCTCATGGTTCACGTACGGCGCTTCGAGCGGAGCGAGTTTGCCAACGTAGGAAGCCCGCGTCACGGGAGGCGTTACAAGAAAGACCACCGCGTGCTGGCCCAGAGCAAGTTCGGCCTCCCAGCGCACTTGGGCTTCCACTTTGGAAAGCGGCGTACCCATGTGCAAATCATCGAGCGCTCCCCACGAAATCACGACGATTTGGGGTTTATAGGTGCTTAGCCACTTGGGGTACGAGTTCACAACCTGCATCACGCCGTCACCAGCGTGAGCTTCGTTGTGAACAACGTACTGTGTCGAACTGACTCCAGATAGGGTCTTGAAGGCTCGGACAAGGTATCCGCCGCCTGTCTTGTCATCCCATCCCTCGGCGACCGAGGCGCCCAAAATCAGCACCGATTCTTTCTCGGTCTTCGTAGAAGTCGCTGCGTCTCCCTGACGGTGGTTCAATAACGGCCTATAGGCTACTGGCAACAGCGCTAGCCCGGCCACGATGACAATGCCCGCAATCGTTCTGAAGCGTCTCACGCGAATCCCCTTTTATCTACGCTCGACCTGCGGCTAACACTTCCTGACGCAGGCGATGGCGTTGTATTTTGCCTGTGGGACCAACGGGAATGGCGTCCACCAGGAAGTATTCCACGGGACACTTGTAAGACGACAGGTTCTGACGGCACAGTTCTCGCAACTCCTCTTTGAACTGCGCGAGCTCGGTCGTAGTAAAGGATCGTCCTTCCTCAGGAATCAGGTAGGCTACGACGCGCTCCCCGTAAACCGGGTCAGGCAGGCCAATGACGGCGACCGAATGAACGAGAGCGTGTTTGGCGATGACTTCCTCGACCTCACGCGGGCTGATCTTTTGCCCCGCGCGATTGATCATCTCCTTACTCCTACCGGTGATAAACACGTACCCCTCGGGATCCTTGTATCCGACGTCACCCGTGTGAAACCAACCGTCGTTGAAGCTCTTGCCGTTGTCGTCTCCGCTGGCGTACTTTGTGATCACGCTGTCTCCACGGATAGCAATTTCTCCAATTTCTCCGGCCGGCAGCGATTTTCCTTCTGCATCGATGATTCTCAGATCCAACCCGAACGGGACTCCAACCGAACCAATCTTGCGTTTCCCAGGCGGCAGCGGATTTACGCAAATCTGGCTGGCCGCCTCCGTCATCCCATAAGACTCAATCACCGGCACCCCAAAGAGCGATTCGAACCGATGAGCTTGAAATGCGGGTAACGGAGCCGAAGCCGACCTTACGAAACGCAACGATGGAGGGGCTGGCTTTGCGTCCTGCGCTTTGACGAGGATGGCGATGACCGTCGGGACGGCAGACACCCATGTCACCCGAAACTCGCGAACCGTGTCCCAAAACCGGGATGCGCTGAATTTCTCTCCGACTACGAGCTTTCCGCCGCTGTATAATGTGGAGAGAAACGCGATGACTTGCGCGTTCACGTGGAACAGAGGCAAGAAACAGTAGCTGATGTCTTCCGGCGTAAGCCTATGCGAATCCACCACGTGATGAATGGTTGCCATCACTTGTCCGTGGGTCAGTTCAACTCCCTTTGGGGTCCCTGTGGTTCCCGATGTGAACATGATGATGGCCCCGGCATCTTCCGGAATCTGAGGAAGGATGCTTGGTTGGTAAAGATCGTTCGATCCGCTCTGGGCATGTGCCGCGGGACCTCTCTCTGTGCGAATCCTGTGCAATTCGAAACGGTCGTTCTCGTCGTGCACAGAAACCAATAATCGGCATACGGAGGACAGGGGTTCCATCCCTAATAGATCAGGTTCAGATGGCGTCATCGCCATGGCGTCTTCGAGCGATGGGTCTATAAAAGCCCCAATGGCATTCGAGCGGGCCATGACCTTGCGAAGTTCGGGCACCGGCATCTGCGGGTTTACCGGCACGATGGTGATGCCAGCGGTAAGAAGAGCAATGTGGGTGACCAGAAAAGCGTATGAGTTCCCATCGGCGAGCATAATTCGTTTGCCCAACGAGATTCCGGTTTCGTTAAGCAACTGCTGTACTTTCAGGACATCCGTTTTGAATTCGCTGGTGGAAAACCAGCGGCCAAAATGAACAAAGTGGTCATCCTTCGTACTGAGTCTCTTCTGTAAAATAGCGGTCAATTCCGACACGACGGCTCACCTCAACTGGATTTCTGTCTTTTTTGCATTCGCGCCCAGGGGTCTCTCTGTATTTGCTTCAGCATCCCTTAGTTGGCCCCTCTGCGAGCCCTGGTTCACCAATTCCGATGCAAAGGTTGCGCAGGTGTGCCGGTTCAAGTCTTCCTTAAAAGTTTTTCGTGTTGGAAGCCTTGGGTCTGAGGGCCACGCATTCAATTTTGCGAGATCCGCCTCCTAAGCACGTCGTCTAATAGCTTCCCAAAGCCTCCTGTGATGCTGAGCGACGCGATGTCAAGGATGGGGCAGCGGCTATGGAAAGTGTAACCCCTTCCGCTCCACAGGGAACTGGAAAGGTGTAGAAAACAAGAGCAGAACCGCTAAAACGTCAGCGGTATGACAGCAAGCCTACCAACAAGTCAGGAGCTGGACGATGATGGATTGGTTTTCATCGCGACCCGAGGCCAATCGGCCTTCTGCCCAACGATGTATCCAAGCAAAGGAACGTTGCCAATCAAGGTTGCCAGGACGATGGACACTAGGTACACAACGATGATATTCACAGGCGTCATCCACTCCCGAAGCGCGGGTGCCGGATGCCACTTGTAAATCGCGACTTCGACAAAGTGTAGGACCAGCGGGTGAACGAGAAAGACTCCGAAGGAAGCCCTAGCCGCTATCTGAATGAATGCAGATACGCGCTTCATCCCCTTCCGCGTTCTGTTTTTGGCCCACGACAGGCCGACGTTCAGCAAGACTAAGACGACGGCGGCACTGTAAGGAACCATAATGGGCTGCAAAACATCGTCAACGGCAACTTCCGTATCGTGAAACACCAGACGTTGGAAGTAGAAATGGATCCAAAGAATGGCCGCCATCGCGATGAAGGTCCAAAATACAGTCCAGGGATGTTTCTGTATGAACGCCCGGAACTTGTCGTAATGCACGGCAGCCACGGCCCCGAAGACAAACCAAAACTCGTAGATGAACACGTTGCGATCACGATATTCTATAAGCAGATGCAACCACAGGGGATAGCGGGCTGGATCCAGGTTATTGAGATAAACGTGGTTGAACCACATGAGCCCCAACTCAATTAAGAAGCTTCCGACGAGCACCCAAACATGCCACTTCTCGGTTTTTCGCATGAAGCGAACGAACCATGGAAATAAGATGTACAGTTGAATGGAGACGAGCAGATAATAAAGATAAAACTGTTGCCCATATAACAAGGACTTACCAATGGTGTGAGCCAGATTACCAACCGTCCAACGGAAAGCCGGTTCGTAAGTGCCCGAAAACAGAATGTATATGATGGTCCAAGCTACATAAGGAATGAAGATGAGCTTCAGTCGCTTAATCCAAAAATTGGTTGTCTTGAATTCTCGGCGATAATAAGTGAAGAACAAAACAAGACCTGTGATGAACATAAAGGCTTCGCGAGTGAAGTGAAATGAGGCCAGCAGGCCTTCATACACTAGGTTGTCCAGAGCCATTGGTTTGGTGAACAGGTTAAGGAATGACATGTTATGCACGCAGAGCACGCCTAAAATAATGGACGCTCTTAGCAAATCCACTTCGTACAGGTGTTCCCTCTTAGCCACCCATCAAGCCCTCCTTAATTGGCACGTAAATCTTATTACGATTTGCTTGTTCATGGCTTAAGAAACTATGGATTAATTATGGCGATATCTTTGTAAACCTATGTACGGCAAGATAGTCCGCATCCCACGTCCAAAGCCCATGTGGACGATTATAACTCTCGGGGGCCCCACACACGCAAGACCGAGGGGAAAATACTAGCGTTTGGCGACACCATTCGTGTGCCGTATCCTGCGTACTGCGCACAAAGTGGCCTCGAGCACGCGATTGTCGCGCGCCCGAGGCCATACCCATAACATGGATTAGATTCCTTGTTCAAGTTACAGCAAACCTTCAACTTGGCGTTTCGGCCTTAGTGGATTTCGTTGATTTGAGCCTGGCTCAAGGCCTTCATGTTTGCGGGCAAAGGCAGGAAGTGAACGGGGCTCAGGAACGACATCTTGTTGCCACCCCACTTGCCGTCGATGCACCACTCCAGGAACTGCTTGAGTGGGACCACCAAGGCCTTGTCCTTCTGGTTGGTGTTGATGATGGTGTACTCGAAATTGACGAGCGGGTAGGAATCTTTCCCCGGTCCGTAGATAAGTGACTTGGCCTCGTTCTTCGGAACGCTCTTGACCTGGGCCTTCACGGCCGACTCAATCGTCTGGTTGTTCGGCAGAACCCAGCTGCCTGCACGGTTCTGCAGAATCGCCTGGCCGATGCCCTCTTTGCGAGCCTGGTTCAGGTAGCTAATGCCGACGTAAGAAACGCTGTACGGGGTCGTGTGCAACGTATCGACGATGCCGGAGTTTCCTTTTGCCCCAATCGCGACTCGCACTGCAGGCCATGAAACGCTGGTGCCAAACCCAACCGAGCTTTGCCACGCCGGATTCGTGTCGCTCATGAACTGCGTGAACAAGAAGGTATCACCGCTACCGTCCGAGCGGTACACCGGGATGATCTGGTGGTGCGGCAACTTGACGCCCTTGTTGAGCTTTGTGATGGCGGGATCGTTCCACTCGGTGATTTTGCCCATGAAGATCTCGGAGAGAACTTTTCCCGTCAGGTGCAGATGAATTTTCGGGGAAACGCCCGGAATGTGGTACATAATGGTTTGGGCTGAAATGGCGACCGGAATGTTCACGATGCCAGGGTCCGTTTGGAACGTTGATGGAGGAAGATACGCATCGGAGGCTCCGATGTTTACCGTTCCTGACGTTGCGTCGGAAATTCCCTGTCCGCTACCCGTCGCGGAAGAGGAGATATGCACGTAGGGACGCAACTTCTCGTAGGCGGGAACCCAGAATCCATTGAAAAGAGGATATAGGAGAGAAGAACCTGTTTCCGAGAGACTCACGGTTTTTGGAGCCGCTGCCATTGCCATTGGACTAGCCGTCGCGGCGATGGTCGCCAACCCAATAACACCCAAAGCCACTTTGCCGAGATGCTTATTCATTCTCAATATCCTCCTTGTTTCGTGTTTCACAAGGAGTAGGTTACTAGAGGACTGTGTAGATGCCATAAACGAATTGTAAAAGTATTATAAAGACGACGAGGCTTTGTTTTGGGCCTGGCTGCGCACGGGCCTGCATGCGCACGCCGAGAATCGTCGCGGCAAGTCGACACAAGGCGCCGACTTGGTGCGCCGTGCCCAGACCTTCTCCGATCTGGGCCTTCGCCATATCCTTTACGTCAATACATCATGCGATCGTCAAAGTAGTATTTGAATTCGAGCAGGTTGTTGGACGGGTCGATAAGGAAGAATGTTTCGTGTTCTTCCACCAAACCCTTGAACCGCAGCATCGGTTCCTGGAAGAACGGAATCTCACGTTGTTTCGCGAGGGATAGTAGGTTGTCGAAGGGTTTCCTGTCTTTGAAGGTGATCCCGAAGTGACGCGGGTACATTTTGGGGTTTTGATCCCAGTCCTTGGACAGATGGCACACGACTTGATCCCCAAAGAAATCAAGGGTAATCCTATCGTTGTATCGCCTCGCCAACTTGCACCCGAGTTTCGTTACGTAGAATTCGAACATCTCGTCCAAGTCCTTTGCAGGGATGGCCAAATGGAACACGTTATCCGAGTCTCTCATCGCAGGTCCGCTCCTTCGGCAAAGAGCTGGAGCGTGTCGGAGCGAAGTCCGAGACGCAACGTCTCAAGTGGGATAACATCCTGGAAGGGCACGTTCGCAAGGTTCACGTTGGTCCCTACCTTGTGAACAAAGAAATTCTGCAGTTCCTTGTTCGGCGCCTCGAAAATGATGCTGGCGCTGTCGAGACGACTGTCCAGAATTTCCTCAATGAGGCCGAATCGAACTTCCCCGTTGGATCTGCAAATCCCGCTAGTTCCGCTTTCTCGCGCCTCCGTAATCACCTTGTCCGCGCCCGCGCTCAAATCTTGCTCCATGAACTCAATCCATCGCGCCGGGTGCAGGTTTAGGGACCTGTCGCTGTCCTTGTATCCGACTTCACTGAACACGGTGAATTCCTTCGCGAACTCCTCAACGTACTTCGCCTTGTCTCGATTGGACAGGTTCACCGTTCCATTCGAGATCTCGACATGCGTGCAACCATAATTGCGGCAATACGACTTGTACTCTTCAACTTTACCCTGGGAATAAAACTTCTCGAACAAGGTACCTCCGAAGAAAAACCGGATGTCGTGACGACGAAGGCAGTCAATCTTGCGCTCCAACTGCGACGTCACAACGGACGTGCCCCAACCGAATTTGACGTAATCCACAAATTCGTTGGAGCTTTCCATCACGTCTTCGAAGTACCGAACAGGAACGCCTCCATCAATCAGCACGGTAATTCCATTCGTTCTCGGTTTTGCTTCGCGTAGGGGCAAGTTCAGTTGGGTGGTGTTCAATCTATCACCTCATGACATCTGCATGGAAACGGGCGGGATTTTCCCACCTGTCCCGTAGAATGATTCATTATGAGTGTCATTATACGGTCCGTCGCGCGATGAAGGTTAAGAAGTGATGGAATTGAATTGTGAATTCATAATTTTACGAGATTCACGTCGATCACGCTGTTCCCGAAGCGCAATTCCAAGGAACCGCGCTTCGAGATGAGCGTCCGGCGCTCGTAGGGGTGGTTTACGCAGGATGATGGCAGGCGACGCTGTGGTTGTCGCCGAGGGTCGTGAGGGCTGGCTCCACCTCGTGACACTCGCTCGTGACCAGCGGGCACCTAGATGCAAACGGACAGCCACGACGCCCTTCCACTAGATTGGGAGCCGTGTTGCTGGTCTCGGGCAAGTCGCCCTGATGTCGGCTTCCGGGTGTCGCCGCTAAGAGCAGGCGCGTGTACGGGTGACTCGGATGGCGCAACAGTTCGTCCGACGGCGCCGTTTCCATCACCTTGCCCCCGTAGAGCACCATGATCCGGTTGCCAATGTAGCGGGCGGAAGCGAGATCGTGCGTAATATACAGGAACGCGAGATTCATGTCCGCGCGCAAATCGTTCATGAGTTTCAAAATGCCTGCGCGAATCGATACGTCAAGCATCGAAATGGGTTCATCCGCTACCACAAACTTCGGGTTTACGGCGAGGGCGCGCGCAATCGCCACCCGTTGGCGCTGACCGCCCGACAATTCGTGCGGAAACTTTTGTCGAGTATCAGCAACCGGGGTCAATCCTACCTTTTCCAGAAGTTCATCGATCTTTGCGTTGACGTTGACCGTTTTGTCCATGCGATGTTTGCGAAGTGGAAAGGCGAGGTGCTGTTCCACGGTTCTTACGGGATTTAGCGAGCCGAATGGGTCCTGGAAGACCATTTGTACGTTTTCTCGGTAATCCTTGATGCGTCGGCCGCGGATATGAGTCACGTCTTGTCCGTTCACCTCAATGGTTCCGCCAGCGGGTTCCACCATGCGAACGAGCGCCTTGCCGATGGTGGACTTTCCGCTGCCGGACTCGCCCACGAGGGACAATACCTCGCCCGGGGCGATGGCGAAACTAACCCCGTCGACGGGACGGATGTACTGTCGACCCGCAATCGGAAATCGGACCACGAGATCTTCCACGCGCAGGAGCGGTTGGTTAGCGTCAGACATGCTGTTTCATCCCCTTCCCGCTGTACAGGTGGCATTCGATATCCGATGGGCCGACGGTTACGGCAACGGGTCTCTCTTTGGTGCAGATCTCCTCGGCGAAGGGACACCGGGGGTGAAATGCGCAACCGCTCGGCAAAGTGCGCAAATTCGGAGGATTTCCCGGTATGCCTGTGATGATGACTTCATCCGCCGTGAGCTCCGGTATGGCCTCTAAGAGTCCGATGGTGTAGGGATGGTGCTTCTCGCTCGCCATGAGGCTGAGCGTATTGCTTGGCGTCATCTCCACGACGCGCCCTGCGTACATAATGGCAACCCGGCTCGCCAATTCCGCGACCAGCGAGAAGTCGTGACTCACAAACAGAATCGCGAATCCGACTTTCTCCTGAATGCGCCGAATCTCGTTCAAGATGGATCTCTGGACGACGACGTCGAGGGCGGTGGTGGGTTCGTCCATAATCACGAACGACGGGTTCAGCGCGATGGCGATGGCAATCACCACGCGTTGTCTCATTCCCCCAGACAGTTCGTGCGGATAGCTTTTCAGGTGCTTCGTGTCAATGCGCACCAGATTCATCAGTTCCTTCGCGCGCTCAAGGGCTTGTGCTTTCGTCATGCTCTTGTCGTGGCTCGTGAGGGTGTCAAGGATCTGTGTTTCCACCGTCATGACCGGGTTCAGGGCACTCATGGCGCTCTGAAAGACCATCGACATCTTGCTCCAACGAAACTGCCGAAGTTGCTTCTCGGACATTTCGTAAACGTCCCGTCCGAGAATCTTGACGCGCCCTTTGGTGACGATGGCATCGCCCTTCAAAAGCCTCATAATGGCGTTGGCCATCGTCGATTTTCCGGATCCGGATTCGCCAACGAGTCCTACGATTTCGCCCGGATACAGCGTCAGGTTAATGTCGTTCACCGCGTTCACGAAGCCGTCGTTGGTCACATAGGCGACCGACAGGTCTTCAATTTGCAACACCGGGTTGTTCGGGTCGGTCACCATGTTCCTTCCTCCTTTGTTCGTTGAGTTCGGCCAACATTTTTTTCACGGCCTTCTTGCGCTTCGCTGATCTTAAACGAGGATTCGTGACCTCATCCATGGCGAAGTTCATCAGAGCAAAGCTCGTTCCGACCAAGGCGATGGCGAGACCTGGGGGTACAAACCACCACCATGCTCCCCCCATCATGGCCCCCTGAGTGGACGCCCAGTACAACATCACGCCCCAAGACGACGAGGCGATATTTTCAAATCCGAGGTACGCGAGTCCCGACTCCGCCAGAATCGCACCGAGGCTTGCGTACATGAGGTTAGCAACGATGACGCTCGTCATGTTGGGCACGATTTCCGCGAACATAATGCGCAGCGTGGAAGCCCCTGAAAGTTGTGCGGCGGCGATGAAATCTCGACTGGCAATGGTCATAGCCATGGATCGGAAAACCCTGGCTCCCCAAGCCCAACCGGTGAGTGCGATGATGAGCCCGTTCAAGTATGGCGTCGTGTTCTTCACATAAGACTCGATGATGATGAGGAGCGCTAGCCCCGGAAGGACCAGAAAGATATTCGAGATGGCGTTGAGGATGGAGTCCGTTACACCCCGCCGATACCCGGCCGTAACGCCAACCAATATGGCGATGAGCGTACCGCCGACACCCGCGCCGATGCCGACCACCATAGACGTTCTTGCGCCCCAGACGAACTGCGAAAAGACGTCCTGGCCGAGGCTCGTCGTGCCGAACCAATTCGTCGCCGACGGTCCCTGCATCGGCGTGAAGTTTGTGGACTGCGGGTTATACGGTGCAATGAGGGGAGCGAAAACGGCCATGATAAGGAAAATGGCGAATATGATCAGGCCAACAAGCGCCTTCGGATTCTTGAGGAACAGCGATAAGGCCCCACTGCCCTTTCGCCTTCTTGATTGGGTCGATCCGTTCATGACGTCGCTCCTCCTCTTCGCACGCGCGGATCTAGCCTTCCATACAGCATATCCACGATGAAATTGATGACCAGGGCGGTGACGGCAATGACTAGAAACATAGCCTGAATGAGGGGATAGTCCTCGTTCGACACGGCGCTGGTCAGCTGGTAGCCAATGCCTTGGTAAGAGAAAACTTGCTCGATAAGGATTTGTCCGCCGATGATGGACGACAACGCGATGGCGAGCGACGTCAACTGTGGAAGAAGGGCGTTTCTTGCGGCGTACGCAAAGATGAGACGGCTCTTGGACACGCCCTTCGCTTCTGCAAAGACCACGTAATCTTCGCCAAGCGTAGTCATCATATTGTTGCGCATCCCGATGATCCAACCGCTCACACCACCAAGGAACACCACAACGGCGGGCATGAATCCGTGGTTCATGATGCTGAACAGGTAATTCACGTTATAACCCACTTGAACGCTGTTCCCGTAGCTGTGTGCCATGGGGAACCATCCTAATTTGAAGCCAAGGAAGTACACCATGACCAGTGCGAGCCAAAACCCCGGAATCGCTTGCAGGAACATGGTGACAATCGGAATGATTCCATCCGCAACCCCTCCGCGCTTCCAAGCGATGAGGATGCCGACCAACGTACCGAAGGCGACGGAGATCAGCGTGACGATTCCGAGCAACCCCAGCGTCCAAGGCAGGCTCGTCGACATGATGGTCGTCACCTTCGTCGGATAGTAGCTGAACGAAAGCCCCCAATGACCGGTCAACATGCTGCGCATGTAGTCGAAGTATTGAACAAGGATTGGGCCATTCGTCAACCCGAATTGTTTCTCCAGCGCGGTCAACGCCTGTGGCGACAACTGCCCCTGGAATTTGGCCATCATGGCCTCTGCTGGATTGCCGGGCATCATGCGCGGCAAAACGAAGTTGAGTGTCATGGCGGCCCACAGTGACAGCAGCAGAAACCCGACTCGGTTGAGAAAATATCGCACTGCTCGCTCACCCCCTAAGATGGAAACGAGGAAGCAGGCACCCTAAGGGTCTGCCTCCTCGCTGGATTCAAGTCGCTTAGGCGTTACTTCACTGGTTTCAGGTGCTCCAGAACGATTGCAGCGGCCTGATACGTGTAAGGGGCTGGGTTGATCCACGGATTCTTCTGTGTCGGCCAGCCAGTGTAGTTGGCGTCGTTGTACTCATACCACGTTGCACCGAAGAGCAGCGGGATGGCCGGCAGGTTTTGCGCGAAGTAGGACTGGATCTTGAAGATGTCCATGCGCTGACGAGCCGGGTTCGCCGTCCTGGCGAAGTCGTTCAACCAGCCGGTGACCGATGGGTCATTGAACTGAGGAACGTTGAAGTTTCCGTTCGGGTCCAGCATGTTGTAGTACAGGGTGTACGGCGTTGGACCTGTATTGGTCCAGGAAATGGCCAATTGATAGTTTGGTTTCGCTGGTTTAGCTGGCGCAATCGCGTTGTAGTACGCCCCGAACTGCATTTGGTTCACGTTCACGCCGATGCCAATCTGGGACAGTTCCTGTTTGATGAGCAGCGCGTCCTCGTCCCAGTCAGACCAACCCGCGACAACGTCCAGGGTGAACGATAGTTCCTTACCGCCCTTGGCCATGATGCCCTTGGAGTCTTTCTTGAACCCTGCTTGAGTCAGAATCTTCTCAGCAGCCGTCGAATTATAGCTGAAGCTGTTGTATTGCTTCGGGAGCTTCGGATCCAACCATGCCTTGTTGTTCGGCATTACGAGGCTCGTCGGCACTGCCGGGAGTTCGTATCCGGTCTCACCTTCAGCGGACAGCTTGTTCCTATCAATCGCCAAGCTCATGGCCTCGCGAACGGCTTTCTGACTCAGAAGCGGATCCTTCAGGTTCGTGTACAACTGTACGACGTTTGAAGGCGGGAACCAGTAGTGGTTATGGGCGGGGTCCGCCTTCACAAACGTCTGTTGGATGTTCGGAATGTCGATGCCCGTCCATTGCAAATCTCCCTTAGCCAAAGCCAAGTCGGCACTGGCATTACTCGAATACGCGGGAAAGTCAACTTCCGGCACCTTGGATACACCGCGGTAATAACTCGGATTCGCGGTCAATTTGTACAACTGAGGACTGAAAGACGAAAGTTCATACGGGCCAGTTCCGACCGGCTTTGTCACGGACACCTTCGTTGGGTCTCCAAGGCTCTTCCAAATGTGCTGAGGCACAATGTAGGTTCCGCCCAAGACGTACTGCTCGGCGAACGGCCCATTGGGTGCCTTAAACGTGAAGACAACCTGATTTTTGCCAACAGCCTTGACCGATTGCAACTGCGTCCACACGCCGTTGGCATCGGCAGCCGGGTATTTTTTGAGTTGGTCAAAGGAGAAAACGACGTCTTGGGCCGTAAAGGGAGTTCCATCCGACCACTTCACGTTCGGGTGCAGATTCACGGTTACAACCTTGTTCCCGTGGCTAAACTTAAAGCTATTGCCCAACACATCAAACGTCTTTCCGGAAATGTTGTCGAAATAGAATAGGGTCTCGTAGATGAGTCCGTCCGTGCCTGGGTCCGCCGTGCTGGAATACGGGTTGAAGTTGTCTTGGAAGTTTCCGTTCGGCCCCGTTTGGATGGCGATTGGCTGTCCAGCGGTAGCAGCCGAGGCCGTCAAACCCGCGCCAGCCATGGCAACTGCCGCTGCTGTAAGCGCCGAAGAAGCGAGAATAGAAACCATACGATGCTTTGACACTTTGAATCCCCCTTACATGTTGTGGTTAAAAAGGAACGCGACATTTCGTGGATCCTACCTCAAACATTTCTGCTCGGATTTCGTCTTTCCGGCTATCTTCCAGACCGAAAACCTTTTCGAATATAGCCGAGAGAAATGCGCAATGTATAGGATCTATCGTGTCAGTCACATGATATCTTTGCGTGTTGGCGCTTTCAATAGCTGATATCCTTCAAATTCGCCCATATTTTTGCGAAAAGTAGCGTTTTGGCGTTCCGAGAGCGTTTTCTGTCAGCGATTCAGACTCTTGCTCGGTCTCTCCAAGTCGCACCCAAACCGCGAAGCAATTCTCTCGAAGAAACCTGCGAAACCAAACCTGATTCCTGGGTTGTGCAAGCCATAAAAAAACCTCCGGTTCAGGGATGAATCGCCACCCTGTTTCGGAGGACGCCTTTGCGTTCATGATTAGATGCGGGGTTTTACGGATTCTCTAATCACGAGGTTCGTCTCAATCGTCAAGGTTGGAGGCACGACATTCGGATTTCTCATGAGTTCAACCAAGGCGATAGCCGCTTGCTCCCCCATGGCGTTGCGATTCTGAGCGATAGTTGTAAGACTCGGCGATACATGACGCGCGAGCACGACATCGTCGAATCCTATGATGGAAATGTCCCGGCCCGGGGTCAAGCCGTGTTCCCGAATCGCCTCCATGGCACCGATGGCCATCACGTCTCCGGCGCAAAAGATGGCCGACGGGACCTGGGACGCAGAGAGCAGTCGATTTGCAGCCTCGTACCCACTCGACTCTGTGTAATCTCCGTAATCCATCCATTCGGACCGAAAGGGCAGCCCATGGTCCTGCAGCCCCTTGCGGTAACCCATAAACCGGTCCTGTCCAGGCTTGCCGTTATTTTTGTCGCCGATGAACGCGATGTCGGTGTGGCCGTTTTGCACCAGGAAATCCACGGCGCGAATAGCCCCTCCATAGTTGTCCGACGTTAGATATCCAGCACGGGGCCCTATGAGATCCATGTCGATGGACATGCAGGGGATTCGACTGCTTGCTAAGGCGGCCACTTCGGCTTCATACCGAGGAGCGGCGACCAACAAAATCCCATCCGCACGGCGGTGCTCGGCTCGGGACTGGTAACTCATGCTCTTGTCGTTCGCTGTATTCGTCGAAAAGAAGAGCAGATCATACCCTTCTCTGCCGATAACGTCCTTGAAACTAGCCAGTATATCTTGAAAGAACGGATGGCGAAAACCAGTATTCACGTGGTCCACGAAAAATACGCCGATGAGCATGGAACGTTTCGTAACCAATCCCCTGGCTACGGCGCTCGGTCGGTATCCTACCTCTTCAACAATCTTTTGTATCCGTTGGCGCGTCTTTGGACTGACGTCCGCGTATCCATTGAGCGCCCTCGAGACCGTCGCCGGAGAAACGTTCGCTAGCCGCGCGATGTCGTAAATATTCGCCAAAACGTCAGCCCTCCCCGTCAGAAACCGTCACCCAGTAACTCTACGGTAAACCTCAAGCATATTCTATCACGGAAACCTTTTCGGTTGGTGATATATGAATGACATATTTGCCTCTGACGAGAAAATGCGGCCCTCTGAATGGAATCTCACCATTCTAACGGGCCGCATTCGTTCCGTTCGTTATTCAGCAAAGTGACACGATACCACGTGACCATGCCCGATGTCACGAGGCTCTGGCTTCTTCGTGCGGCAAATGTCTTGTGCAAACGGACACCGAGGGTGGAATGTGCACCCCGGCGGCGGCGAAAACGGAGAGGGAATCTCGCCCTTAATGTGCATTAGGGCCTGCGTCGTCTCTGATTGTGGATCAGGCACCTTCAGAATCGACTGAAGCAAAACCTGAGTGTACGGATGCGACGGTTTCTTGAAGAGGTCCTCAGCAGCCGCATGCTCCACGACTTCCCCAAGATACAACACCGCAATTTCGTCGCTGATATATTCGACCACGGCTAGATTGTGCGAAATAAAGATATAGCCTAGATTTCGCTCTTTTTGTAGTTCCTTGAGAAGTTGAATCACCTGCATCTGAATCGACACGTCGAGTGCACTGATCACCTCATCGCAAACGATGAGCTTTGGGTCGAGTGTCAGGGCGCGCGCGATTCCCACGCGCTGTAACTGACCGCCCGACAGTTCATGAGGATACGCGTTAGCGGCCGAAGGGGGCAATCCGACGCGCTGCAGCAAGTCCTCCACACGCTGCTGCCGATCCGATTTTGTTCCGATTTTATGAATGACATACGCATCTTCGATGGCTGCGCCCACGGTCATGCGCGGATTCAGAGATGCCTGGGGATCTTGGAAGATCACCTGCATGTCCCTGCGCAACTCCCGAAGTTGCTTTTTCGGAATCCTGCCGATGTCGTGTCCCTGGAACAGGACTCGTCCACCATCTGCGTCAAGTAACCGAAGTGCGACACGACCGAGCGTCGACTTGCCGGACCCGCTCTCTCCGACGAGACCGAGCGTTTTCCCGGAATCCAAATTGAAGGACACATTCTCGACGGCGTGAAGCGTCTTTCCACGAACGCGGAAGCGTTTTGAGACATTTTCAACCTGCAGAAGGTGTTCAGACGGCATGATTTAGAACCTCCTCCGCCCGATGACACGCGACCATGTGGTTTCCGTCCACCTGGCGCAACACCGGCAACTCATTCCGGCATCTGTCGGTCACGAGTGGGCACCTATCAGCAAATGAACAGCTCGTCGGTGGGCTGGTGAGCGTCGGTGCCATTCCGGGAATGGGCTTAAGGGCCCTGTCCCGTTGTCCCACTTCGATGATCGAATTCTTGAGGCCAATCGTGTATGGGTGTGCTGGACGGCGAATGAACTCCTTCGTCTCCGCGACTTCCATGACCTGGCCGGCGTACAACACCACAATTTTGTCACAGAAGTTGGTCGCGACGCCGAAATCGTGCGTGATCATCGCGATGCTCATATTCTTCTTTTCCTGCTGCTCTTTTAAGAGAGCGAGGATCTGCATTTGCACGGTCACATCGAGGGCCGTCGTTGGCTCGTCAGCAATCAGCAACTTTGGTTCACACGCAAGCGCCATGGCAATCATGATGCGTTGGCGCATGCCGCCCGAAAACTCATGTGGGTAGTTGCGAAAGCGCGTTTTCGGCTCCGGTATCCCCATCTCACCGAGCAAGTTGATGGTTCTGTCAAACGCATCGCGAGGAGTCGCGTAGTGGTGCTCAATCATGCCCTCCATGATCTGGTCACCAATGCGCATGAGCGGATTCAAGCTCGTCATGGGGTCTTGGAAAATGACCCCGATTTCAAGACCTCGAATATGTTCAAGCTGTTTGCGGTTCATCTTCAGAAGGTCATGGCCTTCAAATTTAGCCGTCCCAGCCTTAACGGTTCCGTTAGAACGAATCAGGCCAATGCAGGACATCATGGTCACGGACTTACCCGAACCACTTTCCCCAACAATGCCGAGCGTACCACCCTCCCCAATGGAGAAGGACACTCCGTTCACAGCGTACACCTTATCGTCGGACCTTCGGAACTCGATATTGAGATTGTCAACTTCAAACAAATGGCCCGCCATGATTAGTCTCCTCCCCTCGGATTAAGAGCCTCAGATAATCCGTCAGCCATGAAGAGGTAGGACAACAGGGTGAGGGCGAATATACCCGCCGGGAAGTACATCATCCACGGGAACCCGAGCATCATGCTTCCGGCTTGCGCTACCAAGTTACCAAAGCTCGGCATCGGCGGACGAAGTCCCATGCCCACGATACTCAAGCCGGCCATGACGGTCAGGTCGTTCGGTATACCAAACGCTAGCGAAACGGCCATTTGGTTCATGACATTGGGAAGCAGATATCGGCGCGCGATGTGCATCTGTGATGCGCCTAAGGCTGTCGCCGCTTCCACCATGTCCCCCTTGCGCATGCTCAAAACCAAACCTCGAATCAGCCTGGCGTAACCCGCCCAACCAGTGATGCCGATGGCCATCAAAATCGGTCCCATACCGCGTCCGAACTTGACAACCAAGAGCAAATCGAAGAAGAACGTGGGGAATGCGCCCATGAAGTCAACAAGACGCATGATGATCTGGTCTACAATTCCGCCCTTCATGCCGGCCCAGAGGCCGAGAACGATGCCGATAACGAAGCTCACCAGAGTGGCTCCAAACGCTATCTCAAGGGCAAAACGAATACTCCACAGGATCTCGCTGTACATGTCGTGCCCTAGATTGTCCGTTCCCATGATGTGCTGC
This sequence comes from Bacillota bacterium, assembly GCA_021799255.1. Taxonomy (GTDB): domain Bacteria; phylum Bacillota; class Bacilli; order Alicyclobacillales; family Alicyclobacillaceae; genus JAJZAV01. Next base: position 18,649 of record JAJZAV010000027.1, read on the forward strand.
CAAGTCGGCGGCGAGTTCACGTTAAGAAAGTCTGTGTGCGAATACGAATACGGCGCAATCCACGGGCCGATGATGCCCGCGATGAGGAATATGATTACCCAAATCAGCCCTCCGACCGCGAGGTAGTTTCTACGATACCGCCTCCAGGCCTGGGCAAACTGTGAGCGTGACCGCTTGGGCTTGGCGCCTGATTGTGTACTAACGGTTGCAACTGCCACGTTCGTCCCTTCCTTCCCCAGCAATAAAGGATCTCTTGAAATTCAGCCTCAGGCGGGCCATCTACTCAAGCTTCACGCGCGGATCCATCAACGAGTACGAAATGTCGACGAGAAGGTTCATGATTGAGATGAGCGCAGCCAAAATAAAGATGGATGTGATGGCAAGAGGAAAGTCGTCATTTGTGAACGCGGTCGAAAGTACCTGTCCTAGACCAGGAATCGAGAATATCTGTTCGACCCAAATCGTCCCGACGATGGTGAACGCGAAAGCCGGGCCAATGACGGTGATCATGGCGGTAAGCGAGTTGCGCACTCCGTGTTTCATGACGATGCGCCAATAGCGCACACCTTTTGCTTGCGCGGTCCGAATGTGGTCCTGGCGCATGATATCAACAAGACTATTTCGGACATACTTAGCCACAACGCCGATGGTTCCTAAACCGAGGGAAACAATGGGCAGTACGGCCTGTCCGGGGGTCGGCAAGATCTGATGACCGGGGCCTCCCCATCCATTTACCGGAAGGACACCTTGGATTACTACACCAAACAATAGAACGAGCAAAGCGGCAGTGACGAATGCGGGTATCGCCTGCCCGGAAATCGCAACGGTGCTAGCAGTGTAGTCCACCCACGTGTTGCGCTTGATGGCCGCGATGATGCCGAGCGGAATGCCCACAATCAACGCCAGCACAATGGAGCCGAAGGCCAGCATGCAACTGATGGGGAATGCGGTGTGGAGCGTCGTCATAATCTTGATACTCGGGTTCTGCATTGAATAACCGAAGTTGAAGGTGAGTGAGTGCCAAATGTATAACAGAATTTGGTGCCACAATGGATAGTTCAAGCCGTAACGTTCCTGGAAGTCACGAAGAATCTGCTGATACAATTGCGGATTTTGGGCGGCCAAGGGTCCAAGGGCGGACGCAATGTTCGAGGCTGTAAAGAAGCCGCCTGGCGTGTAATACATCATCACGTAGCCGATGGCAATAACGGCGGAAATCATGATAATCATAGCCACGACACGCTTAATGAGGTATTTCAGGATTGCCATAATTCCTTTCCTCCTTTGCCGCGGACGGGCTCCCTCCCGTCAACAGCCGGCCAATCTGGGTGCTGAGAATGCGTTGTTCACGAAACAACCTTCGCCGTGGTGCATCCGATGGGTGAAAGAGAGTGGCAAGAATCACTCCTACCAACCGAATTGGACAGTACGACGAAACGCCCCATCGTTTGGGGCAAGACTACGAGACAAGCCTGCCAACAAGTTCAACACGTTTCGGTCGCTCCATACACTAAATCCGCTTACATCGCGAACGCAGGACTGCGGCGGCGTGGCATTGCGTCCTGAACCGTCGGAAAGTCAACCCCCAGTGAGCCACCATGACTTCGGTTCCCACTCACTCGGTCGAACTCCCTAACCCGGAGCACCACACCCTTTGTACAGCGGTTTCACCAAGACCAAACCCGTGCATTCGCGCCGCGCTACGTATCCTCGCTACTACGGTTGGGTCCATCGTAAGCCTTGGGCCTTGGACACCAATCAACCATGGCAAACCGCTCCGAATCAGCCTACTAAGCTTTCGAGAAGAATTGAAAGCGTTGGCTCGTGCGGCCCCAAACCGGAATCATGGAATCCGTACACTCTACCACAACCGCCATAGTGCGCTCGAGAATGCTCGTGAACCCGCTTCCTGACCGACTCGATTCGCTCACCCAGAGACGCCATTGCCGACATTACTCTGGCCAAATAGCCTTGTTCTCGCCGTCCAATGTTACTCCACGTTGCACGGTTTGCGCAAGTAGCGCTTGCTTGAAACTGGTCCCCTCACGAGGGTCATATTCCCACTGTGAAACGCAATCTACGAAACGCCTGAGACTCGTTCTATGGATTCGCCATCTGGAACAGGCCGTTCTTGCGGCAACAATCTAGCGAAACTCGGGCAACTCGTCCTTCGCGACAGTGCTCCACCACCTCCACGGATAGCCAAGCCTTGGATAACGGATGAGGAAATGCAAGCGCATTCTTTTGCAAAAATCGTTCGGCCATCGGTGTCTTGCACCGAGTCATCAGGGGGAACGAGCAAGAAGGCCTACACTACCCTATCCTAACAGTGTATGCGCATCGCAAAAAACCAACCCTTATCATATCCCACGTTTACTTTCTATCTTTTATTAATTAATATAAGCTTGACCTTTTCGCTCGTCAATAGGTACGCCTGTTATTCACAAAGCTCGTGGCTGTGTTAGACTTGCAATGGAGGGATACGAGTGAGAGCACGTCGAAATGGTTCGTTGGTGACAGCGGTGGGAGCGCTTTCAGGGGCGGTCGGTTTGTTGGCTGGGGTAGGAACGGCTGGTGCAGCCGTGAACGCGAACTCTGCCACGGTCACCGTGAATTCAAACGTTCAACTAGCCCGGCTTTCATCTGTGCCATGGGGCATCAATACTCGTGCACAGGACGTCGATTTGCAGGACAGTGTTCTGCCAAAGCTTCTACGTGATGCCGGAATTCGGACGCTTCGCTACCCTGGCGGTTCGTTGGCGGATGCCTATCATTGGGAGAACAATTCCATATCTGCCGGCGCTGGTTACTCTACTTTTCCCGGTGCCGACTTCACGGCGTTGATGAACTTGGCAAAGGCCGCGCACGCGATGCCCATTATCACCGTGAATTATGGTTCCAACGCGAGCGGCACGGGTGGTGGAACGCCGCAGGAAGCGGCCGCGTGGGTCAAATACGCCAACGTGACGAAAAAGGATGGCATTCGGTACTGGGAGATTGGCAACGAGAATTACGGCAACTGGGAGATAAACCTTCACAAGAACAAGACGCCAGCGGCGTATGCCAACAACGCGTTAGCCTTTATCAAAGCGATGAAGGCCGTGGATCCGACCATTCAAGTCGGCCTTCCCATCACCATCACGCCGCCTGGTCAACAAAGCGCAAACGCGGCGTGGAATGATACGGTTCTAAAGATTGCGGGCCCAAAAGCGAATTTTGTCATTGTCCATTGGTATCCATTTAATACTCCGGGAACAAACCAACAGACTTTGGATTCCACGTCGTGGATTGCCCCCCGCGCTTGACGCCGTGAAGAAACAAATCCAACAGGACTGTGGGAAAAACGCGAGCCATATCAAGATCATGGTGACAGAAACAAACTCAGCCGCTAACGGAATCAACAGCCAAAGCACGAGCATCGTCAACGCCATGTTTCTCGCGGACACGTTTACCACCTTCTTGGAACAAGGGGCAACCAACATCGACTGGTGGGATCTTTATAACGATGGTTCTCCCCAGGCTGGGGACTATGGGGTATTGCAGGACACTACGGATCAGCCGTATCCAACATTCTACGCGCTCGAAATGCTGAATCTGTTTGCGAAGCCCTATAACGAACTGGTGCAAACGACGAGCAGCGCAAAGAGCGTGAGGGTTCACGCCGTAAAGCGTAGCAACGGCAGTGTCGCCGTCTTGTTGCTGAACGAAAACCCCAAACGTACCGAGAACGTCACGGTGAAGATACCTGGAATGGGTCCTGCGGCAACGGTCGCGAAGACGTACACGTACGATGCTGTCAAGCCGTTCAAAATTGTGGGAGCGACCGCCGGCGTCAAGGCGGATACGGTCACACAAGCGCTCCCACCGTACTCCATTACGGTGATTACGCTTCCACCCGCTTCTCACTGATTCTCTCTGATGCCTATCTTTCACCTATTCGTTCAAGCCGCCGCAAGGGAGTGTTCCCGAAGGCGGCTTTTCACGTCGGAAAACCATGAGACACGCAAGCTCAAGTGACGTTTTCGATGAGCCGGGTATGATCGTACACGTGTTGCAGGACAACCGTGGCCGCTCCGATTGCGACGGCCTGCGCGCCAAACGCTGTCACTTGAATGGGCACATCGGTCCCGCTGAACTGGCGAACTTTCCGTATGGCCTCATCAATCATGAATGGATCCGAAATGAGAGTGGCCCCACCGAGCACCACCATGTTCGGATCTATGATTTCGATGAGATTTACGACGCCGAGGGACAGGTAGTCGAGCGCTCTAGAAACGACTGAAGCCTCGGGTTCCACGCCAGCCTTGGCCTGTTGGATGATATGACTCATCGACAGATTGGCCTCATCGCCACGAACTTTGCGAACTCCGCTCTGAATCGCGGCCGAATTAGCTACGATGCCCACACAGCCCCGCTTGCCGCAGCCACACTCGCAAGGATCCGCACGAAAATCGACGATGGTGTCCGAGAACTCCCCCGCCCGTCCCCTTGCACCTTCGTAGACCTGGCCATTAATGCCAATGCCGGCTCCCACCCCCACGTCCATGAGGACGAAGACAATCTGCGAGACGCTCTGCCCCCTTCCGAACCAGATCTCCCCGAGGGCCGCCGCGTTTGCGTCGTTCTCCACCCATGTCGGCAACTTCAGACGCCCTTCTACGACCTCGATTAGAGAAGCTGAGTCCCAGTGCAAAGCGGGATCGTCGGCGATGCCGTGAAAGGGGTTTCGAATGTGGTGTATGGGATTCCCTGCCGGTGTGGCTATCCCGACCCCTGTCAGGTTTCGCAAGATGGCATGGTGCTGACGCACGGAGGATTCCAGATAACTGGCCAACTTTGCTGGATTAGCCACCTCGTCAATGGGCACGCTAGTCGTGCTCAGAATTTCTGCCAGCGGATTCGTGTAGACAACTCGGGCGAATTTGCGACCGAGATCCACTCCGATGGCGACGGCGTAGGAAGGATCGATATCCACGAGCACCGGAGGTCTGCCAAGCGCGGAATCTGCCGGCCCCACCTCGTGAACCCAACCCTGTGCAATCAGGCTGTCGACAATTCGGGAGACCGTCGGCAGCGTGAGGTGAACCTCCTTTTGAATCTCGGTCCGCGACTGAGCGCGTCCGAGACG
>JAJZAV010000289.1 GCA_021799255.1 Bacillota bacterium
GCGAGTCACCAGAAGCGGAACCCCGCACATGGCCGCCTCCAGAATGGGAAACCCGACTCCTTCGCCGTGCGTCGGTAGGACAAAGGCCGAGGCATTCTGATACAGAGAGGCCATCTGTTCCTCAGTGAGGTTTCCGTCGTACACCCATACCGGAGCAGCGTGCCGAGGTCGGTACCGGTGAATCAGATGCTGCAATTCGCGTCGGCTGTTCCCCGTTTCCTTACCAAATGAGGATTTCGTCTTGATGATGAGACACACGTCGTCGTCCTTCGAGAATTCCTCCCAATAGGCTCGCAGAAGGATGTCTGGACCCTTGCGCGGAGCCCATTCAAACACGGAGAGGAAGCGAAACCCTGGCCATACGTTCTGCAGCCGCCGCGATGGCGTGCCCGGATGGAAGATGGACGGATTGACCGCGTGTGGAATGACCCAAATGGGGCAGCGAACGCCGGAGCGCAAAAATGCGTCCCTCGAGAACTGGGACCCCACCGCCAAAGCGTCCACCTCTCGGTTGATCTTGCTCACCCAAAACGGAGGAACCCGGGTGGACTCCGCGTACGAAAATCCAACCGTGAAGGCGTCGCCTTCCCTGTGAAAGTCACGTGGAGATCGATGGATCACGCGCACGCGACGAGGACCCCTCTCGTACCTGCGTGTCGCCATGCGCAGCAATCGGCCATCTCGCGGGCCTATCAGCGTATTTGGATTTGGGAATTGGGTGCTTCTTAGCTTCACTTCTACCCCGATGGCGTCGAGTTGTTTGACCATATTGCGCGTGACCGTCGCGTGTCCGTTCGGGTGCAACCAGTTTCCCTCCCATACCAGTTGCAAGCGACTCCCCCCCTGTCCCCCCGTCGGCGTTTGGCGGATGGTTGATTCAGATGCGCACGAAGCGTCTTGCAACGCGCACGATATCAACCTTCGCAGACTTTTTGTGCCGGTGTCGGGCACTCCCCTTTTGCTGTTTCTCCAGCCCTCGAGCGCGGTGGTACCGCTCCCTGCACCTTGCTAACCACCGACCCTCGGCCACCGTCCTATAGCGCTTCTTGTATAAACTAGTGCTGTTCGCCGTCGGCTCCCCCTTCCCCGGTGTGCGAAACAACAGGCATGTACCAGTCTACGGGGGCGATGTTCAGGAGGTGCTAGGTGAGTGCCGTTCTCCACACAAAAATGGTCAAACAACCGGAGGTGAAGCCGGTTCAATGCCGATACTCGCGGCAGCCAAACGCCCCCGGGCACCAATCTGCCCGCGTTACCTGAGGCTTGATGGCTCTCCTTCAATGAAGCGGACCGTCTCGTCGTAGACGCGACGATACAGGGGATTAGCACTGTGAAATGCAGCAATCAATGTCTTGGAATTCAGATACCACCCCTTCGGCACGTCCTTTCCGGCGAATCCAATCTCACGCCCAATGCGAAAGTAGGCAAAGTACCTCTCTTGCGCAGCGACCGCGAGTTTTGGATATGCAGACAAGACGTCCCAGTGAGCTTCGAGCTCGACACCCGTCCCGTACGTTGCTGCAAACCGACCCACTCCCCTGAGGCGGCGGTTAGCATCGAGACCCCACTGAAAGGATACGTTCGGCTGAAGCATGACGAGATCGAAGCCAAGTGCCCTCCAGTCAGACACACCGACGGCACCATAGAACGGAATCCACACGAAGCGCAGATGGTTTTGGTGGACCATCTGGGCGACGCGCTTCACCACCAACCCATCGTCGGGGTCCGTGATTCGCAAGGATTCGGGTTCCCAATACAAGCCGATAAGGCGAAGGTGTCCAAAATGCTGGGACCTAAAGCGGTGGATGACCTCGTGCACGTACCATCGATATACCGCTTCCTCGCTTGTGGGCGAACGACTCTGCGTGGAGAACCGGGCATCCTGTGACGGCGTATTGCGAGCAAAGGCGCTAGGAAACTTCCGCGCAAAGTCTGAGCCTTGGCCGACAGCCAGGCTCGGAATGGTGATGACTACGCCCTCCGTCTCTCGAAACGGGGTCAGGAACGCCCACCATTTCCTAGGCCGATGCGCGATACTGTCATCGAGAGCGTGCAGTTGAATGCCGGGCTGAAACAGGTTGTCCAGCCAGCCTTTCCACGCCACCTGCGAGGACGGCAGCGAATACGGAGTAAAAAGCACCGTGTCAAATAAGGGACGTCGATGGGTTCGCCCCGTCGCCCCACCAACCAGAGGCAAAAAGTCCCGTTCGTGCCATGTTCCTAGGTCGCCGTGCCCATGGGTGTAAACGAGCACCAGATTGTGTATCGCATCTTTTCGTCGGCCCTCGCGGGCGAAACCGATGGAAGACGCAGAACGCGTACCGGCATCGATGCGGCTCTCCACGGTGCTGCCGAGCGAGGCCGCGGATGGCGCGTACGGATTCCAGAGAGGGGTGCCAAACACCGCGAATTCGTCGATGAAAGCCCACAACTTGTTCGTGAATTGGGCTCGAACGTAACGAGCGTTGACGTTCTTGTTGGTAAGGAGAAACGCGTCGGAATCGGGCTGGTACACACGGTGTCGTCTTTTGGCGTTCACCGTGCCCACGGGGATGAATCGTCGACCGTCCAGGGAGACGAGGTACGTAATTGCGTCTGGCGGGACCACCCCAGCCCCCACATTCGAGAGAAAATCAATGGCCATGCCGCGCACATTTTGTGGCTGACCCAAATCGATGGTGACGGTGTGCGTGTATTGATACAACCTTCCTACCCAAGCCGGGTCCGTAAAGTCAAGGGTGCCGAGCTTCCCGTCGGTCAGTTGGCCCTTGTCCGGATAGGCCGTTTCTGCACTTTTCCAGTATTCATCGGGAAAATCGGCTTTAATCTGGTAGGGGCGCCCGTAGGCGAGATCTGGACCTAGCGAAGCCACGCCGTGGCTTCGCCTGGTCACCGCAGGGATCTTCTGCCCCTTTTCAATGAACGGGTAGGTACTGGGGTCCGACACGCTGGAATCCGGTCGTTGTCCGGGAAAACGCACCGGCTCCGTGGAAGGACCATGCGGCGAGGGTGGAACAACTCGGGATGAATCGGTCTTCTTGCCTAGAGAGGGGCTCGCCCACACACCCTTCGTCAACGGAAGGGACATCGTTATTGCGCTAATGCATAAACCGGCAATCATTCTTTGCAGCATGCTCATTGCACTAGGATTCCAACCTGTCCTCGACATTATGACGCGTCAATCATCTTTTTGACATTCTCCGGACAACAACTATACTGATGCGTAAGATCCGATTTCGTGCCGCGGCACAGTGTCTTTTATGCGAACGGTGCAGGAAAGAGGGACGCTCATGGGCAAGATGATAGCCGAGTACAAGATAGGTAAGGCCGTTTATCAGATCACAGAAGAGGGATTTGTGGACAATATCAATCCGAGGCTGCCCAACATGGAAATCGTATATCCGTGGCATCGCATCTATGCGGCCCTGGAATACGAAAAAGAACGTAATCCCCAGACGGGGACCATGGAAAATGTGGTTCGCTGGATGAGGGTTTACGATAAGCAAGACAAGCGAATTGTCGCACAAATGGGCATTACCAACGTGCTGCGCGAAAGCATGTTCCAGTTTTATCGCCTATTTCTGGAGACGCAGGATAAAGCCATCAACGGCGACGATACATTGCCCAACAACGTGACTGGGCTTCGGCGCAACCAATGATGCACTGAACCGAAGGGCCAGGGTTAAACGCCCACGCCAGTCGGCTGTCTCACGAGAACCATAACCCCGTCATCATCGTACACCGATTTCCACGCTGGCTGTGCCAGCAGGTACGTGACCAGCGTGGAACCCGCCGGGAACACGACCGTATCAATCTGATACTGGTTCAGAAGCTGATCCGTTTGCGCCCCAACTTCCTCCATAATCAAGTAGTTTTGAAACGTATCGTTTTGCAAGAACACGTCCGTCCTCCCATCGATGAACGTCGGGATCCCGCGGTAGATAAAGTATCCTCCGTATTGATAGCTGTTCAAAACGTGATACGTGAGTCCGTGGCGCAGGAGATAGTTTACGGCTCCCACGGGGTACACGGTTGACGACCAATGCTGTCTCAGAGGTCCCTGAAGGCGCGGTTCACGGACCCCAAACAAAGAGGCGGGCCCCGTCACCAACACGAAGATTAACGCGTAGGAAACCCATCGGTGAAGCACAGGACTTTTCGCGAGCGAAACGGCGTCACGCATCCATTTCGCCGGAACGCGTGGCAACTCAAATCGAAGCGTGTCTTTTATCGATGCAAGGGCTTGTGGAAGCATGAGGGCAAGGGTGAGACCGAAATAGGGGACGAATCTCTGATGAATCAAGGTTAATGCGAACGTCCCAAGCACGTAGAGTGCGTTCTGCCAAGACACATTGCTCCTGTGGGCCGCCATGATGACGAACGTGACAAGCATGACGGGCAGCACGACGAATTGATAATACGACGTGTGAAAATTCGGTGAGAACCATTCGACGATGTGATTGGTCATCTCTGGATCCGACGACAGAAGTGCGTATGTATATTCGTGCCACCCATTGGGGTTGAGAAGGCCGACCAATCCCCCGACCAG
>JAJZAV010000290.1 GCA_021799255.1 Bacillota bacterium
AGTCTTTTGCAATTGGCAAGTGGGGTACCGCGTTGTCAATGAGTTTCGCATCGACTTTAAGCCCGGGAAAGCCGATGAACGTTGGCACATTGGACGTCGACAAGTTCGCTTTGTCGCCCCACTTGCTGTTTACGACGGCATACGAGCCACCGACGCTTGGCAGCGTCTCCGTGCGCAGGTTCGTTCCCGCTTGCTGCAAAAGAAGAGCGCTAGTATCGAGCGCCTGCATCAGTGGGGACGGTGCTCCTTGCTGTCCAAGGACCGCCCCAAGCAGCAACACGTTTCGATTGCCCACCTGCTGATATCGGGCGGAAACGAAGCAGCCGCCCGCTTGTGGGGTACTCCCCGTTTTCACGCCGACAATTCCGTCCTTGCCCAAGACGTAATCCACATTGATGATGGTGCCCGCCACTGGCACCGTGGCTTGAGGCATTTTCACGATGTCCCGAAACGCGGGGATAGTCATGTCAGCCTGTGCAATTTTCAATTGATCTAAGGCCGTGCTCACCGTGCTTGGAGCCACGCCGCTGGCGTCGGTGTACGTGGTGTGATCCATGCCCAATTCCTTGGCGGTTTGGTTCATTTCCTGGACGAAGGCGGACTCGCTGCCATCCACCCAGTCTGCGAGCGTCGTCGCTATGTTATCTCCAGATGGCAAGAGCAGTCCCTCAAGCAATTGCCGTTCCGTGAGCTGTTCTCCAGCCTGAACCTTCATCACCGAATCTCCGCTCGCATAATCCGCTTCGTAAATGCTCTGGTCCGTTGGAGTCATGGTCAACGTAGGTCCGTTCTGCCCGACTTGGAGCGGGTAGTGCTTCAACACGAGATATGCCGTCATCAGTTTGGTGACACTGGCAATGGGAACGGGCGTTTCATTCGGCGTGCTCGCCATCACCCCAATCCCTGAAGCCATGACCGCAGTTTGGCCTTGCACGGGGAGAGTAAGATTTAACGTGCCGGGAATGGTTTGACTCTCTGGAATGGTTAGGGAAACAACCGGTTGAGGCACGGGTTTGCCTAACCGGATGAGGCCAAAGACGACTACGATGCCGGGAATGAGATACCTGCCAATATGCTTCACAACAGACCTCCGTTGGTGATGACTCAGAAGTGGATTCTATCGGATCTCGGTCTCGGATACAACCTTCAGTCCGGGGGACCCGCGTCCGACGATGCCCCCTTCTTTTGTCACTACAAAAAACACTCCGTTCCCCCGCAAAAAAGAAAGATATCCCAGCTTCGGTCCTTGGACCGGAAGACTGCGATATCCATCGAGAATCTAACTCTCACAAGCCCTGCTGCACACCAATTTCGCAAAAACGGACTCTCTAAATATGGAACATTTTCCTCCAAAACGGAATTTCTACTTCAAGTTCGCAAGAACGCTTGGCGGCACAAAATCGATGCCGTCTGGCTCACTGAGGTACCCGTACTTGCTTCCTTCCTGGGCTGTATGCCCGTACTGCCACACAATCTTCTTCGTCTTCGGATCAACGATGATCACTCTGTCGTTATAGTCGTCGTTCAGCGCGATGTACCCGTTTGGCAGCCGAATCGCAAGCGACGGGTGATTCAGTTCCGCGTTTCCGGACGTATAGTAGTAATCCCAAACCACTTGTCCTTTGGGTGTCACGATTTCAATCCGCCCGGGGCTGGAATAATCCACGGTCATGAGGTCCCCATTGGGCATGAGTTGCGTGTCAGAGGGGTACGTTACATTGGGAAAGTGGACCGTGTAGACGAGTTTGCCGGTCTTCGTAAGCCTATCGGCATAGCTCCCGTCAATCTCCGTCACCAGCATTCCACCATCCGGAAGCGGGGTGTCCCCATTCGGGGCCGCAAATGAAATCGGTGGATTATGGGTCCAGATTCCATTGCCAATCTGCTTCACAATTCGATTGGTCTTGGGGTTGATTTCAAGAATTCGCCGATTCTTGATGTCCGCGACGGTTATGAGCCCATTCGGAAGCATGTACGCGTCGTCGGGCGTGTTGAGGTATCCCGGCTTGGAGCCCGCCACTCCCGGATGACCATACGTCCAGATGATCTTCTTCTTCGCAATTGAAATCAGGGCGATGACTTGATTGTTCTCCTCGTTGATGATGATGTGCTTCATGTCCGGCGTTAAAAACGCGTCATCGGCTCCGGTATTCGCGGTAGAGTCCAGACTCGCCAGGCTCATCGACCAAACGATTTTCTTCTGAGGCGTGACAATTAAGAGGCGCTTGTTTCCCTCGTCCGCGATGAGTAAATCCCCCGGAAGCGGGCCCTTCGGGGTTGGGACCGCTTTAGCCTGAGGTTTCGCCGTTACGGTGTGCTTAGGCACATTCGTATGTTTTTGCGCGGCGGTGGCAGTTGGTGTGCTGCCAGTCCACCGAGTCATGAGTCCCCCTCCGACTAATACGAATATCCCCGCAAGAATCAACCGACTCGTTCTCTGCTTCGCTGTAAATTGCTTCCACGTCCGCAATTGGATACCCTCCCGTGATGTCGAAACGAATGTAAGGAAATAGAATTGCTTTGACCACCCGCAAATAAGCGCACCATGTCCAACTTCCATTTTGTCGCCATGATCGTAGAATAGAATTATCAAGAAGAGTTCAAAAACCTAGCAATTCTAACTAGAACTGCGTAAAATAGCTCATATGAACCATATAGACTAGTCCTTACTATTTGACATAGTACTTTGTGGTTAGTCTATTACTACCTGATTGTTTGCCAGCAGCTCGGCGTCTAATCCAGACGCCACGTTGATATTAAAGAATATTCTGTTAAATTAAGGCGCAAAATCCCTCTTCACGAGGGAATTACTGGACTGTCAACGTAGATCCCGTCCGCCGCTCTTTCCAAAAGGGTGCGTGCGTCCTCCACTACGTTTTGAACCGTGAGTCCAACGCTGGCCAATTGTTGTGCTCGAGATCCATGCTCGATGAATTTATCAGGGATTCCGCGGGAAAGAATGGGTGCCCTTACTCCATGTTCCGAGAGAATCTCCAAAACCCCGGAGCCCATTCCCCCGATGACCGACGATTCCTCCACCGTCAAAAGTGGGAGGCCCTGCTTGGCCAAGGACAAAACCAGTTGCACATCCATGGGCTTCACGAACCGCATGTTTACGACAGTAGCGCGGATGCCATGGCGCCCCCGCAGTTGATCCGCCGCTTCCAACGCGAACTGAACCATGGGCCCCAGCGCTAAAATCGCGAGATCGCGCCCTTCGCGGATCACCTCGGCCTGCCCAACGGGCAACTGAACGTACTCGTTGTCCATTTTGACGCCGACTCCGTCTGCGCGAGGATAGCGCACCACAACGGGGCCATCGAGGCGAAAAGCGGTCCAAAGCATGTGGCAAAGTTCGTTTTCATCCTTCGGCATCATCGCAGTCAAATTAGGGATGACGCGGGTGTAAGCCACATCGAGCGTCCCTTGATGAGTCTCGCCATCGGGTCCTACCAACCCTGCCCTATCCACGGCAAACACCACCGGAAGGTTCTGGATGCAAACGTCGTGAATGAGCTGATCCAAGGCCCGCTGCAAGAACGTGGAATACACGGCGAAGACGGGGCGCATGCCCGCCGCGGCCAACCCCGCGCAGAACGTGGTAGCGTGCTGTTCCGCGATGCCCACGTCGAAAAATCGATCAGGATACGCCTCTTGAAACTTGCTGAGTCCAGTTCCTGCGGGCATGCCTGCAGTGACGGCAACGATGCGCGGATCACGCTCTCCCAGTTCCACCAAAGCCTTTGCAAATACATCGCTATAAGAGGGGGTGGTCTTCTTGGCCACCGACGGCCATGCGTGGAACTTGTCCGGAGCCTTCTCGGCAAAAGCGTATCCCTTGCCCTTCGTGGTAATGACGTGAACAAGGACGGGGCCGTGTACTCGTTTCACGTCCTCCAGCGTCTCAATCAAAGACGCCAAATCGTGACCGTCGACTGGGCCGAAGTAGCGGAAGCCAAACGCCTCAAACAGCGGTGCAGCCACCACAAGGCTCCGCAGGGAGTCCTCCACTCGTTCCAACACCTTGGTGACCTTTGGCCCTAAGCCGGGGAATCGGCCCATCATCTGCTCGATGTCGGTCTTCGCTTTCGCATAGCTCGGATCCGTACGGATCTTCGTGAGGTATTTCGAAACCGCGCCCACGTTTTTCGCGATGGACATCTCGTTATCGTTGAGAATGACCGTCAAGTCCGTGCCGATATCCCCCGCGTGATTCAAGGCCTCCATCGCCATTCCGCCGGTGAGCGCTCCATCCCCGATGACGCAGACCACTCGGTGTCCATCGTTCTTTAGATCCCGGGCTACTGCCATCCCCAGGGCCGCCGATATGGAGGTGCTAGCATGGCCGGTGCCGAACGGATCGTGCAAACTTTCGAGCCGCTTCGGGAATCCCGCGAGACCGCCAAACTTGCGCAGCGAAACGAATTGTTCGCGGCGGCCGGTCAGGAGTTTGTGAACGTACGCCTGGTGGCCGACGTCCCAGACCAGCTTGTCCTTCGGACTTTCATAGA
>JAJZAV010000291.1 GCA_021799255.1 Bacillota bacterium
TTGCATCTGTCAATCGACAGTCTCCCACGGGCCGCTATTTCTCATTGGCCATCAGATTAAGGGTCTGCGAGACCCTTAAGGCCCACGGGTCAGGTGCCGGAGCGCCATTGCCCCGGCCATAAGGGTCAGCCAGCCCGTTATTTCGATCCCGCGCGAAAAACAAAGGTCCCACGGACCGCTATTTCTCATCGGCCATCAGACAAAGGGCCCAACCGGTCTATCATCAGCGGGCGGGCGCTTCCCCCTGACGTAAGCCCCCATTCGCATCATGGACCCACACCCAATTTCGCGATAGAATGGTTGGCGATCCCGCTGCTACCACCCCCCACAGAGGGCGGAACGTGAGCCACGGGCAGCTCAATCGCGTACATAGGTCACTGTCACTAGTGGGTGGTCTTTTGGTGCCTGCGGCAGACGAATGCCGAGTGTGGCACCAGTGGCACCAGTGGCACCAGTGGCACCAGTGGCACCAGTCGCACGTCTGAATCGTACATAGGAGGCAACATGGGCATTCAATTCGACGCACAGCATAAGACGTTTCATCTGCAGGCACGAAATACCAGCTACGTGTTCCGGGTTACCGAAAAAGGCCACCTCGAACATCTCTATTGGGGAAGGAAAATCTCCTCTGCCTCTCTCGGGTATCTCCGCGAGGTGAAGCAGAACTCCTTCACGAGCGCCGCCATGCAACGCACGTACGACACCGGTTCCATCAATGCCGAATATCCGTTCTTTGGCAATGGAGATCACCGTGCCCCAGCGTACGAGGTCGTGCGCAGGGACGGGTCCACCGTGACCGAGCTCACGTATGTTGGGCATCGGATTCAAAAGGGGAAGCCGCGACTAGAAGGATTGCCCGCCACCTACGCGGAGGGCGACGACGAGGCACAAACGCTCGAGATTGACCTGGTGGATTCCGTACTTGGCCTAAAGGTTGCTCTTCAATACACCGCTTACGAGAATCTCGACGCCATCACGAGATCCGCCAGGTTGCAAAACGATGGCCAGGACAATCTGACGTTGTTGCGCGCGCTCAGCGCCAACGTCGACTTTCCCCGGGCCGACTTCGACATGCTGAACCTCGCGGGGACCTGGATCCGGGAGCGCTTCATCGAGCGCCGACCGCTTCAGTCCGGTGAGCAAGGCGTGTATAGCCGCTCCGGAATGAGCGGCCATCGCCACAATCCGTTCATCGCGCTTCTGTCGAAGGACGCCACGGAGGATCAGGGCGAGGTCTTTGGATTCAATCTGGTCTACAGTGGGAACTTCCTGGCGCAGGCCGACGTGGAGACGCTCCACAACGGTACGCGCGTGTCCATCGGGATTCACCCGTTCGATTTTTCCTGGCTGCTCGAGCCGGGTGAGGCGTTCCAGACGCCCGAGGCCGTGCTCGTGTACTCGTCCGAGGGCCTCGGCAGCATGTCGAGGACCTATCACCAGTTGTACCGGACCAGGCTATGTCGCGGAGTATATCGCGACAAGCCGCGTCCCGTGCTCGTCAACAACTGGGAGGCTACCTATTTCAACTTCAACGCGGACAAGCTCGTGGAGATTGCGAAGGCTGGGGCTGAGATTGGCGTGGATCTGTTTGTGCTTGACGACGGTTGGTTCGGCAAGCGTGACAGCGACAACTCGTCGCTCGGCGATTGGTTTCCCGATACTCGCAAGCTGCCAAACGGGCTCGCGGACGTCGTGCGGCGGGTCAACGAAGAGGGGCTCAAGTTCGGGCTTTGGTTTGAACCGGAGATGGTATCGCCCGATAGTGATTTGTACCGGGCCCATCCGGACTGGTGCCTGCACGTGGCGGATAGGGCGAGGTCCGAGCGGCGCAACCAGTTGACGCTTGATTTGTCGCGCGACGACGTGTGTGACTACATCATCAAGGTGGTGTCCGACGTCCTCGCGAGCGCTCCCATCGCGTACGTGAAGTGGGATATGAATCGTCCTATGACCGAGATCGGCTCGGAGTTGTTACCGCCCGAACGCCAGCGCGAAACCGCCCATCGGTACATGCTCGGCCTGTATCGCGTTCTGGAGACCATCACGACGTCGTTCCCCAATGTGCTGTTTGAGAGTTGCGCGTCCGGGGGCGGTCGTTTCGATCCCGCTATGCTCCACTACATGCCCCAAACCTGGACCAGCGACAATACGGATGCGGTGTCCAGACTCAAGATCCAGTACGGAACCAGCATCGTGTATCCGACGAGCAGCATGGGATCGCACGTTTCTGCGGTTCCAAATCACCAGATGGGCCGCATCACGCCGCTTGAGTTTCGCGGTCACGTGTCGATGTCGGGGAACTTCGGCTACGAGTTGGATCTCTCGAAGTTCACGCAGGAGGAAAAGGAGATTGCGAAGCGGCAAGTTGCCGAGTCCAAGGAAGTTAGCGAACTGGTTCAGTTTGGCGACTTCTATCGGTTGCTCTCCCCGTTTGAGGGGAACGAGACGGCCTGGATGTTCGTGTCTGCGGATCAGTCGGAGGCGTATGTCGCGTATTTCCGGGTATTTCCCGATCCGCTCCAGCCAACTCGGGTGCTCAAACTGAAAGGGTTGGATTCAGCACGTGTTTACGCTCTCGTCGGAATTGAGGAAACATACCCTGGTGACGTACTCATGAACGTCGGACTCAAGGTTCCGGAGATGAGGGGAGAGTACCAGAGTGCGGTGGTTCGCCTGCGCTCTTAGGCCTGAGGTTGTCGCTAGCAGGATCGAGGTCGTCGTCGCGAACGCGAGGACAGCGCGCTGGCGTTAAGGCGAACGTCTCTATCTAGCACAAATTTGCTGCATCATCGTAAGGAGCGGTCAAGGGTATGAGCTTTGCCCTTGCCGCTCTTTTCGTTTTCTGGGACGTGGTTGAGAAAGCCCCCGTTCGCATAGACGGTGCACGCCCAGCCAATACTCTAAGCGCGGTTTGTAAGACCTATCCATATAAGCGTGGGGGGTAAATCTAATGCCAAACGTCAAATTAGCGGTCATCTACTACAGCTCTACGGGCACGAATCACAAGTTGGCCAACGCGGCGGCCGAAGCGGCCAAAGAGGCGGGGGCCGAGGTCAAGGTTGTGAAGGTTCCTGAACTCGCGCCAGCGGAGGCGATTGCTTCGAATCCAGCTTGGAAGGCGCACCACGAGTCGACGAGGGAGGTCCCGGAGGCGACGGCAAAGGACATTGAGTGGGCGGATGCAATCATCTTCAGCTGTCCGACGCGATTTGGTAACATGCCTTCGCAAATGAAGCAGTTCCTTGACACGATGGGAGGACTCTGGGCGCAAGGCAAGACCGTCAATAAAGTGGTGAGCGCGATGACGAGTGCACAGAATCCGCACGGTGGGCAAGAGGCGACCATCCTCTCCTTGTACACGCTCATGTACCACTGGGGAGCCATCGTTGTGGCTCCGGGGTATACGGATCCGGTCTTGTTTGAGGCTGGTGGGAATCCGTACGGCACGAGTGCGACCGCTGTGGAGGATGGCAGCATCTCCGGTCCTGCAAAGTCTGCTGCGATGCATCAAGCGAGGCGGGTCGTCACGGTTGCCGGGTGGCTGAAAAATGGGCAGTCCTGAGAGAACGAGAGAAGACAGAGCGAACCTTCAAGCGGTGGACGAGGAATCTCACCTCGGATTCGTTCATGGGCATGATGGTTCTACCACCGCTTCTGTGACAACGGGTTCATCGAGGAGCAGCAGCGATTCGAGAGGAAGTCAGGGGTGAGCGATTCACCCCTAGTTTGATGGTTTGAATGCCTAGTTCTCGACCTGCGGCTGCTGTGCCATCACCTTGCTGTGCGTCGGCAGAACGACGGCCGAGAGGAAGGTGAGGATGGCGACAACAAACCCCACGACGAAGATGAGGTGCAGTCCACCCGACAGGCCGCCCTGAATGATCTTCAACACTTGCGGTGGCAGGTGCGCGGTGGAGCCCGCCGTCAGCATTCCGCTGATGTTTCCGATGTGCACGCCGGGTGCCGAATGGCTCGCAACGTAGTGCGCCAGCGAGTTGTTGAGCAGGGAGCCAAATACGGCCACGCCGACGGTCTGGCCGAGCGTGCGCGTGAAGGTGGACGACGCCGTCGCCGCGCCGCGCATGTTCCAACCGACGGCGGACTGGATGAGGACCGTGATGGGCGTCGTCGTGTAGCCCATACCGAGTCCGATGACAACCATGATCCCCACGAAGTACCAGTACGGCGAATGCAGTGTCACGGCGAGGAGCCACGCAGAACCCGCTACCACGAGGATGGATCCAAAGACGGCCGTCGTTTTCGATCCGATTTTATACATGTACCTTCCAGACAACGTGGACCCGAGCGGCCAAGCGATGGACATCGGCATAAGCGTCAGTCCGGAACTCACGGCGTTGTGCCCGAGCAGGATCTGAATCCACATTGGCAGATACACGTTGACGCCGATGAGGACAAACGATGCCACGAAGCCGACGATGTTGGACACCGCGATGACGTGGATGCCGAATAGCGACAGTGGGAGCATCGGTTCAGATCGGAA
>JAJZAV010000028.1 GCA_021799255.1 Bacillota bacterium
ATCGATAGACGTCTATCCTTAAATCTTCCGGCCTAATGTCAATGTCGATGGAGTCGTCAATCTCCGGAATGACGTCCACCGACGCAAATGACGTGTGTCGGCGGCCCGAAGCATCAAACGGAGAAATACGGACGAGTCGATGAACACCCTTTTCGGCCTTCAGGTATCCGTAGGCATTATGACCTTTAATAAGAAGCGTGACGGATTTAAGCCCAGCCTCATCGCCCGGGAGATAATCCACCGTTTCTACCTTATATCTGTTATCCTCTGCCCAGCGCGTGTACATGCGCAGCAGGATGAGGGCCCAATCCTGCGACTCTGTGCCCCCAGCGCCAGGGTGCAACTCTAGGATGGCGTTGTTCTTGTCGTACGGTCCAGCAAGCATTAACTCGAGCTCGAAGCGATTTATCTTCTCCGTCTGCGCAGCCGCCAGATTGTTCGCGTCGGCAAACATGTCCATGTCGCCCTCTTCGGCCGCGAGTTCCAAGGTAACCTCAAGATCTTCTTGGGCGGCCAAGAGTTCCTTCATCTTATCCGAGACGCCCCGAAGGCCATTCACTTCCGAGATGACCTTCTGAGCTTCTGATTGATTTTCCCAAAACGACGGTTCGGCCATCTTCTCCTCTAATAGTGCAATGCGTTGCTCTTTTCCAGCAACGTCAAAGAGACCTCCCGATATCCGCTAATCGCTTAGCCATACTTTGCACTTCAGATCTGAGTTCCCCGAATGTTTCGGCCACTCTTGTTCACTCACTTCCTATGTCATAGTGGCGGCGCCCCGTGTCGGCGCGCCGCTGTTCATATTAGCTTATGCGATCCCGCTGTGCGTTCGGCACCCATTTTCCCGTCCAAACAATGAGGCTACGCGTTCATTGAGCGCTTGGCGTCGATGGAAGCAGAAGCGGATGGATGAACTGACATGCCTCAACCCGCAGTGACCATCAACCCCCCTGAACGGGAATCCCCTCGTGGACGGGCAGGGGCTGGGGTTGGGTTGATACGCTTGCTTTGAACACGTACAGGAGTACTTCCTCCTCGATGCTGTGGATCATGGCTTCAAACATCTCGAAGCCTTCCTTTTGGTAAACGACGAGCGGATCCGTTTGTGCATACGAGCGCAAGTGCACGCCTTGGCGGAACTGATCCATCGCGTCGATATGATCCATCCACTTGGCATCTACCGTACGAAGCACAACAACGCGCTCCAGTTCACGCATCATGGGACCGAGTTCCTGCTCCCTCGCGTCGTAATTCTCAACCATAAGTCCGTTCAGCTTCTCGGATAGTTCCTCGCGTTCCAAGTGGCGCAGATCTTCCTCGGTGACTTGGCCCTCTTCGAGGAAGTAGTGCTCTGCGTAGGCAATCAAAGCCGGAATGTCCCAGTCTTCCGGAATCTGCTCAAGGGAACAATGCACTTCGAGCATGTGATCAATCAGATCTTTGCCCATGCCCTCGACGATGGGGCGCAAGTTTTCTTGCTCCAAGATCTGTTTGCGTTGCGAATAGATGACCTCGCGCTGCTTGTTCATGACGTCGTCATAGCGCAGCACGTGTTTGCGGGTATCGTAGTTGTTTCCTTCGACCTTCTTCTGAGCTCGTTCCATTGCGCCCGTAAGCATTTGATGATCGATGGGCTGATCCTCTTCCATCCCCATCTTATCCATCATCCGACGGATGTTATCAGAGCCAAACAACCGTAAGAGATCATCCTCAAGGGACAGGAAGAACTGCGAAGAGCCAGGATCCCCTTGACGACCCGCACGACCGCGCAACTGGTTATCAATCCGTCGGCTTTCGTGACGCTCCGTGCCGATGATGTGCAGGCCTCCAACCTCGGCAACGCCCTCGCCGAGAATGATGTCGGTTCCGCGCCCTGCCATGTTTGTGGCGATGGTCACCATGTTGGGCTGCCCGGCTTGAGCCACGATTTCGGCTTCGCGTTCGTGTTGCTTGGCGTTCAAGACTTGGTGCGCAATCCCGCGCTTGTGCAGGAGATCTGACACGATTTCGGACTTTTCGATAGAAGTCGTACCAACTAACACCGGTTGGCTCTTCTCGTGACATTCCACAATCTGTTCAACCACCGCGTTGTATTTCGCGCGCTCGGTCTTATAAATGATGTCTTTTTTGTCCTCGCGAATCATCGGGCGGTTGGTGGGAATCACCACGACGTCCATTCCGTAGATCTCCGTGAATTCCTTTTCCTCGGTCTTTGCGGTACCAGTCATCCCCGAGAGTTTCTCGTACATGCGGAAGTAGTTCTGCAAAGTGATGGTCGCGAGAGTCTTGGACTCGTTTTGAACGCGAACACCCTCCTTCGCCTCGATGGCTTGGTGCAGGCCCTCGCTGTAACGCCTTCCTTGCATCAGGCGTCCGGTAAATTCGTCTACGATGACGATTTCGTCGCCCGCGACCACATAATCTTTGTCACGATGCATCAGCCCGTGAGCCTTCAACCCTTGGGTGATATGGTGCATGAGGGTGACGTTATCGGGATCGAATAGATTCGCGACACCAAAGAACGACTCTGCCTTTTTAACGCCGGAGTCTGTCAGGTTGGCGGTGCGCATCTTTTCATCAATCTCATAATCGTCCTCTTTGAGCCTTCGAACAAACAGATCCGCACGAAAATACAAGTCCGCCGATTTTTCAGCAGGTCCAGAAATAATGAGCGGCGTGCGGGCCTCATCGATGAGAATGCTGTCCACTTCGTCGACGATGGCAAAATTGAGCTTGCGTTGAACCATTTCTTCAAGGGTCATGACCATGTTATCTCGCAAGTAATCGAAGCCGAACTCGTTGTTCGTCCCATACGTAATGTCGGCCGCATAGGCTGCCTGCTTTTCCTGATGGCTCATGTCGTGAATGTTCAACCCGACGGTCAGGCCTAAAAAGCGATGAATTCGCCCAATGGACTCGCTGTCGCGTCTCGCCAAATACTCGTTGACCGTGACAACGTGAACGCCCTTCCCCGAGAGCGCATTCAGGTACGAAGGAAGCGCGGCAACGAGCGTCTTACCTTCACCGGTACGCATCTCGGCGACGCGTCCCTCGTGCAAAACCATACCACCCATGAGCTGAACGTCGTACGGACGCTGGCCTAACGTGCGGTTTGCGGCTTCCCTCACGAGAGCGAACGCATCCGGTAAAATCTTGTCGAGGCTCTCCCCGTTTTCAATGAATCCCCGGAACTCCGCCGTCTTGCCACGTAATTCCTCGTCGGATAACTGCTGGTATGTGGATTCCAGGTCGTTGATACGGACGACCTTTTTCCTCAAACGGGCAATCTCCCGTTCGTTTCTATTGACAACTTGCTTAAGCAGACCCACGGCTGTTGCCACACCCCTCTCTTCGAGGTTGTCCGAAAAAAGGTCAAACCGGCCGACATCGCAACTTGACCCGGTTTCGGACCCTAACATTATGGTTTGCACTTTGAAAGGGACGATACCCCTGAATACTCATTGTACAGTATTCGCCGTTATTCCCACAACTCCTGATTCCGCACATCATGTGGATCTATGGGTCGCTCCGACCAATTGAGCGGTGGACACTCCGATGGCGGCTCCAACCACGGGCATGGTCCACCAAAGAGATTTCAGGTTCACAAACACAATGAGGAGAATGATGGCCAAAGCGAGGTTCACCGCTAGGTCGGTCCAAAGGGATTGGCGGGCGAGGCGTTTCGCGGCATTCACAGAAACATAATAGAAGAGTCTCCACGCTACAAAAAACAATACGATTTGCCCCACCCATGACAAAATCTGCATAGCCATTCCACCTTCCACAGGGCGAAATCAATGCTAATTTCGTATGCTCGTTCCAAGCGTTCCGTCTTTCATCGACTCACGACAAGGTATGCACGAAGGACAGTCGCGTTGCATGAAAAAAGAGCGCCACCCACCGGGGACGCTCCTTCGTTCTTATGAAAAGGGCAGGCTCGCAAACCGGGGAAGCCGCTTGTCCCCTCACCAAAGCCGTCAACCCTGTGGTTCAATCAACCCGTAGTGTCCATCTTTTCGGCGGTAAATGACATTGACCTCGTCGGTCTCCGCGTTGGAGAACACGTAAAAATCGTGACCCAAAAGCTCCAATTGCAACATGGCCTCCTCAGCCACCATCGGCTTGAGCGGAAACGACTTTACTCTTACAATTCTGCTCTCTTCTTCATTTTGTACAGGCGCCTCTGTGCCAGCGTCCGGAGATGCCATGATTCTGGTGTGCAAGCCGCGCGAACGGAACTGGCGGTTCAATTTTTCTTTTTGCTTCAACAGTTGATGCTCCAGCTTGTCGGACACGAGATCTATGGAGGCGTACATGTCTTCAGAACTCTCTTCGGCGCGGAAGATGAGGCCGTGCAGATGCAGGTTGACTTCCACTCGATGCAAACCCCGTTCTACTGACAATGTAACCGAAACATTCTTTTCGGGCGGAGCATCGAAGTACCGTTCCAGACGACCAATCTTTTTGTCGATGTACTTCGAAAGCGCCTCGGTCACCTGGATGTGGTCTCCACGAACCTGAATGTTCATTTCGCAACTCCTCCTCTCGGTACAGCTTTATTATACGAGGTTTGCGTTGGAATTCCTATGCTCGTCCATGCACAAACCATTTCCATTGGCGCTGTCAACTCTGATGCTGTCAAATCGAAGCGTTTGCCATCGAGTGAAAGCAGAGACTCTCATTTCGGTTTGTGTCGACTGGCGATTTCCTTGCTGCAGGAAGCACAGTATCGTCCCGATTGAGTGGGCTTTTTGCATCGTTCACACGGGTACGCGAGGTTCGGATGATCTCGGACGAGAAGCCTACCATCGCGAATCATGTCCGCGACGTATTCCGGCTGCACACCCGTAGCCTCCGCGACCTCTTCTAGAGAGGCGTCATTTTGGTTGTGCAGGTAGGTTTTTATCGACATAAACCATCCGTCTTCTTCTATAATGCAAGCGGGACAAATGTCTCTTCGAACTCGATTGAAAATCCGCCCGCACCGCTTACACGTCGCAATTGGCATTCCCGAATCCCCCCTCTACTATTTCTATTGCTTTAATCACTCGCTCGTGGCTAGACCTCGAAAGCCACAGTCGCCGCCAAGACCGACTTTGCCCCACCCTCAAGCAGGGCTCGCGTGCAGGCCTGCAATGTCGATCCGGTTGTCACAATGTCATCCACGAGCAGAATGTGTTTTCCTTCCAGTTCAACGTTTCGCACCAATCGATATTCGTGGTTGGCACCCGTTTGCCTCCCCGACTTGTTTCTGGCGGTTTGCGACCACGTTGGCTCCGAATGGCTGTTCTTCGCCGTGCCGCGGGTGAGCCATTGATACAGTGGCTTGTCCAATGACGAGGCGACTTCGAGGGCGAGGAGTTGAGCGTGATCGTACCCGCGCATTCGGAGCCGATGAAGTGAAGTTGGTACCCAGGTGATGGCATCGACCTCCAGGGGATCAAACGAGAAACGAAGTCCGCCAACCACCCATTCGCTAAGCCACCTCGTGGCGGTAAGCATGCCGTCGTATTTCCACTGGCGAATTGCGCGTCGCACGATGCCTTCGTGCCTTAGCGCAGACATGACGTCTACGAGCGCAACATCGTTTCCCACCCTCACCCGCATGGGACGAACGACCGGCGCGACATGAATGGAAGAAAGCTCTTGCTCGCAAAACAGGCAAACGCCGGGATGCTTCGCCAGCTCATCCGTTTGCTGATGGATTCGCGGGAGTGCTCCCGGTGGAAACAGGGGGCGGTGACACAACACGCACGAGACGTTCCCGTCGGGAAACACGTAGTCAATCGCAAGGTTGGCCAGCCTTCTCACCGCAAACTTCGCCGTGAAATGCCGCATCCTAGGCCTCGTACCACGAGCGCCCTCCCGGCAGGCGCTGCTGATAATACACGAGCGCAAGAACGCCGGGTCCGGTGTGACTGCCGATGACTGGACCAAGTTCGCTCATGTCGGTCATGAGACCCGGGTACTCGGCGCATAATTCATCGCGCAGATTCCTTGCGTCGTTTTCGCGAGCCGAATGGACCACGCCGAGTTGCCAATCGGTTCGTTCTTTCATCGACGCGTCGAATAACCCGCTGATGCGTTCAATGGCTTTGCGATGAGTACGGATTTTCTCGAAGAGTCCGATGCGCCCTTCCTGGATGGTCAGGATTGGCTTGATCTGAAGCATGGCCCCGAATGCTGCGGACGCCCCACCAATCCTTCCACCGCGGTGCAACATTTCAAGGGTATCCACGACGAAATACGCGTGCATGGTAGCCAACTCTTCACGCCACAGATCCAGGATCTCCTCGATGCCGCACCCTTTTTGGGCAAGTTCGGCGCCATCCATTAGGGGTCCTGCTATCCCGTAGCTGGAGATTCGCGAATCCACGATATGGATGTCTCCGCCAACCATGTCGGCAGCCTGGCGGGCCGAATTCATAGTGCCGCTCAGCTCCGAGGACAAAAAGAGTCCGACAATGGATTCGTGAGTCCCTAAGAGTCGCTCGAAGACTTCCGCGAACTCTCCGACGGAGGGCTGCGAGGTTGTGGGGAACTCTTTCGTTTGACTCAACCGTTGGTAGTACTCTGATGGACGCAAATCGACGCCTTCGCGAAACGATTCGCCACCGAGAACAATCTGGAGCGGTACAACCTCAATTCCGTAATGCTCCTGTTGCGCCTGGCTCAGGCATGCGGTGCTATCCGTCACAAATGCAATGCGTTTCATGGCAGCCTCCCGAATGAATTTCAGTCAAGTTCCGTTACCGTCCTAGGCCGTTCGCAGTTGATTCACAGATCTCATTGCGGCAACCGCGGCCCTGCGACTTCCTTGTTCATTAAGTATGCCAACGTAAACCAAAAGTCGCTTCCTTGACCCGGACGGCTGGTCACTCCCACCTCGCCACCATGAACGGCCACAATGTGTTTCACTATAGCTAGACCAAGTCCAGTTCCTCCGGAAGCTCGACTCCTGTCGTGGTTCACCCGATAAAATCGTTCAAACACGCGCGTCTGATGTTCTTCGGGAATCCCGATGCCATTGTCGCTAACGTGGACTCGCACTCTTTCCACTAGCGTGTCACGCCAGATTCGGACCCGACCGCCCTGAGGCGTGTAGTGGATGGCGTTGCCTATCAGGTTCAGAAACACCTGCAGCAACTTGTCCGCGTCAGCCCACACTGTGGTCTCCATATCGGGCGCCACTTCGATGGAGATGTTACGCTCCTCGGCCTCCTTGGCCAATCTCCTGACGGCCTTGTCCACAATATCCCCCAACGACGTGTCCTTCAATTGAACCGTTTGCCCTTCCCGTTCCAACTTGGAGAGTTCCAGCAAGTCCACCACTAGGTTTCCCATGCGCTTGGATTCTTCAAAAATGGTCTGAAGAAACGATCTGCGTATCTCCGGATCCGCATCCTCGTCGTCGAGCAAGGTCTCCGCGAACCCACGAATGGCCGCGATGGGCGTTCTTAACTCATGAGACACGTTGGCGATGAAATCGCTGCGCATCCGCTCGAGTCTGCGCCATTCGGAGACATCGTTAAAAAGGAGAAGAGCCTCATACCGACTATCCTGGGCGATGCCTGTGCGGGCCGTCTGAGGAATCGGAATCAGGTTCACGTCGAGCAACGACTCCTCAGACACCGGCATCTCACCTCTCCATGGCGTGCCCGATAAGAGAGCCCTGTCGATGGCGACGCACAGCGAGTAGTGCCGAAGCGAGACCCAATGGGCTCTATCTACCCACTGTTCGCGAGGACGCTTGAAGATCCTCTCCGCGGCCTCGTTGACCATCTGAACCTTGCCCTCATGGTTGACGTAGACCAAACCCGTAGCCATACTGTGCAAGATATGCTGCAGCACATCGCGTTCCTGCGAGAGCTGGGAAATCGTCGATTCCACGACCTGTAACATATGGTTAAACGACTCAGACACGGCTTGTGCACGTCGCCCATGTTGACCAAACATTCGCACGTGATACTGACCTTGCTCGACGGCTTCCATGGCACGGCGTGCATACTTGTCGAAATCCCTTTGTCTCATCCACCACAAAAGGACAATCACCCCGCCGACGCAAAACGAGCTGACTACCCCTGCCAGGAACCCTATCAATCGGTCATCCCCTGCTCCGTAAACCGGTAACCCACACCTCTCACCGTGCGAATTAAGACCGGCTTTTTAGGATCCTCTTCCACTTTGTCACGCAGATGCGAAATGTGTACATCGACGATTCTTGTGTCCATGGCGGCGGTGTATCCCCAAACGTGGTCGAGCAACTGGTCTCTGGTGAGGACAATTCCGCGGTGCTCCAACAAGTACTGGAGCAGATCATATTCCTTGGGCGTCAGTTCAATCGGTTTGTCTCGAACGGTCACCTCGTGGCGTGAGAGGTCAATTCGAACCCCTCCGCCCGAAATCACCTTGCCTCCCCCTGCCTCGCCATCAGGGCCATCGTACGCTCCGGGGTCCCATCGACGCAGAACCGCCTTGGCCCTTGCGACGAGTTCCCTTGGGCTAAACGGTTTCGTTACGTAATCGTCAGCTCCCATTTCAAGACCAATCACCCTATCCACTTCGTCGTCCTTGGCGGTCAGAACGATGACGGGTACAGGGTTATGGGCCTCTCGGACGCGTCTGCACAGTTCGATACCGTCCATTCCGGGAAGCATTAAGTCGAGAACGATAAGGTCATATGCGTCAGGCTTTTGCGAAATCTTCTGCAGCGCCGCTTTGCCATTGGTTTCGGTGTGGACTTCGAAGCCGGATCGACTAAAGTTGTAGGCCACGAGTTGAAGAATCGAAGTTTCGTCGTCAACGACGAGCACCGTAGGCACTGCTATACCCCCCGTAGATTTTCCGTAGATTCAGGTCATTTCCGTCATCGTGACACAGCCCTGACAAATTCGCAACACCCACTAGAATCCCACATTCATGCAGGGAATGTGTTAAGATATGCTTGTGATTTCAAGCCACAATACTTTCCATTGAAAGCAGGGGTTCTCCAGATGACTACCATCGGAGAAAAGATTCGTGAAGCCAGAACGGAGCGGGGCATGACTCAGTCGGAGTTGGCCGCCGATTTGGTCACCCCCAGCATGATTAGCCAAATTGAAGGGGATAGGAGCCGTCCGTCTTTCCCTCTTCTTAAGGCTATCGCAAACCGTCTGAGTCTACCCGTCGAATACTTTCTCGACGACCTGGAACAGCAATACTCAACTCTAGCGTTCGTACACTTGGCTCGGTATTATCTGATGACCGGGAGATCCGGCGAAGCGCTGCAAGTTCTCCTTGACTCCCCAAGGCCACAACCGCCTGGCGAGGCCTACGAAGACTACCTACTGGCGCTCACGGACGCTCAACGATTGCAGGGGCGCTACCGTGACGCGATTACGAACATAGAAGAGCTGCGAGAGTACGCCCTGCGTGGCCAAGACATGCGCCTGCAGTTTTCCGTTTGTCGCCTAGCCGGCTACATTGAGTATGACACAGACAACATCATTGGCGCCATGCATGAATGGAAAACGGCACGAAAGTTAGGAGAGGCGTTGGAGCCTGCCACGGGCCCATCCCGTTTACCTTCGGTAACCATCAAGGCAGATCTGGCGGAGATCTACACGCTGCTCTCTGAAGTTTATCAAAAACAAGGCGACACTTTGCGTGCAAACAACCTTCTGGACAAGGCCGCTCGTTTTGTCGGCCCGTCAAGCACCTTGCAATCCCTTGCCCAGTCGCTTGTCGACGATGGCCTTGCCTTGCTCGATGTTTACGATGCTTCACGCGCCTTGGAACTCTTCCAACGTGCCGCATCCATGACGAAGGCCGCCCATTTAGTCGAACGATCCGCTCGGATTTCTTCCCTGTTCTCCCGGTCCGTAGGCGAGTCGGCTCCTGATCCTTGGCTGCTCGCCAGCGTTGCGATGGTGTCGGTCAGCCCGGAACGATTCTTCGATGGCGAGCTTCGTGCGATTGGCGATCTTCTGGAGAACGGTGAGATGAAAGCAGCAGAAGAGAGGTTAGAGGGATGTGAACGAGTGCTATCGGCGTTGGAAGAAAACCTGATGGACGATAACCTTGGGACCCAATCGACCGAAGTGTTTCTATGCAGGCAGCGGGTACTCGAAATGGAAGCTCATCTTTCGCACCAAAGTGGAGCATTGGACATCGCTGTACAGAAAATGCAAAAAGTTCTTGATCAGTTAAATGCTCGCAACGCTTATTCTGAATGGCTGCGCTGCGCAGCCACCCTCGTGAAGTGGCAAATTGAGGCCGGCGAAGATACTAGAGTATACGAACTGGTCACGCAGATGGAAAAACGGTACGTAGCCTTGGAATCGGAACGCAAATCTCACCGATTTAAAATCGCCTTGTCGACCGCAGGAACAACAAAATGGTCCGACGAAGAGTCCGACCCCGGTCGTTTGCCATGACTTTGTCTCGGTATGCGGCAGTTCTGTGAGGGCTCGCTAGTCCTCCACCAACCCCGGCTTCCGTCCGGCTAGGGACTAGCGAACCTTCCCTCTTCGTCCTCATCGGGCGGACTGATCAGCAACCCCATCTCGCGAACCGCCTCAATAAAGGGTTCGACCATGGTCGGATCAAACTGTTTGCCCGCACACAGCCGGAGTTCTTCGAAGGCCTCCTCCATGCTGCGACGCCGCTGATACGGGCGGCTCGTTGTCATTGCATCGAAGCTGTCGGCGATAGTGAGAATCCTAGCCTCAATCGGGATATCGGTTCCCTTGAGGTTCCACGGGTATCCCGTACCATCGTAACGCTCATGATGGTGCCGCACGATTGGGATACAATCCGCAAGTTCAGGAATGGTTTCAATCATCTTCACGCCAAGTTCCACATGACTCTTCATAACGATCCATTCATCCTTGGTGAGGGGCCCACTCTTCGTGAGAACGTCAAGCGGCACCTCTACCTTGCCAATGTCGTGCAGGAAGGCCCCAAACCGCAGGTTGAGAAGGGCATCGCCAGTCAACCCAAGCCTTCGCCCCAAGGCTTCCGCATAACGGACATCCCGTTCCGTGTGAGCGTATGTATACCTGTCCTTCGAGTTCAACACAGCCAGGAACACCTTGATGGTGTTTACCGTCTCCTGAAGTGCGGATCCTGACTCGAGTTCCGACTTCAAATCGTCAATCACGGAGTTAAAGATAGACACTCGATTGCGTCCGATGAACTTCCCTTTGTAGACCGCATCGTCCACCATCATGAGAAGCTCTTTCTTCGTGGACGCCATCTCAGGAAACGCCGCCACTCCCAGGCTTACAGTAAACCGTTTCCCAGGCAACTTCTCGACGCCCGGGAACTCTTTCTCGTCAATGGCCTTCCGAATGGCTTCGGCCTTCTCCATCCCGCCGTCGCGCCCACTCCCTGACATAACGACAACGAACTTTTCTCCGATGTACCGCGCAACATGTTCGTTCTCAGAAAGTTGGCCTTGAACCGTTGAAGCCACTAGCTTCAACGCCTCATCGCCTTGCAAGTGTCCCCACGCTTCGTTATATCTCTTGAAATGGTCTATGTCGAGCATGAGAACCGCGAAGGGTTCCTCCTGCTCTATTTTCTCGTCCAACCAGGACTGCACCCAACGGTGGTTGTACGCGCCAGTAAGTTCATCTTTAATGGAGAGATCCTTGAAGTGGTTTGCCATGCGGAAGTAGTCGCGGTAACTATATGCAACGAGGATGACGACACCAGTAAATAACAGAACACCAAACAGACCGTCTGCTAGGATAACCTCGGCGAGCAATACACCTAAAAGAATCTGGATCCCGTAAACAGCCAGGAATCGCCCGGTCATTGACGAACGGATATCCTCGACAACTTGCCGCAGAGGGAAATAAAACCATGCGTTTACTCCGAAGGCAAATAAGTTCGCGATAAAGTACGAAATGGCTAGTAATCCCACCAATAAGACCGTCGCTCCGGAAAACGAATGCCCGTGATTGACAATTCTTGTGACCGCATACGCGGTAATTCCGTTTGTAGCGAAGATATTCGCGTTCATTATTGCACGTGTCCAATGGGAGCCAGGTTTGTTTCTGACTGTGATCGCACGAACGATTCCGAACCCAACAATGCCCCAAAGTGTCGACGCTAAAGGATACGTAATAGCAAATGCGAGAACAAACGCGGACTCGAAGCCAAGGTAGTCTCCTTGGCCGATAGGAATCCTAAATTCGATTAACAAAAACAACAACCCAACAAGGCAATAGGCAACGACATACTCGGGAATGACGAACGGTCGGCTCACACCGAAAGCACATAAACCTAAAATGACGAAGTACCCGGTGACCCCAACTGGCCCGAGGCTACTCCGAAGCTTTCTTCTGGAGTGACCCTCGTTGCTCATCACTGGCCCCCCCCTTCACCATCGTCATCCCGTGCTGAATGAAAAGCGCTAGGCCAATCCCGAACAGAATGTCACCAACGCTGACCATACTCTGAGGCCAGATGCGAAACGGAATGATATCGCCAAGGAAGTTGAGATGCGTTTGCGGGCCCATAGCCATGGACTTCCCAATCTTCCCCGCTTGCACTAGTGCAGCAAAATTCGGATTCTCTTCCCGGATGATGGGCATGTATGCTGGCATGCGTAGCCGATTGGCCACCATGACAAGAAAGTTTGACCCAGTACCAGCAAGCGCCCACGCCACACCCGGAACCTTAGCATTAAGAACTCCAAATAGCATTAGTCCAACATAGCTTAATAAAATGCTAATCTCATAGGGCATTCCGTGCATGTAATCTATTGAAAAGTGCTGAAAGAGGTAGGCAATGGGCAATATCCATAGCAGGCGCAAGTGTAGGCTGGTGATTGCCCAGACGCTACCCTTCCGAATCCATCCGATGACAAGGCCCACAAGAACGATGTAAATCGGCAAGATCCCACCCCAATCGACAAAAACGACATCCAGTCGATCAAATAAGCCGGGATACCCCGGCTTATTCGTGGGTATTCCGCAGGAGATAAGTCACCCGCAGATCAACCGCCTCCGAAGATAAGAGCGGCATTTGCTGCTACAGCGAACAGCACCATAGCACCCAGTACGACTGCTGCTTTCACTTTGTTGTTCATTATCGGCGGCCTCCTCACAATGGATTTTGTCCATTGTGAGTGCTGTGACTAATTGCCACGATCTAAGTAGCTCACGCACCGCTGGTTCTAGTATCCAACCTGTACGATCGCCTCGGCTGCGATGTTTGCTATGAAAGTTACACCCCGATGGGAGAATTATATACCTTAGTACGTTAGAAATGCTAGATTTCAAATACAAATTCCGACATTGGTTGTCAAGTACTCAATAGTCGGAGGAGCAACGGAGTGAAAATTTAGACCTTTATTGTCGAAAATTCTTCGTTTTTGTAGGTTGTTTCGCTGAAGCGAGGCAACCAAAACAGCCAATCCGCATCGTTTCGCCATGAAAGCACCCCTTCTCAGTTCGCCCTGCGGTTTGGCCGTGTAACATAAACCCATCGCATCGAGACCCACCCTGCTGCCGTTCGTCGGGAGATCTAGCGCAATTGAATGCGCTAGATTTGCAAACACTGTACTGATTCCACTTTGCGACGGCAGTCGTACCACCCGCCTCCGGCGGTGCGCTGCTTCAATCGGGACCCTGCAACCCTTGCCTTAGCAGAACCGTGTTATGCTCGTTGGCATCTCACGAAAAGATGCAGACCTGAGATCATAAACGATGCTGAATCGATGCGTCGCGAGGCACGCCCGCTGCAGTTCGGCCGCGATGTCTTCTTCCGAGACGGCCGTACGATATTCTAATGCCGGATGTTCTTTCGCCATATTCGACACGATGGCCCGTGTTTCACTGGAACCTTCAGCATCAATCACGACGATTTCGCTGCCCGCGCGAGCTCCCGACATACGCACGATAAGCGATCTCAGCGTCCCTTCGATGGTAGGTGCTGCGTCACTCACCACCAAGACTAAACACAGTGGGCTTTCCGATAGTTTTCTGTATCTTCGCGAATTCCCCATATTCACCATTGCGACGAGCAGCGCTGCAAGCGAAGCGGCAACAATGATTATCCACGTCGTCCACATACCCTATCGCCCCCGATGCATGATATGCATGCATCGCATTAGGCGGAATTCCTTTGCTGAACAAAAAAGTGGCGATGCTGAAATTCATTCAGCACCGCCATATCATGGGGTAAGGGTGATGGTGATATATTTCGAAAGGCCTAAGAGGTTTGTGTCCGTTCCACTGTCCTTTTATCTGGAACTTCTCTAATTGAAACGCGCAGCCGCTGCTCGCAGTTCATCTGCCTTATCTGTCTTTTCCCAACTCACGTCTAAGTCGTTGCGGCCAAAATGTCCGTACGCGGCGGTCTGTCGGTAAATCGGACGGCGAAGATCCAAGTGGTTAATGATGGCCTTCGGACGCAGATCGAAGATTTCGCGGATCAGTTGGACAATCTGATCTTCGGGAATTGTCGAGGTCCCGTGCGTATCGACAGAGATGGATACGGGCTTGGCCACGCCGATGGCATACGCGACCTGAACTTCGCACTTCTTGGCCAACCCAGCAGCGACCACGTTCTTTGCGACGTATCGTGCTGCATACGCCGCACTCCGGTCCACCTTTGTGGGATCCTTTCCAGAGAACGCTCCTCCGCCATGACGCGCGTACCCGCCGTACGTATCGACGATAATCTTGCGGCCTGTGAGCCCCGTGTCTCCTTGAGGTCCCCCAATCACGAATCGTCCGGTGGGATTCATGAAGTACTTCGTGTTGTCATCGAGTAATTCAGACGGCACAACCGCACTCACGACGTGTTGCTTAAGATCTGCCGTGATGGTGTCCGACATGACGTTCTCATCGTGTTGAGTGGAAATCACGATGGTGTCAACTCGAACAGGCTTGTCTCCATCATACTCAACCGTGACCTGAGTCTTACCGTCCGGTCGAAGATAAGGAAGCGTTCCGTTCTTTCGAACTTCACTCAACCGGCGGGCAATCCGATGTGCCAATGAAATGGGCAACGGCATCAGTTCCGGCGTTTCGTCACAGGCGAAACCGAACATTAATCCCTGATCCCCTGCACCGACTTCCTCATCTGAGGCGCCCTCTGCACTCGCAGATCGCTTTTCATAAGCTTCATCAACGCCCATGGCGATGTCCGGAGATTGCTCATCAATGGCAGTAAGGACGGCGCAGGTATCGGCATCGAATCCATACTTGGCACGTGTGTATCCAATCTCTCGAACGGTGTTGCGCACGATTTTGGGAATATCTACGTAGCATGAAGTCGAAATTTCCCCAGACACGACAACCATTCCCGTTGTCGCCATAGTCTCGCAAGCCACGCGAGCGTACGGATCTTCACTAAGTATGGCATCAAGGACAGCGTCTGAAATCTGATCACACATCTTATCCGGGTGTCCTTCCGTTACGGATTCCGATGTGAATAAACGACGAGAACCCACAAGGCATACCTCCAAATAACGGGGTCACCGTGAAGTGACCCGCCGAATGTCCCACGCAAAACAAAGCTATCGTATTATAACAGAATGTCTCGGTCAACGTTGAAAAGGGGCCCCAACGGGGCCCCCACACAATAGACCGATTGCGTATTCCTCAATTCTGGGGGTGTGCATTTCCTTCCGACAGGATCTCTTCAGCATAGGCAACCAGTCGCTTGGTAATGCTACCACCAACCGATCCCGCTTCCCGAGTCGTCACATGCCCCCAGTAATCTTCACTTCCTTGATGTACTGGAATGCCGAGTTCGGCCGCAATTTCGTATTTCATATCGTCGAGCGCCTTGTGACATCCCGGGACGAGTAAGCTTTGCTTCGTCAGTTTTCCAGCCGTCATGATTGGGCACCTCCAGTCAATGTATCCGTCTCGTTCGGAGCCAACCGCTCCGTCGCGACACACATAGTATGGGTGCAGGGCCCTAGACAAACCCGCTACACATGCTGGAGACCTTAGGCGTCGTTGCCCGGGTTTTTCAGAACCTGCCACACGAACCGAGGCAAGGCTAACTGCCTCTTCCAGCGACTGGGTTGCGTGACAAGGCGGTACAGCCACTCTAGGTTGAACTTTCGAACGATGTTCGGCGCGCGTTTGACGGTTCCACTCCATACGTCAATACTTCCGCCGACGCCAATGGCCACACACGGAGGAAGCATCCTGAGATGTTCAAAGATCATCATTTCCTGGCGCGGCTGTCCTAATCCGACCAGCCAAAGATGCGGAGCGAATTCCTGGATTTCGGCAAGGATGCTTGGCCACTCCGAAGGAGAAAAATACCCAGAATGACCGCGGAATTCGCAGGTGGTGTACTGGTCTCGAAAGACCTTGAGACACCCGTCCAAGGCGTCTTGAGTAGCCCCCAGCACATAGACGCGTAACGTCTGATGACGCTGTTCAACCGTCTCCAACAAACCTAATGTCACTTCAACTCCGGTCACGCGTTCGTGAAGCGTCTTCCCCAGCCTGCGAGCAGCCCAAAGCACGCCGACTCCGTCAGGCGTAACGATGTCCGCCGATTTCGTGATCCTTAACAGTTCCACATTGCGCCTTGTCATCATCACGAATTCAGGACCCGCGGTAATCAGCATTCGTCGACTGGGTTCGGATATCCAATAGAGAACCTGTTCAATCACCTGCCGACTCGTCATTCGATGAAAACGAACACCGAGTACGTCAATGGTCCCGCCCTCTTCTTTTTCCAAAAGCGTTCCGAAAGCCACCGGCAATCCCTCATTCAACTTTATTGCTTCGTCAACCCTTCGGCGTTCTTCATCATATTAACACCCTAGAGCGCATACGGTAAAAGGCGTTCTTAAAAAACCTACCCCGCGTCGTACGAGCTAGGAGGTAAATGTGACGATGGAGGACAAGCTTTCACGCTTACGACGGGAATTGGATGTCGCGGTTATAAAATCCCACGGAAACCTGACCCATCCGCGCGTAATTCGCGCCAGTCAGAAATTGGACCGGGCGATTAACCATGCAATGACCGGATCGGACGACGAAGAAAGCTCCTCCACATCCGCTAGAGTGATTCCGAACAAGGATGGGTTTTGAGTGTACACGGTTCGCCCGCTGGCCAGCGTCATCCACGCATTGGAGAACTCGTACATGCCGTCGTTGTAATCAATCGCAAAACCGCCGTTCACGACGCTGTGCCCGTTCATGAACCACTTCGTGGCCGGCTTTATATTTACGTATAAGGTCTGTGCATCAACGGAGGCCTTGTCAATCACGCTGTTTTGAACCTTGACTCCCGCGACAATGCCCGTCGGGGATACGGTCAAGGTTGTGGTTCCACCGGCTAACGCAAACCCCTGCCAATGGCGACGACCGTGTTGCAATATCCTGACGCTAGCGCGCACCGAGGGTAGGGCCCTTAGAGTCAGTTTCACGCCTTCGTCAGGGCTTAGGGTCGCCTCCGTAAGCAACTTTGTGAACGTGGCGTTGAATTGATGAAAAGTCATATGAAACGTCCTGGAGAATGCCTGATTATACGTTTCGCCCAGCTTGATTCTATCGAAATAGGCAAGAATCGACTCGTATCCGAAACGCTGCAAAAGGTATTGGACCGATAACCAGTCTTGTAACTCGATATCGTAGGACTGGTTGTCTTTAAGGACGGTCGCTTCATTTACTGCTAGAGGGACAAGAGAATGGTTCCGAGTCGCATCCAGCACGGTCGCGGCCATTTGGCGAGCGTACGAAGAGTACGGGACCCACCCCTCTACTCTGCTCTGCGCCATCATCCCATCCGAAACGGCCAATCCTTCATTAATCCAGCTCGGAAGTTGACCAATGTTGTCGTTGAACAGCACGTGTGTCAATTCATGGGCTATGGTGTTGGCTAAGTCTGCGTTGTTCTGGTTCTGGAACAATGCGATGATGATGGAGTTTCCAAGCGTGAACCCACCAGTGTCCGTGGACAGAGACGCTGCTTCTTGACGATTCAGGCCAACCATCGATAGCGCATTCGCGTAGTCCGCCGTATTTTGGGCAAGATACACGACGATAGGTTGATTGGTTCCCATTCGTACGTTGGACGTGACGAGATGAACCAAGTCGTACTTGCGAATGAGGTTCTCCACCTGTCGAACTCTGGACTCAGAAGTGCTTGGCCCTGCCGACTTTATGGTCAAATGTACGGCGCTCTGCGAAAAACCGGACTGACTGTTTCGGCCGAAGCTCGTATCAATTCCAGAGAGGGCGTTCGTCAGACCCCCAACTGCAGACGCGTTATTACTCGCCGCAGGCTTAGCAAGCGCACGAGGAGGCACGGTTGGGGCAGTCTGCGTGGAACCAGCGTGGATGGGATTGTTTGTGCGACTGGCTCCCAAAAATTGCGACTGGCGATGATTTACTCGGGCTGTGAATGGTTGATTGGATGAATATATTGCAGTCGCACCGGTTACTGCTGTCATCGTCCACGCGAATGCTGTGACCGTAAGATGGAAAATCTTGTCGCGTCGCTTTGCGGCCAAAGTGATGCCCCA
This sequence comes from Bacillota bacterium, assembly GCA_021799255.1. Classification (GTDB taxonomy): domain Bacteria; phylum Bacillota; class Bacilli; order Alicyclobacillales; family Alicyclobacillaceae; genus JAJZAV01. The sequence continues at coordinate 18,494 of JAJZAV010000028.1, forward strand.
CTTTCGCATTGGGTCGCCTTGCGGTAGTCCTATCATTGATTTCCAGTTTTTCGGATTCAAGGTGGATGCAAACGAAAAGTTTCACAGGGATTCGAAGTTCATTATGGCACACATGGGCATTCCTCGACTAGTTCCATTTACATCCCGTTCGAATTCATTCACCGATTGACATTGCAACTTCGAAGTGATAATGTTAATTATGAGTAAAATTCAAAGCGAGTACGTCCTGTACTTGGTAGGAGGCAGTATCGTGCAGGGAACTGTGAAATGGTTCAATTCCGAAAAAGGTTACGGATTTATCCAAGTCGAGGGTGGCAATGACGTTTTCGTACACTACACCGCAATTCTCGGCGACGGATTCCGCACATTGGAAGAGGGGCAACGCGTTCAGTTTGATATTGTGGAAGGACAGCGCGGTCCACAAGCTGCAAACGTCGAAAAGCTGTAATACCCACTCGGACACTGCGCCTCGTGGATAGCGGGGCGTTTTTATTTTGGTCTTTTCGGAAATCCCCCTGGATATAACCCTTCAAACTCCCATGGCTCATTTGCTTAAAACCGTACATATTGAACTCAGCGCACGGGTCATCGAGGTCCCGGTGGTTATGGCTCTGGAGTGAGTACTGTGGCAGACGCCGGCGATGCGATAGAAATCAGCTTGAGCCCTAAAGGCATCACAGTGCTGATGGACGTTTTTGCCACGTTCGACTTTCCCTCGAACGTGTTGGTGGATTCCAGGTAGTCGAGGCCAAACGTTGGATTGATTGAGAAGAAAGACTGGGTGGTGCCCACTTGGGTGCCAATATCCCAATGTCCATCCGAAGAACTCTGGGTAGACGCGATTAAGTTGAGTCCGTTTGACGCCTTTACTTGCCCATTTTGCGAAAGTGTGAAGGTGTACGTGGATCCGGGCTGAACACCGCTGAACACGTACGTTTCCCCACTTGGGTTGCTAACAAACAACTCACCGGGAGCACTCGCCAATGCACCAATGGTGACCTGAATTGCCGAACCCCCCCCAGCTTCGCTCTTGAGTTCGGCATCAACGCTCGCTGCGAAAGAGGTTTCTGACTGATGGTAAATTGAAGCAAACGCGTTTCGTTGACCAACAGTGCCAATGTCACCGATGAATTTTAGGAGTTGCTCAATCCCCCCTTTATTAATCAGTTGTTCAACCGCAAAGTTATCCTGCGCTTCGACGTTGTACTTCGTAGCGACCGATGAGGCGGTCAACAGCGGGTAAAGTTGCCCGCTTTGTGCAGCGGCCATCGGACTTAACCAGAGTTGCCTCCACAAGCTCTGCCGAATAATCGGCAAAGGACTGTCCCCAAGCTGCGCAGACAAACCTTGGTGCCACGCCAATCCTTCATTAATCCACGAGGGTAAAACTCCATAATTTGCTGCCAACAGCGCGTGCGTCAATTCATGGGCCATGATATTGATGTCGCTGTCGAAACTCATCCCTTGCGCATTCACCGCAATATACTGAGGGCCCTCGGTCACAGCCTGCGCGTCCTGCCCGTAAAGTCCGGACACAGCCGGGTTATACGCCTCGTCGAGAAAATGTTGCGTGAACTCGCTCTCGGAATCAAACACCATGACCACGATAGGTAACCGAGCGGAAAGGCCGAGTTGGCCCACATCGTAGGAATACGAGTAGCGTAGTGTGGACGCAATGTTGACAAGCAGGCTTGGAGGAATATTCGCGGCCTGTGAGACTACGATGAAGTTGCGGGATGTGACCCGTCCGTTCGTAGGCAACTCAGGAAACTTCACGGTGCCTAGGGTTTCAGTCGCACTGTTGACCACAAAGCGACTCCCGATGAACATGGTTTGCTTTTGATTGGTGACCGACCAAATCTCATAGACCCCATAGGGCAAGTTGGCCGAGTAGCGACCGTTCGCGCTCAAAGGGATGGTAATGTTTTGCTGAGTCACCACGTCGCGAAAGGTGACGGATGCATCTGATGAAAACTCCTGCCCAGTGGCGGGTAAGATTCGTCCGGCAATCGCGCCAAAAGACATCGCCGTCGGCAGGGTAATAACCGAGCTGGCGGCATTCACGGTAGTTCCCATCCCTATCCACGATCCCGATGAGGACAGGTAACCCATGACCTGTGCCTGAGTACCAGGCACGGACACGACGGTTTCCGAACCCGAGCCAGATATCGTTTGCGACATCAAAGAACCATTTTGCAGAAGCAGGAACACCTTATCTCGAGGGCTGGTCGCGGTGGTGGAAACCGAGTTGGACGAAAAGATCTTGTTCCCAGGGGTTTGAAGTAGTATCGTAAAATTGCCTGTCATCGATGGAACGGTCGCTCGAACTGGCATCGGAAGCTTGTCCACCACGACGTTCCCGTTAGTGTCTACGCTTGCGGCCAACCGAAGACCTTCCACCAGGGCCGATAAGGGAGCATACCACCGGTTCCCGATACGGATGAGAGTAGTAGGCATACTAGACCCGTTGTCTTTTAAAATTCCGTCCTGAACAACGGTTGGAAGATTCCTCAGGTCCATCACCCCGTCCTTAAAGCTGACGGTGTACCCAAGTTGGCTGAGCGCATTCGTGATATACCAGACTCCCATATACTTCTTCCCGGCAAACGATATGGTAGGAACGGCTTGTCCCTGAAACGAAGACCAAGTGACTCCGCCCAACAACGTGTTTGGGGGACTAGACGGAGCCGAAGAAATGGCTGGTTTCGTAATGGCGCTCACAATTGAGGTGCGCCCTGCAGGGAGATTTGTCACGTTCTTGCCTGCCTTCGAACCAATTGGTTGTACGGTAAGAACGCCATTTGCAGGGGCAAACGACAATCTGGATCTCATCAACTGCGCTACGGCCGACAGATCCGCATATGTATTCCCGTTAATGGTGAACGATCCCGCCCTGACGACGGCCCCGCTCGCCAATTTCATGTGTGTCCCAGGTAGATATTGTCCTAGCCACGCTGCGCTCACGTCGCGTCCCGTCTGGGTCGCTGCAAGCCCATCGTCGTTCAGAATTGCGAGCAACTTGTTCACATTCACATAGCTCGAATTCCCGTAGCGAACATAGGGCACAGCGGAATAGGTCTTCTGTCCGACGCGGATTGAGCCCGAGTACCGTGACGGTACCGGGCCCGCAGACGCGTGGGCGAAGACTTGACTTGGAACCGTAAGAACGAGAGCCGCGACAGCCGCAAAGCTGGTTAGAACAATACCCCTGGTCAAATCGCAATCTCCTTATGCTTTGAGTCGTTGTACTGCGTGGTTCAATGACTGCAAAATCTCTTCACAGCCGTCCTTCGTAGCGGCCTTCGCTCCCAAATAAATCTTCATCTTGGGCTCCGTTCCCGACGGACGAACCGCCAGCCAGGATCCTCCCTCGAATAGATAGCGTATCACGTCAGACTGCGGCAGGTGAAGAGGTTCGCTGGACCAGTCCGAATTCGAGTTGCTTCGGGCTTTCCGCATTCTGGTTTCGTAGTCTTCCACTGCCGTTAGCACGAGACCGTCCACTTCGATGGGCTGCTCCCTAAGGCCGTTGATGGCCGCCTGTATCTTTGCTACGCCGTCGGCCCCCGGCATCGTCACGCTGATGAGTTGCTCCGCATACCAGCCAACCTCGGAGAATAGCTGTTCTAATCCGTCTGCTAGAGTCAACCCCCGGCTCTTGTACCAGGCCGCCATTTCAGCAATCAACAAGCAGCTTTGAACCGCGTCTTTGTCGCGGACAAATGGGGATATGAGATAGCCGTAACTCTCTTCGTATCCAAACAGGAACGTCTTCTCGCCCGTTCGTTCGTAATGGCCTATCCGTTCTCCAATGTACTTAAACCCGGTGAGGGTGTCTTCCACGGCGACGCTGTGCCGCCTCGCAATGGCCGCCCCTAGTTCAGACGTGACAATCGTCTTGAACACGATTGGATTCATCGGCATCTTGCCTTCTGTCTTCCGCTGTTTGAGCAGAAAATCGAGCAAGAGTCCCCCGGTTTGGTTGCCGGACAGCAATCGGTATTCTCCCGTCGCGGTTCGGACCGCCACTCCAACCCGGTCGGCATCCGGGTCCGTGCCCATGACGACATCCGCATTCTGTCTTCGCGCTGCTTCAATCGCGAGCTTGAGCGCGTCATGTTCCTCTGGGTTTGGACTCTTCACCGTGCGGAACTCACCGTCGGGTTCCGCCTGCTCGGGTACGATGTACGCCTGTTTGTATCCCATCTCGCCGAGCACCGTTTTGACGGGAATATAGCCCGTGCCATGCAAAGGCGTATACACGACGCGAACATCGGCTCTCTGTTCATCAGTCACGCCATGAATTCGAATCTCTCGCATGACCCTGTCGCAATAACGATGGTCAATCTCCGAGCTCACCCAAGCTAAGAGACCCTTCGCTTCTGCCTCGTCTTTTCCCATAACGGGCACGGCAAAAATGTCCGAAATGCTCTCAATTAACGAAGTGATATCGCTGGCCGCATCCGGCAACACCTGACACCCGTCGGACCCATACACCTTGTACCCGTTGTATTCGGGAGGATTGTGGCTCGCAGTGATCATCACTCCCGTCGAAGCTCCAAGTTCGCGCACAGCGAAAGAGAGTTCCGGTGTCGGACACAGGTGTGTGAACACGTGCGCCCGGATGCCTGCCTCAGCCATGACCAGCCCAACTTCGAGCGCAAACTCGGTCGACATGCGTCGGCAGTCATAGCCAACCACCACGGACCTCTTCGCGGCGTCGGGCTCGCTGCGAGCGACCCACTTCGCTAGTCCTAGGCTGGCGCGCCGAACCGTGAAAATGTTCATCCGGTTGAGTCCTGCGCCGAGAACACCTCGCAATCCTCCGGTTCCGAATTCAAGGTCCTGATAAAACCTATCGTATATTGCACGCTCGTCCGTGCGAATGGATTCCAATTCATCCCGAAGGTTTGTCGGCAAGTTGGGATTCTGGATCCACCGCTCATACTCCAGAGAAACATTCATATCCAGTTCAACCTCCATCAGCCAATCA
>JAJZAV010000292.1 GCA_021799255.1 Bacillota bacterium
CGCGCTGGCGAGGCGAGTCACAAGCTGGACCACGTCGTCTGCACCGGCTACGAACGGGCAAGGGTAGAGCCAGCGAGCATGCAGCTCCTATATCTCAACCCTCCGTACGATGCGCAGTCCGGACTCGGCGGCTTGGCCATGCGAAAGGAACTCCTCTTCCTGCGTGACCTGTCCAAGTTCCTGGCGCCCGACGGCGTTCTCGTCTTCGTGATACCCCGAAATACGCTGGGGTCGGAAATGGTGAACGCTTTATTTCAGCGTTATACCGACCTCGCGGTGTATCGGTTCGATGACGACGAATACCAAGCGTATAAGCAGGTGGTCGTCTTTGCGACACGCCGCACGAAGAATCTCACGAGCAGCAAAGAGATGTCGGATGCGGAGCGCACGGCCAAGAACGAACTGTTGGCCTACGGTAAGGATGGGACCTTGCCCATGCCCTATCTGGACGAACCCGATGGACGCACGTGGGCCATTCCATCTACCGACGATATCGACACCGACATTCTGTTTCGCGGGTACATCTTGGACGACAACGAGTTGAGGCAAGACCTCCAACACTCCGAAGCGTTCACGATCGCCGCAAACATGCTCATGGGCGACGACGTCGACATGAAGCTGCAACGGCCGTTGCTTCCCTATCGGCGGACGCACATGGCGACGCTCATCTCGGCCGGGGCACTCAACGGTGCCATTGGAATCGGGGAAAACCGGCACATGGTCATCGGCATGACACGGAAAAAGGTCGACCGGGAGATCTCGTATAACGAGAACGGGGACGAGCTGATCATCGACACCGAGTCCTACGTGACGGCGGTTCGGACGATTCAACCGGACGGGATGATCATCGACCTTCAGTGAGTCAGAACTCCACCGGAACGAAAACTAGGAACGGGGCGCGATACCCATGATGGAGGATCAATCCACCGTCACAATCAGTCAAAGAAATTCCGTAGTTCGAATCCTATATGACAGCAAACGACTTCGAAACCGTGTCTTGCCATGGCATGGTGATGAACCGAATGAAGGTTGGCTGACGCTGAGGGAGATTTCGAACCATCTGATAAAAAAGGGCATGAGTGACGTCATTCACGTCTGGATAGACAGCCCAATGGAAGGGCGCATCTATCAGTTCAACAACTATGGAGAAAACGAATGGATCGAATACGGTCGAACCATCGGATGGGCTAACCAGGGAACCAACATCGACGACCCTTCCGAGGTTTGTCTCTTTGAAGACATGGGCATCCACTATGTGTTTTGCGGGGACCAGATGTTTTCCATCGGTTTCCCAACACGAGACGAGGGGATTCCTCTCTCGAACATTGGGACGAGCCTGAAGAGAATGGGATACACCGACGAAATCTACGTTTGGCGCGACACACCGCTGAACGGTGAGATTTACCGATGGAGCCACGAAACCAAGTCGTGGACGGAATACGGATCCACCATGGGATTCGCGTAAATCCAAACAGCGCTAGCTAGGCAATCATGCTTTTCCAAGGAGGCGAAAGCCCCGGCGTAACACAGACCGGGGCGGACGCTTCGGTCTGTGGTTGCGCGCAGGGCGTTACGATTTGAAAAATATAACCTACCAAAGCGACAAGAACTTCATCATGGCCTCGGCCCATATGGTGATCACACGAGACGGAGAACGCGGCGAAGAACTCATCGCGGCCGGCATCATCGATGTGGATAGTGCGGCCAGAGCGATTGCTGCACGCGCTATGAAAGGCGAACGGCTTCACCTGAGGCCCGACCGACATCGCTTTCAGTCGGAGGAACTGCGGACCTTCAAAAATGGGTATCGTTTCGTGTCTCGACCTCTGGGGAAACTCAACCACACGATTCTGCTTCACAAATCGGCGGTAGACCCCCAACTGGAGCCGGAACAGGCTCGGACTCTGATTGTCCCGACCGGTGGAAACGTCGCCGACCTGTTTCGCAAACGGTTTGCGAACGACTTCAACCTCCCCAATGTTCCCGAGTGGAGCGAAGCCATTTGGACCACATGCCAATCGCGAGATTTGGTACAACGTCTGACTGTGTGGACCGACGACCAACTCGAGGAGTGGCGTGGAATCACCGCCTTTGAGGTCCATCCAAACTTGACCGAGGAAGTCGCGAAGGAGATCATCCATGACCTCTTGGCCGCTCATCGACTCGAGTTGCCCGAGGGAATCACCGATGCGCCTGCACTATCGCAGACGTTGCAACCGGATGAGAACGGCGAATACCAGGTGATCGACTACCTACAGACGTACGCTCCGCACTTGGCGACCACCATTGAGGAGCTCGCGGCCCCAGTCCATGATTTGGACCGTCCCATTGACCCCGCCATCGCGATGATGGCGCGAGTCCCCTTCCCGGCCCAAGCCCATACGGCGCAGGCCGTCATCAAGGGTCTCGAAGAGGGCAAGGGCGTTATCATCTCGAGCGATATGGGCACAGGTAAGACCACGGTAAGTACGGCGGTAGCCAACGCCTTAGCGCACCGGAAGAAGGGGTATTTCCCTACATTGTGCCTCGTTCCCGGCATCACGATCCCAAAATGGCAACGCGATGAGTTGGGCAAAATGCTGCCTCACGCGAAGACCTTGGTGATTCAATCCTGGCGGGACCTAGTCCACTATCGGGATCGGATTCGCTCCGGTCGTACCCCGAATGGCATGGAATTCGTGCTGCTTTCTCGGGATACGGCCAAGTTGGGGATGCCCAAGGCACCCGCACTCCTCTACAAGGAGCGCGTGGTCTACACCGACCGTGGCGACCAAGACCCTTCCAAGAAGCCGATGCTCGAATCGACGCCTCACGGTGTTCGATATGCCCCTGGCGAAGCGGACAAGGCCAAAGCGACCGTTCTACTACATGACGCCTGGGTCTGCCCGGATTGCGGAGGCATCCAGCGGACGACAGATGCGACGAAAATCAAAGAAGCGAAGGAACAGGCGACCGAGTTCGACCAACGGATGGACTTGAAGCTGGGCTTCGATGACCTTGCGGTGCACACGCACGACTACGAAGCCAAACGCTTCGATGGCGTGACGCGTTCCTGCCGCCAATACCTGTTCAAAAAGTCCGTCACCGAGTATCACTGCTCGGAGTGTGGAACCAATCTCATGCGAGATTTGGTTCCGGAGCGGGAAAAGGTGAGTGGCCTCAAACATCGCCGTTTGCAACCGGCATGGTTCATCCAAAAGTACCTGCGGGGTCACTTCCAATTGACCATCGTGGACGAACTCCATCAGTACAAATCCTCCAGCGGACAGGGCGAGGCGATGGGGGCCATTGTTGGGGCCTCCCAGAAAATCGTCGGGTTAACCGGAACCCTCTCCGATGGGAAAGCGTCGAGTTTGTATCACCTGTTATGGCGCATTTGCCCGGCTGAGATGAAGCAAGACGGACTCGACCATCGGTCGCTGAGCAAATTCATCCATCTGTATGGGGCGATGGAGCAGAAGGGCCGATACGGCCAAGACGACGTTGAGAGCGCGGGTGGGGCGACGAGCCGAAAGACGATCCTGAATCCCCCCAAGGAGATTCCGGGACTGTCCCCCAAGCTCTTTGCCAATCACCTCGCGAACAAGACGGTCTTCTTGGAACTGGGAGACCTCGGGCTGCCCCTTGTGGAACTCGAGGAAACGCCCGTCTTCGTCGACATGGAGGACGACCACGCCCTGCGGTACCGTGACTTTCACAACGAGCTCGAAGCCAAAATGAAGCAAGCGTACATGCTGGGCAACAAGCACGCATTTGCGAAGTTCATCCCGTCTGTGGTCAACGCGGCCAACCAGCCCCACAAAACCCAGACCGTCCCACTCGCGGACGACGTTGTGCACTTCTCTGGAAACGCAGAAGACGTGGTTTCCATCAAGGAACAACGTCTCATCGACGACGTGAAAGCGGAAATCGCTCAGAACCGTCGTTGCGTCGTGTATGTACGCTACAGTGGCGAGTCTCAGCAAGACAAACGCTTGGTACAACTCCTGGACTCCGTGGGGCTTCGCGTGCGCCTACTCAAGGCCAGCGTGTCACCGGAAGACCGGGTCGAGTGGTTGGATAGAGCCGTGAACGACGACATTCAAGTGGTCGTTTCGAACGCCAAGCTGGTCGAAGTCGGCCTTGATCTTCGTGCGCCGCGTTGCGCTATAACCGCTTGAAAGCGGGAAATGTGCCACTAGCTAATCAGCTAGGAGAAGGTATGAACTGAAGTGTGAGGGGCGGTACCTCACCGGAACAAACGGTCACCCGTTCTGAGGCCAAAGCTACTGCATGCGCTCACTATGGAGATGGTGAGGGTATGAAGCCAGTTAGAGACGTAACCCGAAGTAACCTAAGTCTTGAAAAGGATATGGTGAAAGTGGTGCGGGTCGTCAGTAACCCATATGGTGACGCGAGAAATCCTTGTCTGAAGCTCCGTCAAGGCCCACTATCTGAAAGGATAGCCCGTAAGGGAAGTATGG
>JAJZAV010000293.1 GCA_021799255.1 Bacillota bacterium
TCAGGGGCGCACCGCTTTTGATGCTTACCGAAACTTCACCTGGCGGCTCCGAAGTGAACTTCCGCGATTCGCCTCAGTTCGGTTTTCACCCACCACCGACTCTCTGCGCTGATCCGAATGCGTACTCTCTTCATCCAAGCCATTCTTGTATGGAATTGAGGAAATATTACTTGCAAATGCTTGTGGTGTCAATGGGGAATGGAGCGGGCAACCGATTGGATCAACCGACAAGAGTCTTGGACGCTGCTCATCCATCCGCTAACCCCGCCGACCGAAGACCCCCGAGGCAACAGGCCCTCCGCCGACCGTTAAATCAGGGACGAGAAATAGCGGTGCGCGAGACGTTTGTGGAATTTCCTTCGGCGTTAGGCCGTTCGATGTATGATGAAAGTGGCGTCGGTGTTTGTCAGTGGCGCGGGCGGTTGGGTATCATAGGAGCGATAGGGGATGAGCGTAGTGGATTGTACCGTTAGTGAAAGTGCAGCAAAGAAACTGCAAATGATTCTGTCGCAGGAAGAGGATAAGGTGCTTCGATTTCGCGTATTTGTCGCCCATGCGCACGGGAACCATGCGCATTACGGGTTGGGACTGGACTATCCGAAGGATACCGATGAGCTTGTAGAGACGTCATTCGGGATTCCGGTCCTCTTGGAAAAAGGCCAGGATTTTCTCGATGGAATCGAAGTAGACTACGACGCTGACGCAGACGAGTGGACGGTTGTCAATCCGAGGCACGGAGGGCACCATCACGAGTAGGGTTGGACAAGCGCGGGCCTCTGCGGTCGCGTGCCCGCGCGAAAGTTTCATGCGATGGTGCCACCGAACGGGGCCCTACGCGCATTATCATCAATGGGTGCGAATTCGCAGCTCGCCCGCTCCCTCCGCTGACTTCTTCCGTGGATTTTCGTGATGAGCGCGAAAGTGATGGCAATGGAGCCGTGCAGCCCTGCCCGAGTTTGAACTAGAGCATCGATTTCATAGATGGAACGTTGCGTAGTGGATGCCAAGACCTAGGAACACGGTTCCACACACTAGGCACACGAGATACAGCCAACGGATAACTCGTTGCACACCCTATTCCCCCTTGGTCAGGACTCCAAACGTCCGTGATGAGCGCGCGGAGCCTGGACGCTGTTGGATTCGTGGTTGCTCGCCTTCAGCAGCAATCCGAAAATGAGAATCATGTACACGTTACAAAGCAACATGATGATCCCCGTCTGATTGATGACGGAACTGGCATGCAGGCGCAGAACGAGCATAGAGTCCAGCGCGGTAAATACGTAGACGAAGAAGAGGGTGGGCAAAAAGCTTCCCTTTCCAGAAAGGCGCTGTTTGACCATCCCGGTCAGGATGGCGACGACAAGCGGGACTAGGGCTTGCCATGTGTAGGACACGAGGCTTTGGTGATTCGCAGGGCTTACAAGCACGGCGTAATGATAGCGCCAGTAGAACATGTCGTATATCACCAACGACAAAACAAGGATTTGCGCCCATTTCCACACTCGTTGCGGCAGAGACACGGACACGGTAAAGTTCAACATGAGAAAGGCCCAGAATCCCATCAGACAATTGGTGCCGAGAACTCCGCCCTCAATGACGCCCGAGTACCACGATACGTTCATGAGGATATTGAACGCTCCCGTGATAAGCCCAAGGAGTGAACCGAGCATAACCGTGGAAGTGAGAAAGAACAAAAACTTATCGAGCTTCATTAGACGGTCCTCCTCCTTCGCTTAACCAAACATCGCGTAGCGATGCTGTTTCAAGATGCGGACGATAAAAGACGCACCGACAGACGCGAACCAGCCAAGAATGAGGACGGTCCAGATGGATCCGGAAATGCGTGAATGATATAAAGACGCAACAACTAGGAAAGCGATGGAATACACAATCGACGAAAGATACCAATTGCGAAACGCCATGTTCAAAATCGCACCGAGTCCCAAAAACGTAACAACAGTGAGCGATCCTATCAATCCCCAGAAGATAATCATGCTCTGCCTCCCGCTTGGTACGTGCTTAAGTTGCCCGCAATCAGGTTGCGTCGTTTGCGATCCACCACGACGGATAAAAGGGTGCTCAGTTCATAGAGAATCATCATCGGAACCGTGACGCTAAGGTGCGACACCAATTCCGGGGGACTGATTAACACGCCGAGACAAACGATGGCGAGATAGGCATACCGACGATTCTTGCGCAGGAATCGAGGGGTGACAATCCCAAGCCGAGTGAGTACCACCACCACCATTGGGAGCTCAAACACGAAACCAAACGGTAAGACGATGCTGTTGAGGAAACGGAAGTACGAGCTTGCCCGCAACATGACGACCAGCCCCTGTTGCCGATTGAGGGCGATGAGAAAGTGGAGAATGGTCGGGAAGATGAACGACCATGAGAAACAGACCCCGATGATGAACATGACGACGACGATGGGAATGATTCGCAAGGTAAAATGACGTTCTCGGGCAGTCAAGCCCGGCGCGACAAAGGCCCATATTTGCCAGAGCCCAAACGGCAGGGTAAGGCCAACGGCGATTCCCGCTGCAATCGAAAGAAAGACGCCGACAATCTCTCCGGGGCTGACCGCAATCAGTGAAACGTGACTTGCGGCCAGCGGCGAGCAGAGGTAGTGATACAAGTGAGAGACAAGAGCGAAACCAAGGAGCGCGGCCACCATAAACCAAATCGCGCTATAGATAATTCGTCGCCGGAGTTCGTCGAGGTGGGTGAGCACATTCATCATACTGTTCGGATTTGCCCGGCTCTTGTTCACCCTATTCATGGATTCATCACGTTTCCTTGTCGAAGACATCACTCTTTTGCGACGACTGCTGGACGCTCCTCTGTGTCCGTAGCCGGACTCATGCTGGCAGCTTGCTCAACCGGTGTCGCAGGTGCGTCATCGGTCAGCCCTTTCGTGGCGGATTTGAACTCTCGCAGCGATTTACCAAATGCCTTTCCTATCTCGGGAAGCTTCGATGGCCCGAAGACCAGGAGCAATGCCACCAAGACAAGAACCAGTCCTGACCATCCGATGTTTCCAAAGCCCATATCGTTCCTCTCCCGTTTCCCCTAAAAACTCAAAGGATTAGTCTAGTAATGCGTATATTTCATCCATGGTTGGAAAGACCAACACCTTATCCTTGGCCTTGATAATGGGCAACCATCGGTTTCCTAATTCTCGGGCTTCACTCAGAAATTGTTCGGAGCGGTACACGTTTCGTTCTTCGTAGGCGACGCCTTTTTGAATCAAAACCTGTTTGGCTGCCTCACAAAACTTGCAGTTATCCGCGGTGTATATAATTACGTTCTCCATCGATTTCTCACCAGCTCTGCAGTCAGTCTTCACAGGGTAGAGCGGGGACGGGTAAGATCCATAATGATGCCGAGAATCACGGGAATAAAGACCAATACGACGCCAAGAAACTGAGTCATGTTCTTGGTGAACAAGACCATAATGAAGCCAACCAACGCCACAATGACCAATACGGCAAAGTAGATGGGGAAGTGTTTCGTCCAAGGACTGGACGCCATGTTTGTTCCTCCTTTTCGCCCAAGAAAGCGTCCGAACGTCGCCATGAACCTAGAACGAAGCGATGATGTAGGTGGTATAGCCGAAAATCACGACGGACAGAAACAGGAGAACGGACCCAAACATCTGGCGTCGTTTGAACATGTTCAGGAAACTCACGGCGGAAAGAATGGTAAATAGCGCCATGAATATTGCGACAATGATTGGATGCAAGTAGCGCGCGTTATCCATCGTTGCACCTCGCGAACTGAAATAGTTGATAGTCCCCTTCGGGGGATTACCAGCGGGACTTGGGGTTCTTGGTCAAGAATCCAATCCCGAGAAATACCAAGCCCATTCCGACATAAATGCTTGCCAACTGCAGGCCATGCTGCGAGAAGAAAATGGCGAGAACGGCGAATACCCCGCACATGATGGCAACTCCCGAAAAGAATTTGAGCATCCCTTACCCCCCTCGCTGCCTCGAATGGCGCGTATCAATGCGTCACATCTGAACGAGGAGGTCACATCTTTTCCTTACGCAGTGCCTTCTCGACGTTCTCCCTGGTCTCGGATCCACACATGAGCAATAGTCCAATAAAACCAAGGCAGGCAACCGCCATTCCGATGAGCCCATTCGTTAACATCTTCTGGCCTTCTCCCCTATGGATTTACGAAGGCAATGGTAGTTGGGAAACTGAGGATGGGTCAATAGCACAGCAGGACCCCATCTTAATTAGCTATGTCTTCCTGAAAAGTTAGTACTTACGGTGCTTCTGAGTTGCGGCGCAAGAAGCTTGAATGAAGACCATCCTGGTTTCTTGTAAGGAGGCGTTCGCTCTGAGCCAAGGGCTTCTTTCCATCGTGCTAGCCGCCATCATGTTGGCTGTCATGGGAACCGTTTGGGGGCTTGGCAGTCGGTT
>JAJZAV010000029.1 GCA_021799255.1 Bacillota bacterium
TGTGCTCGTGGACTTTTGGGCGGCGTGGTGCGGCCCGTGCAAAATGATGGCTCCCGTGTTGGAGGAAGTATCCAATGAATCCGCGGAGAAGCTCGTCGTGGCGAAGTTGGACGTGGATCACAACCCGGCTACCGCGTCGCGCTACGGCATCATGAGCATTCCCACCATGATTGTGTTTCAGAATGGGAAGCCCATCAAGCAGTTGGTTGGTTACATGCCGAAGGCTCATTTGATGAGCCAGTTGAAGGGCGTAATCTAATTTTATATCCGCGTGGTTGGAGCGCGACCCGTATATGGGGGGCGCTACCATCTCGCGATAATTTCTCGATTGGGGAGGGGATCCGGTGGACTTTCAGTACTCCGTAGAGACGACCAAGTCATTGGATGAGGCGATTGCAGCAATCGAATCGGCGCTCAAGGAGCGCAGTTTCGGGCTGTTGTGGCAATTGGACCTGGAGTCGAAGATCAAGGCGAAGGGGATTGACTTCAATCTGCCTTACCGCGTGCTCGAAGTGTGCAACCCGCACGAAGCGAGTCGAGTACTCACGGAGGACCCGCTCGCCGGGTACTTCCTGCCGTGCAAAATCGTGGTGTATGAGAAAAACGGCAAGACGCACATTGGGATGCCGCGGCCCACGGTGTTAATGGACCTGATGGACCACCCGAGTCTGAACGAAACAGCTAAGCGAGTTGAAGATACCCTGATTGCCGCTATCGACGCAGCGAAGTAGGAAGTATTCGGTGAGACATAGCTGAGGTTGGTCAATCTTTGCACCGGGACGGAGCATGGGTTGAGAGTTGCCGTCGCGTTTTTGTCTCGCGCGAACAAGCCCGGATAAGCGGCTGTGGCCTGCTTAACGCGGGCTTTTTTATTGGGTGGGGTCCGCCGAAACCGAAATAAGCGGCTGTGGCCTGCTTAATGGCGAGTGTCTCGCGCGAACAAGCCCGGATAAGCGGCTGTGGCCTGCTTAACGCGGGCTTTTTTATTGGGTGGGGTCCGCCGAAACCGAAATAAGCGGCTGTGGCCTGCTTAATGACGAGTGTCTCGCGCGGACGGCCCCGGATAAGCGGCTGTGGCCTGCTTAACGTGAGCTATACAAATGGGTGCGGTCCGCCGAAACCGAAATAAGCGGCTGTGGCCTGCTTAATGGCGAGTGTCTCGCGCGAACAAGCCCGGATAAGCGGCTGTGGCCTGCTTAACCGGGGCCGTCTCATTACGCACGATCCGTTGCTCAGCCCCGCAGCGATGAAGACGCGGACTCACTCGTCTAGGTAGCTTTCTCGCGGCGCAAGCCTGACAACTTTTGCGCTCGGGGCTTCGCCTTACAAACTCCTACGCCGCGAGTTATGTCGGCAAGCTCGCCATCGCGGGCGATTTTACAGGCCCGCTGCGGTGAACACCTTGTTGAACCCGTCGGCGGATCTCTGTAGCAGTTCCTCAGGCGACGCCTCAAACGGCTCTTTCGTCAGGATCTCCTGCGACACGACACCTGCGTATCCGATAGCGCCGAGGGCACGCAGGAAAGCCGAGAGGTTGATGACGCCTTCTCCGGGGAATGTGCGCCCGTTGTCAAGGACCTCCGGGATTGGCACGTCTGGCACGTCGTTGATGTGCACATGAACCACTTGATCTTTCTTCAGCGACAGGATCTCCGCTGGGTCATTGCTTGTCGTGTACCAGTGGATGGCATCCAAGTTGAGGCCCACGTTCGGCTCATGGATGACGTCTATCCACTCTAAGGTCCCCGGTAGATCCCAGATGAACGGGTGTTTGCCCATGTTGCGAAGATGATGAGGTCCGACGTATTCCAGGCCAAGCCGCACCCCGTACGCGCCGAGCACCTGTGCGCACAAGCGCAGTCGCCGAGTCGCCGTAGCCAAGAATTCCGCCGGATTCAGATCCGTAGATGGAAGGACGTAGGTGCAGCAACTCGTGCAACCGAGCGCCGCCGCAGCGTTGGCTTCGGCCGCAAGACCCATCAGGCCCTCGCGGAATTTCTCTTCTGACTGCCTCCACTCGACGGAAAGCCCTATGGATCCGATGGTTAGGCCGTGGGAACCCAAGAACTCCTTAGCACCATCTACTCCCTTGCCTTGTATCAAATCCTGCAATTCCTTGCCGCTGCAGTCAATCGCGTCGAATCCGTATTTGTGTGCCAGAACGGCGAATGATTCTACGTCGCCAACGGGGCCTATGCCCGCACGGGTCAGTCCTTTCAGCACCATCAATTCCTCCTCTACACTCGCACGGTCCAAAAAAAGTATCCCACGGTATCCCATTCGTCGCACGAGAATGAAATCCCTTCGCCCACCATTCGATCCCGATGGCATCATTGCCATCCGCCCGCGATGGTTTCATCCCTACACGATGGTTCCATCCCTACACGATGGTTCCATCCGCCCGCGATGTGCCGTCGCGCCGCCACGATGCGGGTGGGCGGCGGCAAAAGCTTGCCCTTAACGCAGGTGGATGGGCAGCGCGTAAATCGCGTCGGCGCGGGCCTGCGTCAAAATGCCGTCGCTGACCATGTTGATGAGGACAACGCGCTCGCGGGAGCGGGCAAGGGGGAGGGATGTGAACGGATCGTACGCCGATGGAGCGTTTGGAAGACCGGCCAGCAAAGCGAGTTCTCCTTCGTTTAACAGGGAGGGCCTGACCCCAAAGTACGTTTTCGCTGCATTGTACAGCCCGTAGGCGCCATTGCCAAAGTAGATCATGTTGGCGTAGAGCGTGAACACTTCCTTCTTGCTCATGGTATCGTACACGCCCACGGCGTTGATGACCTGCAGAACCTTCCGCGTGACGGTGCGATTTTGATTCAGGATGGTATTGTCGACAAGCTGTTGCGTGATGGTCGATCCACCTTGGAGAAGGGCTCCTTTGCGGACATCGACGTAGATGGCTCTCGCGATGCCAACGGGATCGATTCCTGGATCCCACGCGAACCGTCTGTCCTCCGTGGCGATGATGGCTTTACGAAAGCCAACGGGAATCTGGTTGTAGGACAACTCGTGGATGTGGAACGTTTTCACCCTATCCGCCGCCGCGGCCAACACACGCGGGGGAAGCGGATTTACATAGACGGCGTAGACGTAGATGCCGGCCGCGAAGAGGGCGACGAGAGCCAGGCAAGAGAGAACGATGCGAATCAGCAACCGTGTCACTAAGTGGATAGCGTGGCGCATCATGGCTCTTGGCACCTCCAAAAAGTATGATAGCATGACAGGTATGCAAAGCGGCTCATCTCTGCTATCTTGAAGGGTAACGCCAAAGCATCGGAAACGCGGGAATCGCTAGAGCGTACTCACAAGGGTGTCACGCTCTAATTCTCGCATGATGGCGGGGGAGGCGGCACATCAATGGGAACGAGAGAAACCAATGAAGGCGGTCACCTGACGATTGGCGGTTGCGATGTGACGCAGCTCGCCAAGACGTACGGGACGCCGCTGTTTATCTACGACGATCAACTCATGCGAAGCACCATTCGAGACTTTCACAAAGCGTTTCAGGATGCAGGGCTGGAGTATGAGATTACGTATGCGTCCAAAGCGTTTTGCACGGTCGCCATGTGTCAACTCGTGTACGAAGAGGGCTGCGGTGTCGACGTGGTCTCGGGCGGTGAATTGCACACTGCCCTCACCGCGGGAGTCCCGGCCAACCGCATCTACATGCACGGCAACAACAAAACTCGTTTCGAGTTAGAATATGCAGTTTCGGCCGGCATCGGCCTCGTCATAGTGGATAACTTCTATGAACTTGAGTTGCTGAATGAGATTGCCGCGAATGCCGATAAAACCGTGGAGGTGCTCCTGCGGATGGCGCCCGGCGTAGAGGCGCACACGCATGAGTACATCTCAACCGGTCAGCAGGACAGCAAGTTTGGATTTGACTACGAGAGCGGTCAAGCCCACGAGGCCATAGAAGCGGTGACGAGGTATCCCAATCTGCGTTGCGTCGGCCTGCATTCGCACATCGGGAGCCAAATCTTCGAAACTACCGGCTTCGTCGCCGCCACGGAGCGAATGGCGGGCTTATACGCCGACGGACTTCGACATGGGCTTCCCTTGCGCATCTTGAACCTTGGCGGGGGATTTGGAATTCGTTATACGGCCGAAGACGATCCCGCTCCTCCCTCCTCCTACGCCTCCATGCTCGCGACCACCATCCACCGCTTGTTTACCGATAAGGGGATGGAGGCTCCGCAGGTGTGGATTGAACCGGGACGAAGCATCGCGGGTCCGGCGGGCATCACGGTGTATACGGTCGGCAGTCAGAAACGCATAGAAGGCGTCCGCAATTACGTCGCCATCGACGGGGGCATGACGGACAACCCACGATTGGCGCTGTATGGCGCAAAGTACGAGGCGTGCCTGGCGAATCGGATGGAGGACGCGATTGCCGGGGCATGGAGCGTCGCGGGGAAATGCTGCGAGACGGGCGACATGGTGATTTGGGATGCCCCTTTGCCAGAACCGAATCCGGGCGACCTGCTCGTGGTGTTTGCGACGGGCGCGTACAACTATTCGATGGCCAGTCACTACAATCGAATTCCGAACCCGGCCGTCGTCTTTGTGAACGACGGCAAGTCCGCAGTCGTCGTCGAGCGTGAAACGTGGGATGACTTGGTGCGTCTGGACAAGCCAATCCAATACCAAGCTTTCGATGCGGAACATGGAGAGGCGTCGTCATCGTCGTCGGCTGGGACCGCACCCGGGGAGCCTCGCGCACCCGGGGAGTCTAAAGTGCCTGGAGAGTCCCGGGCACCCCGCGCGATGGCAACGCAGGAGTCGCGTTGACGGGTCGACCCGTGACAGCAAATGTTGTCGCGCCCAGTTGGACCCGCCAGTTGGACCCGGGCCCCGGTCAAAGGTACCGCGATGCGCGATGAGGGTCCGTGGGACCGCAAAATGGGATGGCCGGAGTGAGCGGGATGGCGACAACGGTCCGCGGGACCGCTATTTTCGCCACGTCGGGCAAATAGCGGTATGAGAAGGACTAATTGTTCAACCGGGCCCCGTCCAACGGTAGCGTGATGCGCGATAAGGGTCCGTGGGACCTCAAAATGGGTCGGCTGGAGTGAGAGGGATGGCGACAACGGTCCGCGGGACCGCTATTTTCGCCACGCGGGGGAAATAGCGGTATGAGAGAGACTAATTGTTCAACCGGGCCCCGTCCAACGGTAGCGTGATGCGTGATAAGGGTCCGTGGGACCGTAAAATGGGATGGCCGGAGTGAGCGGGATGGCGACAACAGTCCGCGGGACTACTATTTTCGCCACGTCGGGCAAATAGCGGTATGAGAGGGGCTAATTGTTCGACGCAACATGCCAACTTCTATGTCTGCGGCCCTACTTCTTCTCCCATTATCACGATGCCACCATTTGCCTTGATGTCTTCGTCCACAACAGGCTGGCCCACTACCGCATCCCACCAAAGTGCCGCCCAGAGTGCTCCTTGAACGTTGCCTCGGCCCATCATGGTTCCGAGCGACGTAATGGCCTGGGAGTGGGCATCCCAGTCATTTTGCAGGTTTTGACCTGAAAAGATGCCCGTCATGTTGGATAAGCCACCCGATTTAAGCGTGCCAATGTGTATGCTCGCACTCATTCTACTCACCTCATGGTATAGCGGCCATAGTTGCTCTTGTAATCCGCGTCGTTGATAGGTTGACCGAGGTACGCCCTCGCTTGCATGATGCTGAAAAAGCACAGGTCCAGGTTATGGTCTCCCATGCTTCCGCCGAATGATTGTGCTACAGGCGAATGAGAATCCCATGAGTTTTGAATGTTCTGTCCAGAAAACACACCGGTGTTGTCGGACCAAGCCCCCGTTTCAAGACTACCTAGTTGCACATAGACCACACCCCATCATTCCCTTCCTAGTGTTCCTCGATTATTTTAGGTATCGTACCCGAATCCGCCGTCGGAGATCATCCGGGTGCGCCGGGCCGCATCCGGCCACCCGCAACCACGTTGCCCACGTTGCCCACGTTGCCCACGTTGCCGCACTTCTCAAAAGCCTATGCCGGATGGTGGTATAATGTCTCCGGAACAATTCGCAAGGTCTGGGAGAGGGGCGATACACAACATGAACCAAGTGCAGAAAAGCTTACTTCAACTCATCACCGAGACTTCCACGAATCTGCCGCCGGACGTTCGGCGTGCCATAGCACGCGCAAATCTGCAGGAGGAATTCGGCACACGTGCCGCGCTTGCGCTCAACACCATCGTCGACAATATTGTGTCAGCCGAAGAAGATGTGCAGCCCATTTGCCAGGACACCGGCATGCCCACCTTTATCATTCACTGCCCGGTTGGGTTCAATCAGATTGAGTTCGAGAAGGACATAAAAGCGGCCGTTGCGGAAGCGACCCGCTTGGGCAAACTGCGTCCAAACTCTGTGGATCCGCTCACGGGCAAAAATACCGGCGACAACCTCGGCCCCGGCGTCCCCGTTGTCCACTTTCACCAATGGGAGAAGGATGAAGTTGACGTTCGTTTGATTCTGAAAGGCGGCGGCTGTGAGAATAAGAACATCCAATACGCGCTGCCGACCGAACTGCCCGGTCTCGGGAAGGCTGGACGGGATCTCGACGGCATCCGCAAGTGCATCCTTCACGCGGTGTACCAGGCACAAGGTCAGGGATGCAGCGCTGGGTTCATCGGGGTGGGCATTGGCGGCGACAGGACCTCAGGATACGATCTCGCTAAAGAACAACTCTTCCGTTCCCTCGACGACACGAATGAGAATCCTGAGCTCGCCGAGCTCGAGAAGTATGTGGTCGAGAAGGCGAATCAACTCGACATCGGGACGATGGGCTTTGGTGGAAGAGTAACGCTGCTCGGTTGCAAGATTGGCGTGCGAAATCGGATTCCCGCCAGCTTCTACGTTTCCGTGGCATACAACTGCTGGGCCTTCCGTCGTCTCGGCGTCGTGTTGGATCCGAAGACGGGCGAGATTCGCCATTGGCTGTACAAGGACAAGGAGGAGAAACTGGAACGTCCGCAGGGCGGCTTCAACATTGACGGGGCCATCGTGCTTGAGGCGCCCATCTCCGAAGAGAAAATTAGGCAGCTTAAAGTCGGCGACGTCGTGCTCATTCGCGGTTTGATGCACACGGGCCGAGACGAGATCCATCGCTATCTCATGGGGAACGATGCTCCTATCGATTTGTCGGGCGGCGTGTTGTACCATTGCGGACCCGTGATGCTGAAGGATGACGCGGGAGAGTGGCACGTCAAGGCCGCTGGACCCACGACTTCATCGCGCGAGGAGCCATATCAGGCCGACATCATCGAGAAGTTCGGGATCCGCGCAGTCATTGGAAAGGGCGGCATGGGAAAGAAGACGCTCGAGGGGTTGAAGAAGTCGGGAGCCGTGTATCTCAACGCGATCGGTGGAGCGGCCCAATTCTACGCCCGTACCGTTCAGCGCGTCGTCGGCGTGGATTTGCTTGACAAGTTCGGCGTCCCAGAGGCCATGTGGCACCTCGAGGTGCAAGATTTCCCGGCCATTGTCACAATGGATTCGCACGGAAACAGCTTGCACCAGGAAGTGGAACAGAATTCCTTGGTCAAGTTGGAGAATCTCAAGGACCCGGTGTTCTGTTAGGTCACGCCAAGGTTCGAAATGTTTTGCCGAGGCATGCCAAGAAACAATACCCTAATGAATTCCAAGTTCTTGCGGGCTTTGCTCAGGTTCTGCTGAGACGGGTCATGCGATACAATCGATTCCAAACGGCAAGGTACGGAGCCCAGTCGGACTTCTTCACGCGAAGGAGGCCAACTGGGCTTACGTGGTTCACACGGGAAAACCAAACAATGTAAATCGCATAAGATATGATGTAGGATACTGTAGACGCAATTGCTCCCCCAACGCCTTTAAAGGTGGGCACCAGGATGACGCAGAACAGCGCGTTGATGAGGATGCTCACGCCGTTCATCCAGATGGCCGTCTTCGGGTTCGCGAGTTGATTCGTCGCGTACTGGATAATGAGGTTTCTGGCAGCTCGTGCGATGAGACCGGGTAGCAGGATGCAAAACGGCAGGACGGCGCCGGCGTACACCTTCGGGAACGCGACCAGGATGAGCGCCGGAAAGAACGCGTACATGAGGATGGCGACCAAGATGGACGAGAGTACCGTCTGCCTGGTAGCCGCCTCCGTAAGCGTGATGGCATCGCTGCGCTCGGCGCCGGTCATGCGCTTGAAGACGACGGAGCTTACCGAAGTAGAGATGTGGACAAGCACTTCAGATGCTGCAACGGCGATGCCATACACCGACAGAATTTTCGGCGTACACAGCCACTGCACGAACCAGAAGTCGATCCGGTAGTTCACGTAGTTTACCCCGTTGGACACTGACAGCCACCCGCCGTAGTCCACCGTTCCACGCCAGTTCTTTCCATGGAACTTCCACGCGATGCTCTGACGATGCCGTACGAGCAGGTACGAGATCCACATCGTGAACACGGCCGCGACGAGATAGCTGGAAATCCAGAGATAATAGGTGAGGGAGAGGCGCGACGCGTCCGACAGCCGATGGCGCATCAGAAACAGAACTACGCATGCGGCGAAGAACAGGAGCGGTTGCGCGTTATTGGCGCGATTGAGCCAGCTAATCTGGTTTAGTCCTTGTAGGATTTTCGTCCCGTAGTTGTAGATGAACGCGACAGGCAAGCAAATGGCGGCCCACCACCACATGGCCGGGATGTGGGCGAACACGAGGTGGCGCAACGCGAACACGACACCAAGGGTGAGCAGGGACAGCCCAAACACAAAGAGGTTTCCCATTTGCACCGTGGGAACCGCCTCATCCGGATCCCTGGACAGGGCGTACGCGTAGTAGCCTGTGTATCCTCCTACAACCGCTGTTCCGGTTGTTGAATACGTTTGTGTGGCTTGAAAAAAACCCCTGTCGCCCGGAAGCAGCAGATGCGCCAACAGGATGCTGTTCACGAGGGAAACCACGGAAAGCATGCCTTTGTTCAAAAAGGTGAAGAATGTCTGTCGCGAGGTGCTCAAGTAGGTTCAACTCCGATTTCGACGACCGATTGGGTAACTATTTAGCGGCTGTCACAGCGAGATTCTGCACCACGTCCAAATTGGGCTCATTCCAATTTGTCGGCGGATTAGCGCTGTGCAGCTGATGGTACAGATGACGGACATGATGAAACTCGCGGACGAAGATGTTGACGATGAGCGGATCGAACTGAGAACCAATGTTTGCGATGATCTCTTGCATGGCGACTTCTGGGCTCGCCTTGGTCCGATACGGCCGGCAACCCGTCATCGCGTCAAAGGCGTCGACAACGCTAGCGATGCGGGCGAACAGCGGGATGGCCTCGCCGACGAGTCCCATTGGGTATCCGTCTCCGTCGTAACGTTCGTGATGGTGAAGCACCACGGGCACCGCGTGGCAAAACCGCGGCATTTGCGACACGAGCGCGGCACCGCGTTCCGGGTGGGTACGAATCGTCGCCATCTCGTCGTGGGTCAACCGCTTCGATGACCTTAGCAATGTGGGGGCAAGGCAAATCTTGCCCACGTCATGAAGCCACCCCGATTCCCAAAGGAGGTGCAACTCTTCCTCCGATAGATCTTGGCACACGACGCTTGCCAACCAGGCCAGGTATGCGGCCACTCTATCGCAGTGCAGGGCCGTGTTGGGGTCCACAGCGGACATGGCAAGCCGCAGGACCTCTAGCAGACTAGTGTCGGTGTTCTCCATGGACCACCTGCTGCCATGTGCGAATGCACCACGGCTACGGAGACGAAAAGGGAAAAGACTCTTGCCAACCCGTCTCTTTCTAGATCTGCTCGTGACGTCCAACCGCGGAGACTTGGACCAAAGCCAGCGAAAGTGTGACAGTCTCTCGTGACAACGTCGGGATGCCTTTTGCTCGTTGTTCATAACCATCCCTCGCGGGTGCGTCGTCAGGGCTGATTATAGCAGACGAGTCGTTTTGGGCGGTAGGGTCAGACTGTCAATTTCCACGCACAATGGAAGATGTGATACGATTCTTGCGGAGGTGGATGATGGTGCGTACGGTGGACGTCATCCATAAGAAGCGAAGGGGTCTGACCCTTCGCAGTGACGAGATTCAAGAGATAGTGAATGGCTTCGTGTCGGGCGACATCCCAGACTACCAGATGAGTGCGCTTCTCATGGCAATTTGCTTCGCGGGGATGGACGAACAGGAGACCGTCAACTTGACCATGGCGATGGCCGAGTCGGGCCAATTCCTCGACTGGTCCGACATCCCCGGTGTCAAGGTGGATAAGCACAGCACGGGAGGGGTCGGAGATACGACTTCGTTGGTGCTTGCGCCCCTCGTGGCGGCGGCGGGATTGCCCGTAGTGAAGATGTCGGGCAGGGGCCTCGGCCATACCGGTGGAACCATTGACAAGCTCGAATCCATTCCCGGGTTTCGCACGTCCTTGTCCATGGACGAGTTCAAGTCGCAGGTGCGGTCCATCCAGGTGGCGATTGCCGCGCAGAGTGCCGATTTGGCGCCGGCCGACAAAAAGCTGTACGCCCTGCGCGACGTGACATCGACGGTGGAGTCGTTGCCGCTGATTGCTAGTTCCATCATGAGCAAGAAGCTGGCCTCCGGGGCTGACGCCATCGTCATTGACGTGAAAGTCGGCGACGGTGCGTTCATGAAGACGGTGGAAGACGCAAGGAAGCTCGCCGAGACGATGGTGAAAATCGGAAAAGGCACAAATCGCGACGTGGCGGCGGTTCTTACGCGGATGGACGAACCGCTCGGGTTCGCCATCGGGAATGCCCTCGAGGTTAGGGAAGCCATTGCGACTCTCAGAGGAGAGGGACCACCGGACTTGCAGGAACTCTGCTTGACCCTTGGCGGGCACATGTTGGCGTTGGCACGCGTGTCGAAGGACGTCGCGGCCGGAGTTGAGACGCTGAGGGGGTTGCTCCAAAGCGGTGCGGCCCTGCAAAAGTTCCGCGACTGGATTGCGGCCCAAGGTGGTGATCCACAGGTCGTCGATAACCCGGACCTACTGCCCACGGCGCCAATTGTTCGATCCTTTGCCTCCGCGACACCCGGAGTCGTGCTTCGGATGCACGCGGAACGACTGGGCCTTGTGGCGATGCGCCTAGGCGCGGGTCGTGCCACACACGCGGACGTTATCCGTCCGGCGGTTGGGCTTGTTTTGCGAAAGAAGGTTGGCGAACCCGTAGATCCCGGCGAGACGGTGGTGGAAGTTCACGCAGCCACCGAGGAAGCCGCGGCGCGTGCCGTGGAGGAACTGCGCGATTGCATCGAGATTGGGGACGGTTCGCCGTTTCATCCCGACTTCTTTCTTGGAACCGTATCGCAAAACGACGTCGCGGGATGGGACGCGGGCAAGTCCGTCGATAACGCGCCCCCGGGTTTGGCTGACCCCTTCGAAAAAGGCCAGGGGGCCTCAAGCGCCAACCCGGCAACTCGGGTGCCCGGCGCATCCACCGCAGGTGCCGGAAGTTCCCTTCTTGAGAGAGCCCGGGAGGCGCGCAATCAGAGTTATTCGCCATACTCGAAGTTTGCCGTCGGAGCGGCCCTGTTATTGTCCAACGGCCGGGTGGTCACGGGCGCCAACGTAGAAAACGCCTCTTACGGTCTCACGTCTTGCGCGGAGCGCAACGCGGTTTTTCACGCCATCAGTGCGGGGTACCTAAAGGGAGACATACATATTGAAGAGGTCGCCGTGGTGGCGGACAGCCCGGAACCGGTGGCGCCATGTGGAGCCTGCCGGCAGGTGTTGGCCGAGTTTTGCAGCCGGGACACTCCGGTGCATTTGGGGAACCTGCGCGGGCAGGTGAAGGAGACGAGTCTGGAGAAACTGTTGCCGTATGCCTTCACGGACGAGCAAATGGTGTGAACTCTGTTTTCAAACGATCATGCACTTGATGTGAAAGGATGCGTGGGGATGACATTTTTCTCGAAAGATGACCAGTTTCCAAAGTTTGACGTGCAGGATTCCGCAGCGAGTGCTGCAACGGAGGTACCGACTCGGGAGAGCATCGCGCCCGAGTACAAGTGGAGACTTGAGGACATCTACGCCAGTACAGCGGATTGGGAGCACGATGTCGAGAAGATTCGCGCTCTCGTCAAGCAGTTTGTCGGGTACGCGGGCCATCTTGGGGAATCCGCCGCCAAATTGCTTGCTGCCATCCGCGTCATGGATGAACTTAACGAGATCTTCGGACGTGTTTACGTGTACGCTCATATGCGCCTCGACGAGGACAACGCGGATCCGGCTCGCCAAGAGTTAGATCAGCGTGCAGTGCAACTGAGCACCGAGGTGTATAGTCAGATGGCTTTCTTCGAGCCGGAGTTGTTGTCGATTCCGGAGGAGACCATCAATTCGTTTATCAAGGAAGATCCCGGCTTCGCCGATTACGATTTCTACCTGAAGGAAGTCCTGCGTCAGCGGCCGCACGTGCTCTCCATCGCGGAGGAGCAACTGCTTGCGTCGGCCAGCGAAGTGCTGCACGCACCGCGCAACATTTTCTCCATGCTAAACGACGCCGACTTGCGGTTCCCTAAGGTCAAGGACGACGAAGGCCGCGAAGTGGAACTGACGCACGCCCGCTACGGAGCGCTACGCCAAAGCAGGAACCGGGACGTGCGCAGAGGAGCATTTGAGGGGCTCTACACGGCCTACGAGTCGCACAAGAACATGTTGGCCGCGACCTACTCGACGAACGTCAAGCGGGACGTGTTCATGGCGAAGACTCGCCACTACAAGAACTCCCGCGAGATGTACATGTTTGGCGACAACGTGCCGGAATCGGTGTACGACAGCCTCATCGAAGCCGTCCACGCCTCGCTGCCTGCCATGACCCGCTACATGGAACTGCGCAAGCGCGTGCTTGGCCTCGACGACCTCCATCTTTACGATCTCGATGTTCCCATCGTCGGCGAAGTCAACATCAAGATCCCATACCCTGAGGCCGTAGATACCGTCCTGGCGGCCATTCGTCCGCTTGGTGAGGAATACGTGAGCATCGCGAAGGAAGGACTTCAATCAGGCTGGGTAGACGTGTACGAGACGAGGGGAAAGACGAGCGGAGCGTATTCGTGGGGGAGTTACGGCACGCATCCCTACATCCTTCTGAATCACCAGGATACGTTCGACAACATGTTCACCTTGGCGCACGAACTCGGCCACGCGATGCACACGCACTACTCGCACGCCGGGCAACCCCACATCTACGCGGATTACACCATCTTCGTCGCCGAAGTGGCGTCGACCTTGAACGAGAACCTGCTGATGCACCATCTGACCAGCACGACGGACGACAAGAACATGTTGGCTTACGTCGCCAATCATCATCTCGATACCATCCGCGGTACCCTCATCGTGCAAACGCTGTTTGCGGAGTTTGAGAAGCTGGCTCATCAACACGTCGAGGAGGGCAATCCCCTCACGCTGGAGTGGATGACCGACATTTGCCTCAAACTGAACGAGACGTACTACGGGTCCGTGTGTGCGGTCGACAAGCAACTTGGGCTCTTGTGGTCGCGGATTCCTCACTTTTACACGCCGTTCTACGTGTACAAGTACGCGACGGGCATCTCGGCGGCAACCGCCCTGTCCGAGCGCATTCTCAAGCTGGGCCAGCCGGCTGCGGACGATTACATCGGGTTCCTGAAGAGCGGCGGCAGCAATCATCCCATCGAGCTTCTGCGCAAAGCAGGGGTCGACATGGAGTCTCCCGAGCCCGTGAAGGCCACGTTGGCTCTCTTTGAGCGATTGGTCACAGAACTCGAATCCCTCATCGGCTAATATGATGGCTTCGTAAGCCCACTTCCTGTGCCTGGATTCGCGGGAACGAGTGAGCCAGCGGTGTTGGCGGGGCAGAACATGGCCATGTTTCTAGCAGTCAGCATGGACGTCACGCTCGACATCCAAGAGGGTCTCCCGCTTCTTCCCGCGAGGATCATAGCTTCCATCTACCGCGTTCTCGAGGAGGCGTTGACCAATGCCCGCCGCCACGGACAGGCGACCCGGGTGAACGCGGCCATCGCCCAAGTAAGGGGTGCGGTGGCGGTGCAGGTGGATGATAACGGCAGGGGATCGGAAGAAGTAGAGTTCGGATTCGGCCTCTCGTTGATGTGCGATAGGCTACCGGCTGTCGGGGCACAACTTGAAGTCAACTCAGCTCTGGGCTCCGGATTCTCGATTCGATTTCAAATTCCCATCTGGGAGGGAGAATCGTGACGATTCGTGTTCTTCTCGACGATGATCAGCGCCTCATGCCAGAAGGCCGAACCCTCCCGGCGCTATTTCGCGAACCATCGCCGCGAGCGGGATTGCCATGTGCGCTTATGGATTAACAAAAAGTGCCCAGCAGTTGGGGCTCATTGGGAGCTTCGTGGCTGTCGTCACCAGCATGATTGGCGGAGCCTATTGGCCGATTGACGTAGAGCCAGTGTGGATGCGGCACGTCGCCTGGTTTGTTCCACAGAAGTGGGCGATTGATGCATTCGGGATTGTGTCGGCAGGTTCCGTGCACTTCCCAACTTTGGCGCTTCCTCTCGGTGTTCTCGGGGTGTTCAGCATCGTGTTTTTCGGCGTCGGGGTGGCGCAGCTAAGATACTCCTGAGCAAGTTTTCGCTCGGACTTGGGGGTGAGTGCGCAACCTCGCCGCTACTGGGCGTCGTCGAGACGCTCTGATGGTTGCGCGCGTTTTAGCAGGATGGTTACGGTGGTTCCTTGCCCCTCTGTGCTCGCGATATCGATGCTTCCTCCGAGGTCTGTCACGATCCGCTTCGTGACCACCATGCCCATTCCCGTTCCCGTCGACTTGGTGGTGAAGAATGGCTCGTAGACACGCTCTAGTTGCTCTTTTGTCATGCCATTTCCAGTGTCTTCGATGGATAGGGAAACGGTTGCCTCCTGTGCCATCAGGCGGACCGTGACGGACTCGTCTGCCCCGTCGCAGGCCTGAAGCGCGTTTTGGACGACGTTCAGGATGACCTGTTTGAGCTGATTCTCGTCTCCCCACACGTAGACCTCATCATCGATTGCGGTGATAAACCGCACGCCGCTGAGTGCGGCTTCCGCCGAGATCAACTGGTTTGACGATCTCACTACTTCTGTCAAATCCACGATGGTCCTCTTGGAATGATCGGGGCGGGCGAGGCCCATAAAATCGTTCACGAGTTTGGTAACCCTGTCGAGTTCGTCGATGGTAAGATGAAGGAATTCCTTGTCTCTTTGCGACTGAATTCGCGTTTCGAAGAGCTGAAGAAAGCCCCGGGCTGTCGTGAGCGGATTGCGGATTTCGTGCGCGATTCCTGCCGCCAGCGTCGTAAGAGCAGACTGGTGCTCCGCGTTTATCAGTTGCTGTTCCAGCGTTTCTTCCCGGGTCATGTCGCGAAACGTGCCGAGATGTCCAAACGGTTCGCCATTCATCCCCGTCAATTCTTCCACTTGCGCGATATATGGTTTTCCATGAAGACGTACTTCCGTGCGTGGCCGAACGCCTTCGCGCGTAATGTTGGCCATCTCTTCCCTAAGCGATGGGGACAGCGGAGTCGGATGATGCTCGTGTAGGATCTCCCTTTCAGCCGTCGACCCTACATGAATCACATGGGCACCGATGTGGGAGAGGAGGCTCCTGTAGATTTGCGCCATCATCTGTTTGTCCCTATCCACGTCGACCACTTGGGACAGCGCCGTAGAAATAGCCTGAAGCAAGGGGATAACCGTCGGGACCATGCGAGTCTTCTTGAGCAGTAATCCCAGAACGCCTAAACGTTCGTTCGTCTCCCTCGAGAATATTGGAACGCCCGCACTGGACCACTGTCGCATGCCTACTAGGTAATGATGCGAACTCTCAAAAGTTATCGCCGTGTTGCTAGAGTAGGCAGACCCTAGGGCCGTACCGCCTATGTACCGTTCGAGAATACAGGACCCTTCCGTAATGCCCAAGCGAGATAGCGCGGACAAGGTCGCCGTATCACCGTGCGCATCGAGTAACCACCCTTCGGCGTCAGCAAACAGAACGGCGCCGAACAGTCCGTCCATGGTGCTCGCAATCGCTTTAATTTGGTTGCGCAGCGCCTGAATTACCGCATAGCTCTGAAGCCGACGGCGTACAAGTTCATCCGCAGGGAGTCGAACGATGATGGGACGTGCGGCATGAGACTCGAACCACAATCGGCAGCGTGTCCAACTCTCTTCAACGATGCCGTGAAACGTCTCTTTCAGGGTTAGCTCACTGGCCTTCCAGGCTGCCAGACAATTCAGCTTCCGCCGCAAACAGCATGGGCTCGGCGTTCGCTACTCTTGTCGTAAGGCTCATCGCCGATGCTGATAGATATCCTAAGCGTTATTCTAGCATTATCCACGTTTCGGCACCTTTCGACAAGTCTGCCTACGACCATTGTGTAGAAGACTCATAAGAGTCTGCACGTTGGGTATCTCCACCAATACTACACTCGGATGGCCTGACATGGGCGAGGGTCGCTTCGTGAAGATGACGGAACAGCGCGTCCGCATCCATAGAAGTCGCAACGAGTCCGGCCTCTGTGACTCCGCCGGGGACGGCGACGCGAGCGAGAATTTCCTCCAGGGTCATGTCGTTTTCAAGCAACGTGGCTACGCCCATCATCATTTGACACAACAGATGCTTCGCTTGCCCAGCCTTAAGGTGGCCCGTTTCAGCCGCGGCCGCGGCCCAGCGCAGCAGAAAGTTTGACAAGAACGCTGGACCACAACTGGTCAAATCGGACGCGACTCGAATTTGGGATTCTTCCACGTCAAACGGCGTCCCAATATTTTCTATGAGCTCTCTGAACATCGTGGCTTGCCGAACATCAAACCGAGTACCATGGCTGATTAGACAGACCCCCGCCTTGTTGAGTTGGGTAATGCTCGGAATCACCTTCACGACTAATGCGGGGGTGGCTGATTCCAATTCGTGCATCGGAATCGAACTAATGGTGGTAGCGAGAATCTGGGATGGCGTCAAAGACGGACCGAATTCGTCGAGAACTTTGCGGCCATCCGCGGCTTTTGTGCAGAGAAAGATCACGTGGCACGTCCGCATGACCTCCGCCTCACTGCCGGAGAGTTCAATCTGATCCCAATGACGCGACAGTTCGAGCGCCTTTTCAGGAGATCTGTTGTACACTCGCACGGTCAGCCTCGGTACACTCGCGAACAAGCCTCCGAGCATACTGCCGATACTTCCCGTCCCGATGATACCTACTCGCATGTCATCGCCTCCCACCGACATCGCTCGCTGGCTGTTGCATTCTAAGGGGTGTAATGTACTCTATTTGTATATTCGCCACGGGCTTGGTTGCTGACAGAGACGATTGCTTGCAAGACCCTCGTGTGATAAAATTCTCCTTGGAAATACTGATAATCATTTTTTTATGAAGTAAGCGGGACTGGATACGTACCACAGGGACGCCAACCGTCCCGGGCGCAAAGGGAGGTAGGCCGGACTTGATGATGGATTTGTCGGTTGCCCGCCGCCTTGCGCCCGAATGGCTCGATGTGATTCAGTCTCGGGCGAGAGTACTGCGTCATATCCGATTTCTACAACCCATTGGGCGTCGGGCTCTAGCGCTCGAAATGGGCATTACAGAGCGGATTTTGCGCGGTGAAGTTGATTTTCTAAAACAGCAAGGTTTAATTACGGCGCAAGCGGCAGGCATGTCTTTGACCGATGAGGGCTATGCTCTGCTTGACGAAGTGGAGCCGGTGGTCGCAGTCATTGAGGGCCGAGCCCATCTAAGTCAATCGGTGTCGAGACTGCTTGGCATCCCCGAAGTCCTGGTTGTATCCGGCGATAGTGACGAAGACCCGCGCGTGAAAGATGCCCTTGGTTATGAGGCCGCGGTGTACCTGCGGTCGGTCTTAAGGCCAAACGATGTGCTGGCTGTGACCGGAGGAACCACCTTGGCAGCGATGGCGAGTCAAATGCCGGATAAGGGAGAGCCGATGCCCATCCGGGTGGTTCCTGCACGCGGTGGCCTTGGTGAAACAGTGTCGGCTCAGGCCAACACCATCGCCTCGGACCTCGCCGTTCGCCTCGGTGGGACGTCCATCATGTTGCACGTCCCCGATAGGCTCAGCGAGGTGACGCTTGCGCGGTTGATGGAGGAACCCATGGTACGAGAGCGGCTGGCGGAGGTGCGTCAGGCCACCGTGATCGTTCATGGGATTGGCGGTGCCATGAAGATGGCCCGTCGCAGGCAACTCGATGAGGCCGAAATCGCCCAGTTGGAGCGCTCGGGCGCGGTCGCGGAGGCCTTCGGCTACTACTTCGATTCGGTGGGCCGCACGGTGTTCACCATGAGCACGGTGGGACTGCGTCAGGACGACTTGCGCAAGATGCGTCTGGTCATCGGCGTCGCCGGGGGCTACACGAAGGCGAAGGCCATCGCTGCCGCCGCCAAAGCGTATCGAATGGACGTGCTGGTCACGGATGAAGGTGCGGCGCGGGCTTTGCTTGATGCTCGTTCGTCTGCACCGGACACGCCAGATGCGGCCTCGGACATCGCAGAAGAAGAGTCTGAGACACGGGCGGACGACAACCGCCACTCTCGGCGCAAAGTTTGAATCAAAGAGAATGATGGAGGGATCCAGCATGGCAGTGAAGGTTGGTATTAACGGATTTGGACGCATCGGTCGTAACGTATTTCGGGCGGCTCTGAATCGTCCGGAGATTGAATTCGTGGCGGTCAATGATTTGACCGATGCAGAGACCTTAGCAATGCTGCTCGAGTTTGATTCGGTGCACGGCCGGCTGAATGCTGACATCAAAGTGGACGGCAACGCCCTTGTTGTAAACGGCAAGAAAATCCAAGTTCTCGCGGAGCGGGATCCCGGACAGCTTCCGTGGAAAGACCTCGGCGTCGACATCGTCATTGAGTCGACGGGTCGATTCACCGACAAGGCGAAGGCAGAGGCGCATATCACCCAGGGCGGCGCGAAGAAAGTCATCATTTCCGCTCCAGCCAAAAACGAAGACATCACCATCGTAATGGGCGTCAACGAGGAGAAGTATGATCCGTCCGCTCACCACGTGATTTCGAATGCATCCTGCACCACAAACTGCTTGGCTCCGTTCGCGAAAGTGCTGGATGCCGAATTTGGCATCGTCCGCGGCTTGATGACGACGGTGCACTCGTACACGAATGACCAGCAGATCCTCGACTTGCCTCACAGCGATTTGCGCCGCGCTCGCGCTGCTGCGCTGTCCATCATCCCGACAACGACGGGTGCCGCGAAGGCCGTCGCGCTCGTGTTACCGCAGTTGAAGGGTAAACTGAACGGCATGGCCATGCGCGTTCCGACCCCGAACGTCTCCGTGGTGGATCTCGTCGCAGAGCTGAAGAAGCCTGCCACTGTCGAAGAGATTAACGGATCGTTGAAAGCCGCGGCCGAAGGCCCGCTCAAGGGTATTCTCGATTACACCGAGAGGCCGCTCGTATCCAAGGACTTCAATGGAGACAGCCATTCCTCCATCGTGGATGCTTTGTCCACCATGGTCATCGAGGGCAACCTCGTGAAAGTGGTCTCCTGGTACGACAATGAATGGGGCTACTCCAACCGCGTTGTCGATTTGACCGCATACGTTGCCAACAAGATGTGAGAATTTATTCCTTTTGCAGGGCGGCTCAGGGTTTAGCCGCCCCCCAGAAGGGGAGGATGGAGAGACTCTGTTCTCTCCTTTTCTGCCGTTGTCCTGAATCGCAAAGCGGTTGTGCTTGCAGTTACCTACTGACATCCTCTGGCTAAGGGGTTGACCAAGATGAACAAAAAGAGCATTCGTGACGTCGCTTGGCAAGGGAAAAGAGCATTAGTGAGGGTGGACTTCAACGTGCCGATGGATGGGGAAACCATCACGGACGACACGCGTATCCGGGCTGCCCTGCCGACGATTCAGCACCTGCTGAACGAAGGCGCAAGCGTCGTTCTGATGAGCCATTTGGGCCGTCCCAAAGGGGAACGTAATCCGAAGTACGACTTGAAATCCGTGGCCGCCCACCTCTCGTCGCTGCTAGGGAACAAGGAAGTTCAATTCGCGGACGATTGCGTTGGGCCCGCGGCGGAAGACGCGGCAAATTCGCTACATCCCGGACAAGTCCTCCTGCTGCAGAATCTGCGTTACCACGCGGAGGAAGAGAAGAACAATCCGGATTTTGCGAAGGCCCTCGCAAAGCTTGGAGACGTTTACGTCAACGATGCGTTTGGCGCGGCGCACCGCGCACACGCTTCGACAGAAGGAGTGGCCAAGTATCTCCCTGCCGTTGCGGGCTTCTTGATGGAGAAAGAGATCTCGGTCATGGGGGCCGCGCTGGCGAACCCCGAACGGCCGTTTGTCGCCATCATCGGCGGAGCGAAGGTGTCGGATAAGATCTCGGTTTTGGATAACCTGTTGCCGAAGGTAGACTCGCTCATTATCGGCGGGGGTATGGCGAATACTTTCCTCGCCGTGCAAGGGTACAACATGGGCAAGTCCCTCGTCGAGCAGGATGCATTGGACACCGCGAGAAATCTTCTCGATAAGGCAAAATCGCTCGGGAAAACGTTGCATTTGCCCGTCGATTTGGTGGTCGCCGACGCGTTTGCCGCTGATGCCGCCCACGACGTTCACGAAATCGCCGATGTTCCAGCCGACGGCATGGCTCTCGACATCGGTCCAAAAACCCAAGCCGCCTACCAATCCGTCGTGAGGGCCGCGAAAACGGTGCTTTGGAATGGTCCGATGGGCGTGTTTGAGATGCCAGCCTTCGCAAAGGGAACGAACGCGATTGCCGAGGCGATGGCAGACGTGAAAGGAACCACGATAGTCGGCGGTGGCGACTCGGTCGCGGCAGTGGAGAAGGCCGGATTGGCCGATAAGATGACTCACGTCTCCACGGGCGGAGGAGCGTCGCTCGAGTTTTTGGAGGGGAAGGCTCTGCCCGGGGTGGTGGCTTTGGCTGACAAGGCGTAATCTGTTGGTGAAGGTTGTCCCATTCGCTGCATCATGGGGGAAAAACGTGTAGAAGTGCGGATGGGGCCGGCACCATTCACAAGGGGAGGGATCGCTGTTGGCACGACGCAAATTTCTGATGGGTAACTGGAAGATGTATAAGACCGTGGGTGAAGCACTCGCTTTTGCAACGGCTATCTCGGAGAGCAAAACGCCCTTGCCCGAGTCTATCGATTATGCCGTGGCCGCGCCGTTTACAGCGCTGTATGCGCTGCGTTCCGCGCT
This sequence comes from Bacillota bacterium, assembly GCA_021799255.1. GTDB lineage: Bacteria > Bacillota > Bacilli > Alicyclobacillales > Alicyclobacillaceae > JAJZAV01. The sequence goes on from JAJZAV010000029.1 coordinate 21,237, forward strand.
TCCCGAAAACGTCTTGCTCGGAGCACAGAACGCTTATTTCGAGCAGGAAGGTGCGTTCACCGGGGAAGTTTCCGCACGCATGTTGGCGGATGTCGGCGTAAAGTATGTCATCGTCGGTCATTCGGAACGTCGGCACGTGTTTGACGAGTCTGACGAGTGGATTCGCAAGAAAGTTCACGCCGTCGTTCAGGCGGGCATGTTGCCCGTATTATGCGTAGGCGAGGATCTGCGTCAAAGGGAACTGAACCACACGCTGCGGGTGTGTGAGCGTCAAACCTTGTCCGGGCTGGCCGAGCTTACACCGGAGCAGGTGGCATCCTCGGTTATCGCGTACGAGCCAGTGTGGGCCATTGGATCCGGTCAAACGCCGTCCCCGGACGATGCGGAGGGCGTGATTCGTTCGATTCGCCACGTCGTCGAGCAAGAAAAGGGAAGCGTTGCGGCGAACTCCATCCGCATCCTGTACGGAGGGAGCGTCAAGCCGGGAAACATCGCAGGATTCATGCAACAGGTGAACATCGACGGCTCTCTGGTGGGCGGGGCGAGCTTAGATCCCGCGTCGTTCGTGGACCTTGCGGTAGCTACGGCGGGCGCTGCGCAGTGAGGAAGGAGAACTAGGAACATGGCAACCAATGAATCACAAGCTCGTGAACAGCAGAGCGGTTCGGCCGAGTTCAAGCGTCGACCGATTCCGTCCGGTGTCGGCATGGTTGCCCTCATCATTCTGGATGGATTCGGGTTGCGAGAGAACACCCTTGGCAACGCCGTCGAGGCCGCCAAAAAGCCGGTGTTTGATGCGCTGTGGAGAGAGTACCCGCACACGACGCTTCAGGCAAGCGAAGAGGCAGTCGGTCTGCCGGAGGGCCAGTTTGGAAACTCCGAGGTCGGCCATTCTAACATCGGGGCCGGACGGATTCTCTACCAGGAACTAACTCGCATCAACGTGGCTATCAAGAATGGCGATTTCTACGAAAACGAAGTCTTGAAGGGCGCGATGGAGCACGCGCGCGACTCCAAGACGGCCCTGCATCTTTGCGGATTAGTGTCGGACGGAGGCGTGCACAGCCATATCGATCATCTAATCGCGCTGTTACATATGGCTGCGAAGCTGGGGTTGAAGGACGTATTCGTGCACGCCTTCATGGACGGCCGTGACACCGCCCCGACCGGTGGAGAGAACTACTTGGCGCAGGTGCTCAGCGCCATGAAGACGGAGAACGTTGGTAAGGTAGCCACCGTCCAGGGCCGTTACTATTCGATGGACCGGGATAAGCGCTGGGAGCGGATAGAGAAATCCTATCGGTCCATGGTTTACGGAGACGGAAACAAGGCAACCGACCCCATCGAGGCACTTCGCGAGAGCTATGCGAAGGACGTTACCGACGAGTTCATCATCCCCACCGTGATTGTGGACGAAGCCGGACACCCGGTTGGACAAGTGAAGGACAACGACTCCATCATCATGTTCAACTTCCGGCCGGATAGGGCCATGGAACTATCGCAAGTGTTTACCAACGACGATTTCTCGGGTTTTGACCGCGGACCAAAATTCCCGCACGTTAAGTACGTGTGCATGACGAAGTACAGCGACACCGTCGTCGCCGATATCGCGTACAAGCCGACTAGCCTCGCCAACACCCTCGGTGAAGTTTTGGCCGCGAATGGTTTGACGCAGTTGCGCGCGGCCGAGACTGAGAAGTATCCGCACGTAACTTTCTTCCTGTCTGGAGGCCGCGAGGCTCCATTTCCGGGGGAAGAACGGATCCTCATTCCTTCGCCGAAAGTGGCCACGTATGATCTTCAGCCGGAGATGAGCGCCTACCCGCTTGCCGAAGCCGTTGCGGCGAAGGTCGAGACGGGCGATATTGACGTGCTCGTGCTCAACTTCGCGAATCCCGACATGGTGGGGCACACCGGGAGTATTCCGGCGGCCATCGCGGCGGTGGAGGCGGTTGACGAGTGCCTCGGGAAGGTCATGAAGGCTATCCAGTCCAGACCTGGCATAGCGCTG
>JAJZAV010000294.1 GCA_021799255.1 Bacillota bacterium
TACGAGATTTTTGGTTTGTCGAAACGGCCCGATTGAGTCATTTTAGGATAGTTCTGAATGCGACAGATTTATGGTCCGGCTGTGTCATTTCAAAGTTTGCGAAATGAAGATTCATCCTTTGAAAATTCCTAGTCGGATGGGCCATTCCCCGCAACCGACTGCGGTTACACCCCCGGTAACCGAACGACCCCTCTCGTAGGCACTAGCGGATGAGTGATCAGATCAATCGATCCCATTGATCCGATCTGTTGCGCAGTCCCGTCGAAACGCGCGGTAAAACCTCCCCGAGAAAGTCTGGTTTCCCACCACACGAAGGGATGCGAATCCAAGCGCAGCGTATTTTGGATTCGGGCTATGCCTCACAGAGGTCTATCTATTCCGAAAATTCGGCTGTATACTGCTTTCATCATAGTGCCTTGGACGAACGTCACGTTCATGGTTGATTGTCCAGGAGTTCAGCGACCGACGAATTTGCCAACGAGGTGGTTTGGATGCTGATTTTGGCCTTCTTCTTTTTATCCGGGCTGGGATTACTCGCTTTCGGTTACGTAATGCTGCGCCGTTTGACCAACAACTTTAAGGACGACTGACAAGAGCCGCCGTCTCAATCTTCACTCAACATCCTCGCAAACCGTGTTATCAATCTCAAACCCTGTGCGGTACCATCCCGTTTGCAGATGGAACTAATACGGAACTCAGATGGACCTCAGACGGAACTCCACCGCGGCGAACATTACGCTTTGCTTCGATAGGAACCGCAATAAAAAACCCCCTGCACGAAGCAGGGGGTGAATTTCGATGTTGCCTTACATCATGCCCATTCCATCCATGCCGCCCATACCTGCGCCACCAGCCGGAGCCCTTTCCTTCTCTGGCTTATCGGCAACGACAGCTTCGGTGGTAAGGAACATGCCAGCTACGCTTGCGGCGTTCTGGAGCGCGGAGCGGGTGACCTTGGCTGGGTCTACGATGCCAGCCTTAATCATGTCCACCCACTCGCCGGAGGCGGCATTGTAGCCGAAGCCTACGGCTTCCTTCTTCAGGCGTTCCACGATGACGGAACCCTCAACGCCCGCGTTGTCCGCAATCTGACGAACCGGGGCTTCGAGCGCCTTGCGAACGAGGTTCACGCCAGTGAGTTCGTCCCCTGTGGCGTTGACGTTGTCCAGCGCGGCGATGACGTTGACCAATGCGGTTCCGCCGCCGGAGACCATGCCTTCTTCGACGCCAGCGCGAGTCGCGTTGAGCGCGTCCTCGATGCGCAGCTTCTTTTCCTTCAATTCGGTCTCGGTTGCTGCACCGACCTTGATGACCGCGACGCCTCCGGACAGCTTGGCGAGACGCTCTTGGAGCTTCTCCCTGTCGAAGTCGGACGTGGTCTCTTCAATCTGAGCACGGATCTGCTTGACGCGAGCTTCGATGTCGCGCTTGTCGCCAAATCCGTCGACGACGATGGTGTTCTCCTTCTGAACGCGCACCTGACGGGCACGTCCCAACTGCTCGATGGACGTGTTCTTCAGCTCGAGGCCCAGCTCTTCGCTGATGACCTGACCGCCGGTGAGCACGCTGATGTCACCCAGCATTGCCTTGCGCCTGTCGCCAAACCCGGGTGCCTTGACGGCCACGGCCGTAAAGGTGCCGCGCAGCTTGTTGACCACCAGCGTCGCTAGGGCTTCGCCTTCGACGTCTTCCGCGATGAGCAGGAGCGGACGGCCGGACTGAACAACGCGCTCCAACACCGGCAGGATCTCTTGGATGTTGCCGAGCTTCTTGTCGGTGATGAGGATGTATGGCTCGTCGAGAACGGCTTCCATCTTGTCGGAATCAGTAACCATGTATGGGGAGATGTAGCCTCTGTCAAACTGCATGCCTTCGACGACTTCGAGTTCCGTCGTGAAGCCCTTTGACTCTTCTACCGTGATGACTCCGTCTTTGCCAACCTTCTCAAATGCGTCGGCAATCAATACGCCGATGCTCTCGTCACCGGCCGAAATTGCCGCGACCTGCGCGATATTCTCGCGGCCCTCAACGGGCTGAGAAATACGGCGGATCTCATCGACGGCTGCGGAGACAGCCTTCTCAATTCCCTTGCGCAGAACCATCGGATTTGCTCCGGCGGCCACGTTCTTCAGACCCTCGCGGATCATCGCTTGTGCCAACACGGTTGCCGTCGTGGTTCCGTCGCCGGCGACGTCGTTCGTCTTCGTAGCGACTTCTTTGACCAACTGGGCACCCATGTTTTCGAACGCGTCCTCGACCTCAATTTCCTTCGCGATGGTGACGCCGTCGTTCGTGATGAGCGGAGACCCGAACTTCTTCTCCAGCACGACGTTGCGACCCTTCGGTCCAAGTGTCACCTTGACGGCGTCCGCCAAGGCGTCAACCCCGCGCAGCATTGCGCGTCTGGCATCTTCGCGGAATTTGATTTCCTTTGCCATCTTCATTACCCTCCTCAGGAATGTCACAATCCCAATACAGCGAACCAAACCGCCCTCTCTGAGAGAGCTCTATGCAACAAGCCAAGACTGCTCTTTGCGTACAATTTATTTGTCGCCCGCAAAACGTCAGTGAGCGTTGCGGGCGAGCCCTACCGAGTCTGTAAACGCCCGCGGTAACCCGCGTCTTGCCAAGACACCCGCCTTTGCCCGGTCGTCCTATGTAACCTCGCGCATAAGACGGGCGGGGCACACATCCGTTACTTCTCGATAATCGCCAGAATGTCGCTCTCGCGCAACACCAGCAAGTCTTCGTTGTCCACCTTAACCTCGGTGCCCGCGTACTTCGAATAGATGACCTTGTCTCCTACCTTGACGTCAAGCGCGACACGCTGGCCATCTTCGAAACGTCCGGGTCCAGCGGCGATGATTTCGCCTTCTTGAGGTTTTTCTTTTGCGGTGTCCGGCAACACGATACCACTAGCGGTCTTCTCCTCCCGATCCAACGGGCGCACGACCACTCTGTCTCCGAGCGGTTTCAGCATCGGTAAAACCCTCCTCCACGTGAGCTTACTTATTAGCACTCGTTATCCATGAGTGCTAACACCAATCCATATCATACTGGGTCGTCACCGTGTTTGCAACTATCTCGGATGACGATCGCGTTATTTGTTCAAAAAAGCCTGTACTGCTGCCGGAGATGCAGGACAAGATTGCAATCGAGTGGCCGGACCCTCCGAACCCTCATCTGGCAGTGCCCGAGAGGGCCCGAACGCATTTTCGCGGGCTTGCCAGGGAGCAAACCCGCGTAGATTGCAAAAGTAGATCCGGTTATGCGGGGGTCTGTTGTCGTCTCATGAGGCGCTTTCGATGAGCCGAAACACTAAGCAGAATGCTGATTTCGTACAGGATGATCATCGGCGTGATAACCGACAGGTGCGACACGAGTTCTGGCGGGCTGATGAACACGCCGATGAGCACGATGATAAGATACGCAAATCGTCGGAATTTACGCATCAAATGTGGCGTAATCACGCCGATTCGCGTCAAAAACACGACGGCAATGGGAAGTTCGAACACGAAACCGAAGGGAAGGCAAATCCCGGACAAAAACGAGAAATAGTTTTCGGCGTTGAACACTAACGAAAACTGGACCTCGCCTAAGCGAATGAGAAAGTGCAGCACCATGGGAAACACGACGAACCATGCGAAGCACACACCGGAGACAAACATAATTAGCGACACAGGGATGAGCCTCATGGTGTAGCGGCGTTCGGTTGTGGTCAGTCCAGGCGAGACGAACCGCCAGACCTGAAACAAGGCGACAGGGAGCGTCAAGCCGATGGCGACGATGCCCGCCATCGACAGGTACACCATGACGACCTCGCCCGGCGAAAACAGCACAAGTTTGACGTGTTCGACGGTAAGCGGCGTGATCAGATAGTTAAAGATTCGCTTCACAAAGATAAGTCCCGCTATCAGCGTGACAACGAAAAACGCGAGAACAATGATCAGCCGACGACGCAGATCCGATAGGTGGTCCAGATACGACGACAGGTCTCCCAACATGGTGTCCTCCTGAAGTCCGCTTGCATCCCGCGTACCTCACCGCGATGTTCGCCTGAGAGAATTAGGATCGCAGGAAACCCCCTTCACACCGGCAAACGGGCCGTGTTCCTCGGGGGCCACGCGATGAAAGCGAATAGTCTCTACCGTTCGGCTGGATTGCGAAGTTCAATCGGTTCGGCAGACGGACTATTCCCAGTCGACTGAACGCTGGCGTCGGACGTCGTGCGCATCGTGCTCACCTGTGCCATCTGCGGTTGAGGGGTAGGCGCGCTTTGCGACGTGCGCTCATCCGCTTTCATGGCTGCGGAGACTTCATCAGACAGACCGCGAGTGGCTTCCTTGAACTCCCGTAACGACTTGCCAAAGGCTTTCCCGAGTTCGGGTAACTTGCTAGGCCC
>JAJZAV010000295.1 GCA_021799255.1 Bacillota bacterium
TCCGACACTCTCTCCCGAAGAAGGAGTTTCTCCACCCGTCCATCCCCAAAAATCGTTGATGCGACGCGGTTTTTCGGACCTTCTTGGCCGCCCGCTCTCGCGGCGACATCGACTAATATACCACGCTGCAACGGTCAGATCAAATGGTATTTTGATCCGATTCGTGATTGCGAAGAGAGACCACATCTGGCGAAGTGCCCTAATGTACCGCTGGGAGTTTCTCCTTTGCGGTAAGGATCTCGCAACCGTGGTGGAACTAGTCTCTGAAAGCAAGTGGCCTCACAAGACTATGTGGATACCAGCCCTCTAGTCCTCCGAGAAAGCGTCTGGCGGTATCCTGGCAAACAAGATTCCGCCGGTTCAAAGAAGGTACCCCGCGAAATGGAACGAACGCGGGGCACGCTATCTCGTGAGCGTAAAAACCAGAGTTCACCTTGCATGTCCACCTGGCACCTTCACCTTGCATGTCCACCTGGCACCTTCAGGCTAGCATGCTGGCATCTTCACCTGGCATTATCAGCCGTCACCTTCAGCCGCGTGAACGACGGCTTCATGCCCCTAGTCGTCGTCGCGCTCCCTCATCAACGGGAAAAGGAGCACGTCGCGGATGGACGGTTGATTCGTGAGCAGCATGACCAGCCTGTCCACGCCAATTCCGAGTCCGCCCATCGGGGGCATCCCATGTTCCATCGAGGTCAGGAAGTCCTCGTCCAGTTCCTGGGCCTCGTCGTTGCCCGCGGCCTTCTCGGCCAACTGCGCTTCGAAGCGAGCGCGCTGATCCAGCGGATCGTTTAATTCGCTAAAGGCGTTCCCGTGCTCGCGACCGACGATGAATAATTCGAATCTATCCGTGTATCTCCCATCGTCTGGGTTCCGCTTCGCCAGGGGAGAGATCTCCACGGGATGACCGTACACAAACGTTGGCTGGATGAGCGTAGCCTCCACCTTTTGTTCGAAGAACTCGTTCAAAATGTGGCCTACCGCCATCGCCGACGTGACGCTTACCCCATGCTCCTTGGCCAAGGCACGGGCCTCCTCCAATTCGGTCACAGCGCGGAAATCAACGCCGGTGCGCTCCTTGACGAGGTCCACCATGTGCCGCCTTTGCCACGGATTGTCCAGGTTGATCACGACGTCCCCGTACGGGATCTTCAGCTTCCCGAGCACCGTTTGTGCGACGTACTTGATCATCGCCTCCGTCAAGTCCATGATGCCGATGAAGTCCGAGTAGGCCTCGTACAACTCTAGCATCGTGAACTCGGGGTTGTGCTTCGTCGACACGCCCTCGTTGCGATACACCCGCCCAATCTCGTACACGCGCTCCATGCCGCCGACGATGAGGCGCTTCAGGTGTAGTTCCAAGGCAATGCGTAGGTAAAGATGCATGTCCAAGGCATTGTGGTGCGTCTCAAACGGGCGAGCGTGCCCGCCGCTGGCGACTGACTGCAACGTTGGGGTCTCGACCTCGAGGTACCCCCTATCGTCCAGGAAGCGTCGGATAGACTGAATGATGCGAGACCTCATCATGAAGGTTTCGCGGATCTCCGGATTCACAATGAGATCCAGGTAGCGCTGGCGATACCGAGTCTCGACGTCTTTGAGCCCGTGCCACTTTTCCGGAAGTGGTCGCAGGGACTTGGCCAAAACCTCGATTTTCTCGGCCATGACGGTGACCTCACCCCGGTTGGTTCGAAACACTTCGCCTTCTACGCCCAAGAAGTCTCCCAAGTCAAGGGTTCGAAACACGTCGTACTGGTCTTCGCCAAGCACATCAATCTTCGCATAGATCTGGATCACACCGGATCTGTCTTGGACGTTCGCGAAGGCGGCCTTGCCGTGTCCCCGCTTAATCATCAGGCGGCCCGCAATTCGAACCCGAAGACGCTCATTTTCGAGTTCCTCCTTGGGCTTGTCCCCCGCGAATTCAAGAATGTCCTTCGCGTGATGGGTGACGTCGTAGCGGTGCCCGAAGGGATCGATTCCCCGCTCGCGCAGGTCGTTAAGCTTACTTAATCGCGTTTCCCAGAGGGACTGTTCTTCCACTCAATTTGCCTCCAATCGAAACGGACGAGTTTGCCAAGCCCTTGGCTCGCATCACTCGTCCGCCTGAAACCAACGTAACGGCCCCGTCTTTCGCATGCCTGGGATCGAAGAGTCCTTAATAGCCCTCGAGCACGAAAGGAACGCGCGGTTGAGATGGTCTTAGGACCTTCCATAAAAGCCGTAAGCAACGTCAGTACACCACAAACCTAGAACCTCTGTCAACGAAGCCATGATGATGGCGGTTTCAGAGCACCGCGTTGCAAGACTCGCACCGGGTCAGGCTAGCGCTTGATGGATAACACCTCAAATTGAAGCGTACCGGCTGGCACCGAAACGTCGACGACGGAACCGGCGCTCTTACCAATCAGCGCTCGTCCAACAGGCGATTCGTTCGAGATCTTGTTACTCGCGGGATCAGCTTCGGCAGAGCCGACAATCGTGTATTCAACCTCTTCGTCAAATTCGATGTCCCGCAGGCGCACCGTGGAACCAATGCTCACCATGTCGGTATCGACTTCGTCGCTGGAAATGATGCGCGCATTGCGAAGCATCTTCTCAAGCGTCATAATTCGTCCTTCAATGAACGCCTGCTCGTTTTTCGCATCTTCGTATTCGGAGTTTTCACTGATATCGCCGTAACTGATAGCCAGCTTTATGCGTTCAGCGACTTCACGTCGTTTGACGCTCTTCAAATGTTCCAATTCGTCTTCGAGTCTCTGCAGTCCCTCGGGCGTCAACAGCACTTCTTTTTCCGCCATTATGGTCGCTCCTTTGCTTGCCTGTTCCTATTGCCGTAAAGATGCATCCATCTTATGCCGTTCACTGAGAGTGATATTCCGCTTGTGATTACAGAAAACACTGTCAGACCTTCTGCTGACAGTGCTCTACTCCTTGACCCTCGGTGTCTATGCGCAATTATAGTGAGCGACATTTAGGTTGTCAACGCACCTGTCGCGTCAAACACAGCAGGAAGGAATCCCCTAAATTTGCCGACATAAAGAATCTTAGACCAGGAAACCATTTTTTGCGGACGCTTGTTTCTCGGACATGCCCAGTTCCTCTTCGCTCGCGTCAAGTACGGTGACGAAACTCGATAGCTGTTCCTTGGTTGGTGTCCTCGTGCCTCTTTCCAGGCCCCCGATGATGGCGACACTCACGCCCACTCGACGGGCGAGATCCGCCTGTGTCCAATGTTTCAGCTTTCTGTACGCGCGCAGGCGCCTACCAAAAACGTCCGACATGACGAATGTCTCCCTTGTTGCGAAAGTGTGTAGCTAATTCAGCAACGGATTGGCCACCCGGAGCTTTCAGCGACGGAGCGAGATGCGCCAGCGGAACGACAACAAACCCACGTTCCCACATGCGCGGGTGAGGAATCTGGAGGGTCCTGTAACAGACATACCGATTATCGTACAAGAGGATGTCGAGATCTAGAGTTCGAGGGCCAAATCGAACGGATCGTTCGCGTCCAAACTCCGTTTCTATACGAAGCAACGCTTCGAGCAGAGGCAAGGGCGCCAACGCGGTTCGGAGGGAGACCACCATATTCAAGAAGTCCGGTTGATCTTCGTAGCCGACGGGTGCCGTTTCGTACACGTCCGAGCAAGCGACTTCTCCTAGTGAAGAGAGGTGTTCCACGGCGTGATGCAACGCGTCAATCCGTCGGCCGAGATTCGCCCCCACACCGATGTATGCCTGGTGAACGTTTCCCGTTAAGTCATGCATGACAGATAGCCTCTATCATTCGGCACGTCTTCACGGTTGCCGCTACGTCGTGAACGCGCACGATTCTCGCCCCGTGTTCCGCGGCAAAGGCCGCTATTGCCAAAGAACCTTCGAGTCGATCCGCTGGGGCCCCGCCAACCGTCATCCCCACGACCCTCTTGCGACTGGCTCCTACCAGCACCGGATAGCCGAGCGCGACGTATTCGTCCAGCCTCCGTAAAACCTCCAGATTCTGCGCATGGGTTTTCCCAAAGCCGATACCCGGGTCAATCCACAGCTTCTCCTTCGCAATCCCCGCCTGAAGGCACCTTTCAATCCCTGCCTTGGTCTCGTCCAGAAGAACCCTAAATCCGTCCTCGGCCGCTGGCGACGGTCGATTATGCATCCATATGTACGTGCAGTTGGCCTCGGCTGCCACAGCGAGTATCTCGGGGTCCGCCAGGCCCCCCCACACGTCGTTGACGATGGACGCACCCGCCTCAACGGCTCGCCGCGCGGTGGATGCCTTGTACGTGTCTACGGAAATAGGAACGGAAGTATGAGCCCCAATCTCGCTCAACACGGGCTGAAGTCGACTCCATTCATCCTCCGAGTTGACAGGCGTATGCCCTG
>JAJZAV010000296.1 GCA_021799255.1 Bacillota bacterium
GCCCAGTATCTCAAGCTGCAAAACATGGATCCGGGGTGCCAGTCATGTGAGAACTACTATGATGACGGGGAGCCGGAAGGTGGGTACATGTACCCCATGTGTTCTGCGCATCCCGAATACGAAGATCGGCTCGACTACCCGTTTAAGACAGTGCAGCCGTGCTTCCAGCTCGGGTTTTGGCACTCGCCTTTTGCGAATCTCATTCAGGAAGACGAGGCAGGCGATCTCAATCTCGACATAGTCTACAACGAGCACTTCCGTCCCTGGGTTGACGCCGGGTGTTCACCCAGCGATTTGCTGGCGTTGATCATCCAAAGAAAGGACGAGGTGCGCGATGGCCGACTTACGCGATGAATGCCGCTTCGCCAATCAATACAAAGGCAACACCTTTCACTTGGATGAGACGGTGAGCTTGGACGAATCCGACACTGGCAGTGGAGAGGCCATGACGCTCCCGATTGGGACGTTCGTTCGGTTCGTGGAAGCACGCCTAGACGACGGCTTCTTGTACTACCATTTTGAAATCGTCAACACCGGCGAACGCTTCTGTGTGGAATCGGAGGATGGCACGCTCTATATGGATGTCAACCCGATTTGGGATGGCGACCGCAACCCGAACGGCATCGCTCAATAGCTGTTTCGCTCTCGACCGACCTCCTTTTGGGGGTCGGATTTTTTTCGGATCCCCGGACGATGGCTTTAAAGAGCCTACGATAAAGACGGCTTCGATCAATCCTGATGACTTAGCCAAATTCCCTGAAGACAAGGAGAATGTCTTATGCAGATCACGCAGGAGGCGTTTGAAAAATTCATGACCATCCTGGCCAATGGCATGGATTTAGTGAGCATCCAGCCCGAAGCGGGCATCAGCATGCGCGACGTGCAGTTAAAGCGCGATGGATATGCCCAACTCGATGCCGTGCTCGACGCCATCATCACCGCTGGCTATGACCCGGCCGCCGTGGTTCAGCCCATTCTCGATGCGGTATGTACACGGTTTCGCGAACCCGTCAAAGCCCATCCGGAGCTGAGGGCCCGCTTGGACAGTGCGTTTGCCATCGACGTGGATGTGCCGTTGTATGCGTCCTTTGAGACGTATTATCTTCAGCATCTGAACCGGATTAAACCCGCTCAAAGCCTGAAGACACGGAGGTCCGTATCATGACCGATGATGCCCGCGCCCTGTTGGAACAGTATCCACCCGGAACTCGAATTCGCCTGACGGCGATGCCCAACGACCCTAATCCCGTGCCGGCCGGCACCTGCGGTACCATCACTGGCGCCGATGATTGGCCGAGCCTGTATGTGAAGTGGGATAATGCCCGGACTCTCAAGGTACTGCCGGGGATTGACCAGTTCACGGTGTTGGACCACGAGTAGGAATCCACCAGCTATCGATCCCACGTTCTCGGAACACCAACCCCCAATCCGGGGTTGGTGTTTTACTGACTGATCCCCGGTTCCTGCCCCGATTCTCGCTACGATAACCGTGTGTCTTGCTTTCACCGCTGAAGACACGCGAACACACCTGATGAAAGGGAAGATGCTGCATGGTTATCCGGCACAATCGTGATAAGACCCGGTGGCTGGTAGAAACGAACCGCTGGGAGGCGGCCGGCAAAACACTTACCGAAGCTCTGTGGCATCTGGCTCAATGCTACTGGTCATGGCTGCCGAGAGAACAGTCCCGCGGCACGCTGCATGTCCTAGCAATCGACTGGGAAGGACGGTCTGATCATGAATGATGTGACGTGTTGGCGGTATTCGGTACCGAACGTGGACTACGACGGCTGGGCAGTCGCCCACCTCGATAACCGAGGGTTCCTCGCCGTGATCGGCGATTACGGCGAGTTCGGGCATCTCTGGCATAACTTCGGCGATGAGGACTTCCGGGTATTTCTGTCCCGGCTGGGCCCGGATTATCTGATGGGAAAGCTCGGAGAGCGTTCGGAGCTAAACCGTAAGGACACTGTCCATGAGTTGCGCCGGGAAATTTGTCAGGATCGGCAAGCCGGATCTCTGGATCGCGAGCAGGCTCGGGAAGACTGGGAGGCCGTCGCGGCGTTCGAGATCGAGAGCGACGCCACATATTCGGCCGAAGACCTCCTAGATGAGCTGCACATGGAGGACGCCGGCGAACTCTTCGTAATGGACTATCCTCCACGATTGAAAGGATTTATGGAGCGAACGTGGCCACGCCTGGTGGCCGAGATGCAAAAGGACTTGGCACGCGAGGCAGAAGAAGCCAAACGGATGCCAGAGGCGCTGCGCGAGCCGATGCGCCACCTGTCGCCCACAGCCAAGGAAGCCCTCAACACAGCGGTCAAGGCTCTATACTTTGCCGATTCGTCAGACTACTATTCGGCGCTTTGGGGTGTCGTTGGAACGCTATTGCACATGACACCACTGGAGCTGGAGAACATTGATATCCGCGAGTTAGCCGATGCGCTCAATCCCGAGTGGCACGCCGACGCCGTAACGGAACTTGGAGGTGATCTGCGTGGATGATCAGACGTACATCGCATCCTTAGAGATGCTGGTCATTTCCCTCGCCGGGTTTCACGAAGAGTGCAAAGAAGCCTATGCCTTCGATGATGCGACTTGCGATCGATTCCCCCTGTATCAAGGAACTCCGGGACAAATCGCCATCCAGCGGATATCGCGTCTTCCTCAAACCCCCAACACACACGGATTTCCGGTGATGCTGGAGGAGATGACGCGCCGCTTGCAGGCCCGTGGGCGCTTCGCCAACCAGTAGCGACAGTCCAAACAAAAACGACCTCTCTCTGAAACGAGGGGTCGTTTTCCTTTGGACATAACGGCTCAATGGCCGTACCATGGCGAGTCGCGGGAAATGAAGTCCGCCACCACCCCTTCATATCCACACTCCGGACAGCGACAAAACGATTGATCGTTCCAATGCGGCTCCACATTGCGGTCGTCGATGTCCGCGTAGTCGATACCATCAGCACCCACCGCGGTCATGATCGTCGCCAAAATCTCCGCCCATTCGTACTCGCAATCCGGACACCGAATCATACCATCACCTCCTCAAGCGGAATGCCGCAGCGTTGGACAAAGGTCTGAAATTGCCCGTCTAGAAGCTCCGACCGTTGAAGGATCGTTTGCATAGCCTTGTGCCATTCTGTTTCCGTCGCGAATGCATCGTGTGGAAACCAAAGATCAAAAAACACGAAGTCGTCGCAATCTGCATGATAGGTAATGCCGCGATCCCGATACCCCCGCAAAAGCCGGTGTGGTACGAGCTTGTCCGTAAAGTGAGTCAAGAGGGCCTCGGGCATCTTCGGATTCGGATAGGACAAGACAAGATTGAGGCCGTATTTCGGATCGCCATTCTCCTCCGCCTCATCACACAAACGTGCGCTGTTAGCCGCGCTGGCAATACCAGCGTCCGCCGCCGGCGAACGGCGAATCATCTCCAAGAACTGTACTCGGCTCATGAGCCGCTGCCACGGAGTCACCGTAATGGCGACATCTCGCTCAGCCAGCAGCGTGCCACATTGGCGACACTCCAGGGCCAAGTCAATATCCATGGCCTCTCCCATGCTCTCATACGCGGCGTAGTCACGCTCGCCGCTCTCAACATCCGCCGCAAATCGCTGCGGGATGTCACCCAGCCAAGTGAGGTCGAAATCCGTCCGATTGCCGCACGTCGTACAACTCAGGGGGCCAAGGAGCGGCCCACGTGATCCCGTCACCGTAATCATCACGTTCATCCTCTCTGTCCGGGGCTGCATTCTCCCCGCTTGACTATTGTATCAATCCATAATAATATTGTCTATAACAGGAGGTGATCACATGAGCGAGTTGAACACATTAACGACCGTGCGCAGCCGCGATGGCCGCCAAGCGGGCACCGTCACCAGCACGACCCGTCCGTGCCAGTTGGAGAGCTGCGGCGGCATTCGTGTGGGCGTCCGCTGGCCTGATGGGTCGCGCACGTTTCCCTGTTCCAAGGGCCTGCGGTTCTTGGACGCCACCACGGCCCAAATAGGGTAAGGACATCCGGATGCTCCGACTAGCGGGATTATCCCCGGTCGGGGCGTCTCGATGTGCTACCGTAACGACGACAGTATCGAAAGTGAGGCATCGTGCAATGACAGCATGGTGTATATTGTCAAGAAGAATTCCCCACTTCGGCCACATAAATTTCCCCAGGGTAGTTGGGGAATTTTTGACCCCCAACCCGTTGGGCTGGGGGTCGTTAATCGTGGGTAGGTTAGTACCGGCATGGACGGCGGGACGACAGTCGCCGGTCCCATCCGGCGCGTAGGGGACGCCCAAAGGCGTGCGTCGATGTTGACGTGAAGCCAGTCACCGGTACGAGGGGCCAACCCGAGATATCATGGCTC
>JAJZAV010000030.1 GCA_021799255.1 Bacillota bacterium
AGGGCGATACCGACCCGGCTCCCTGCTTGATCTCTGCATCGTATTTCGCGGTCAACATTTGAACGGATTGACCCAGGGTTGCGATGAGCGACGAGGTCAAGGGGGCCTGGTTGGGTTGGTACTTGATGTCCTGCCCGAGAAGTGAGGCGTACGCGCTTTGGTCCGAATTCAGCTTGTTGTAGCTCTGGTTCAAATCTTTCACGGCCGCCTGTAGCTGCGCCTTCGCTGCCGATGAGCCCCCCGCCAAGGCTGCGCTTGCGTTGTGCGCGAGCATCTCGTCCTGATGCATTGCGGTGACCTCGTCGTACGTAGCTGCAATGTCCGCATTGATTGCCGCCTCAAGCCGAGCATCGTAGGCCTTAATGGCATTGCCCATGGTTTTCCCGTTGGGCACCCCGAGCCCTGTCAATAGGTTATAGGACGATCCCCCTGTGTACGGCCCACCCGTAGCCAAACTCCCCGCTACCGGCAGGTATGCGTTCGTTCCGATGGCCGAATATAGCATCGGATTTAGGTTGCCCAGAGGATGCCCAATCTCCTGCTCCAAATCCGCAAACATTCCCGCTTCAAAAGGGCTGGCGAGGCTTGTTCCCTGAATGAAGTACACGCCCGTTCCCTGATCCGTCGTGGCCTGAATCGGAAATCCCTCCACAGTACCCGAAGCAGTGGCCACCGTCTGATCTGCGGGCCCTGAAATATCCGGTACCATTCGGTTGGCTACGGCTGCCTTCGGTATGGACGGCATCGAGTTCACCACGTTTTGATAAAAGGGCTCAGCGAAGTCTTCGGAATATCCTCCAGCCGAGTAGGGCCAATTGGACTGCTTTGTCGTCCCAGCATTGTTCGGAACAGAAAGTTCGGCCCCGCCGACCCCCACAACGTTCGGTAGAATGGACGGCAGATTCAACGTGACGTTGGTCTTGGTCCCTGGCATGTCTCCGCTGGCGGCGAAAACGGTGGTGCCTTCCTGATTCAATTTCGTCACCCACGCCTGCTCTACTGATTCTTCGGTCGGCGGCACTTCAAAGTACGGAAATCCGTACGAAATGGTCACTATCTGATCCTGATTTCGTTTTGCTATCGTAGACAGAGGAATAGAAAGCAAATCCGATTGTGCCACCTCATACACGTCGATGGTGGCATCGGGTGCCGCGAGGTGTACTGCGTCGATGTCTAGCGACACCTCCGCGTCCCCATCGGGAGTCTGGAGGGCCTGCTGCGAAACGCCTCCGTCGACGGGAATGACATTTAACTTCAAAGGCGGTAACGACATGCGCGACGCAAATCGTTGTACGTCCGCCATGCGAATGGGTTCATAGGAAATGATGGCGATGTGAACGCCCTTTCCATCAAACCCCTCCTTGTGCAGGGCTGTAATCCCCAAGAATGATTCGGTGGACGCGATGCCCTTTAGTGCAGCACTGATCATCGCGGAGGCCTTTCCCGTGCCGGGATTTGCGAGTGAACGCGTCGTTATCAGCTGGGGGGGCCGGGCGGTCGCATCATAACCGATAAATGCCGTTGCTGATGCTACCGATGGGGCCGTCATACAGGCGGCAGCCAATGCTGCCGTAGAAAGTGCGATGGAGGTTACCCTACCAAATCGATTCATCGACGCGAGGACTCCTTTGCAGGGCCGACGGATGGCGCGACGCATCCGTTCCCGAATCAAGAAGCGGACAGTGCTGCACTCAGTATATATGGCGGCTCGTAACTTATGCAATTGATTTGCAATGTTTGCATGCTCTTACATCCATAGAGATCCCCGCACAAGAATGCTAGCTAGCATCTGCCGTCCACTCGAGTGCATATGTGGATCTATACATATGCTGTACGCTCTGATACAGTTTGCAGTGAAACTGCTGTCATGTCCGTTTGATTTGTAGCACTTTCAGGGAGGTCGCTGGGAATGAACGTTCGGTATTTGTGGATTGGCGCCGTCGCTAGCGGAGTTGTATCGCTTTCTGTCCCGGCGGTTTGGGCCAATCAGACCGCAAAGAGCCCCGCCAAGACCTCTACCAGCGCTGCCACAAAAGCGCACGCGAATGCAAAAAACACGAATACAACGACGAAGGCACAGACAGCAAAACCGAGCGCCGCGCTCGTTGCACAAGCTGCGAAAGCGTACGCGGCGGCCGTTCAGAATTTGGCACAAGCCCCCTATCTGCAAATGTCGGACATTCAAAAAACCGTCGCGACGTTTCAGTTGACAAAGCTGGGTAAAAAAACTTCGTCTGTCGCCTCCCAATTGGGACCGACGAACGACGTAGAGCGGGATCACGCCAAGGCGGACGCCACGAATGCAACCCAGCCTATCATATGGTACCAAAGCGTAGACCAGAGTCTCGGAAACTCTACCAATCTTCAGGTAGGAAGTCGCTTTTTTTCGCTGAACGGGAAGACCTGGGTGACGAACAACGCGAACGTATACTCCGTCGTCAACATGCTGACCTTACGGGACGTTCCACCGTTTGATTCGTTCGTAAATCCTCAGATTACAAAAGTAGGCTCTAACTACGACATTCGGGGCGTCGTGAACGTGGCGAAATACTTCGCAAAGGATAAATCGGAAACCATCGCGATGAACCTGGTGTACCCGAGTTTGAACGGCAGCGCGCTCACAACCTTCCTTTCTCATATCCGCGAAGTCGACAATGTGGTCCTGAAGAAGGTAGGACAATCGTACGTCGTTAGCAAAGATGCCGCATCGGATAAGATGATCATCCCCGTGGACATCTTCGCTTTGATGGAAGGAGTGTCGCCCGCGACGCTCTCGAAATACTTCACCACCCGAAACGTGAACGACGCGGGAGTCGTATGGTACTCGTACGGCAAAGCGCCCGTATCGTTGCCTTCGCAAGTGCAAAAGGACCTAGGAAAAAAGACGGTCACCGGGACCGTCTACGGTTAATTTTCAGCGCAATCTATTTAAACCAATTGAGGCGAATGAGCCGGACGAATGAGACGCCCAGATTCGCGCAGGATGCGTATGAACACTGCGTCCCCCACTTCCCTCGCCTGTTCGTCCCAAATCTCTAGGGACACATGAGAAGGCCCGTCTAGGCGTACACGGTACTGCCATGTGTCTCCTTGGAAGGCCCTCTGCAAAATGACTGCCTTCGCGTAGGTCGCCTCGTCGTTTGAATCCCTTGCATCAGGAACGATGGAGACGTCGCTCGGCCTAACCATCCAAACGGCGCTAGCTGAAATGGTGTCATCGTATACGCTCGCCGTCGTGCGAAAACCATCCACGTCGATTTTTGCCCAAGATCCCATGTGATTCACAATGCTGCAAGGCAAGAGGTTTGATGCCCCGATGAAGGAAGCGCAGAATTCGGTGCGAGGAGACTGGTACAATTCCACCGGTGAACCTTCTTGTTCTATGCGCCCCTGGTTCAGCAAGATGACGTGATCCGCCATGGTGAGAGCTTCGATTTGATCGTGAGTGACGTACACCGTCGTGATTCCCGTCTTCCTAACAATCTCCATCAGTTGCCAACGCATTTCCTCGCGCAGCTTCGCGTCTAGGCTGGACAATGGTTCATCCATCAGCAGGACGGCCGGCTCAGGCGCTAATGCGCGGGCAATCGCGACGCGTTGTTTCTGCCCTCCGGAGAGTTGATGCGGGAATCGCTTCTCAAATCCAACCATCCGCACCGTTTGCAGAACTTCCATGACCCTTTCGTGAATCGTTCGTCGCGGTACGCGCTTGACCCTCAGGCCGAACGCGATGTTGTCGAAGACGGTCATGTGTGGCCAAAGCGCGAAGTCCTGAAACACCATGCCGATTTTTCGCTCTTCTGGAGCGAGGCTGTAACCGGGCCTCGAGTAAAGTCTGTCACCAATGGAAATCGTCCCCCCATCGATGTCGACGAGTCCCGCGAGCGCGTTCAGCAGCGTCGTCTTGCCGCATCCTGAAGGACCTAAGAGCGCGAGCAGCTTTCCCTTTTCGAGCCCAAACGAGATGTCGTAAAGAACAACCCTTCCGCCAAACTGCTTCGTGACTCCATTCATGGAAATATACAAAATACTCACCCCATCCTCATCACAATCGGAAGATTAGACTGTTGTCACAGACCCTTGCGCCTCAGGGATGCCTTCTCTCTCGCTTGCAGCCCTGCTCGCGCCCCATGCGCCTGCCATACTGCTCTTGCCGAATACTTTTCGCAGAATCAGGTTTCCGGCGACATAAGAGCCAAACACGACCATCATGCCGACGATGGTGAGGCATGAGCCCGACGCCCACTGGAAGTCCGCAAACAAATGAGCAACTAGCACGGAGTACGGCGGTTGGCCGGCCGGGTAGAGCAACGAAGCCGCAGGCAATTCGAACATGACCCCGGTGAACGCGATGAGCGACGTGGATACGACGGTCTCCAGGACCAGAGGCAACACAATCGCGCGCAGTACGACGTTCTTTCGGGCCCCAAGGATCTGGGCGGCCGTGAGCAGGTTGGGCGAGATTTGCGTCATCGCGGAGATCTGCAGGCGAATGGCGTAAGGCAAATGAACCGCAACATAGGCCAGCGCCAAACAGGCTGGCGTTCCGTAGATCAAAAGGTGAAGGGGGCTCAGCCAATTTGCGTTCCAAGCAAAGACGTATCCGACGCCAAGAACGACGCCGGGGATGGCAATGGTGGCCATCGTGACGTTGTTCAAGATGCGGCTTGCGAGCGACTTGTTAAAAGTCATCTGCTGCCCGATGTAGAGCCCAAGAATCATCACGGTGATCGCCGTGATGAGCGCGTAGACGGCCGTGCGTTCCAGAGCGCCAAGCCCGGCGCTTCCGACCGCAAGGGCAGAATGGTAGTTCGCGAACGTCCAGTTATTCCACTTGAATCCAACGTAGCTATTCTTCCAGAACGATTGCACGAGCGTCGCCCCGAACGGCAGAATCAGCCCCAGCAGTACGATGACGAGCGCTACGCCAATGATGATCTTGCGGGTTTTCGGTTTTACCGGAGCTTCGGACCACAATCCGCCCGAGATGGTCCCGTACGACTTTCGATTCAGCCACCAAAACTGAAAGATCAACGCCGCAGAAGTCACGATGATCACCAGCAAGGACAAACCGGCCGCGGATGAGAAGTCGACGGGCAACTCATAAAGCGACGTGTATATTTGGTAAGAGACTAGCGGAATTTGCATGTTGGGCGTGATCACCGACGCTAATCCAAAGTCTCCGAATCCTTCAGCAAAAGCAATCGTGGCACCAGCGAGCAGTGCGGGCATGAGCAACCGTATCCATATTCGCGTGAAAATCGTCCATGGTTTCGCGCCTAGAAGGCGCGCTGCACGTACGTATTCGGGACCGATGTTCGAGATAGCTTGCGACATAGAAAAGTGAGCGAATGGGAAGTACCTCAGGCCCATGACAAGAAACAGCCCGAGGGGTGTGAAAAACCAATTGAATGCGTTCGGAGATACGTGAAGCAATTGTTGCATCACACCGCCGCCCTGAAGAAGGATGACCCATCCCGAAGCGATGACGAACGACGGAGCAAAGAAGATGATCCACACGCACGTGTTGATGAGCGTCTTCGTAAATCCACGAGCCATCATCGCACCGAACGCTGTCACGGTCCCGATGAGCACCGAGATGATGGCCGCGACGCAGCCAATCCAGAACGAGTTGAAAATGGCTTCGAGGTTGAATTTGTTGCGTAACACTCGGGCCATCCCTTGAAGCGAAAAATGCCAGCTCATGTGCGCGCTGAACACGTCGGGAAAGATGATTTGTAGAAATAGACTCCCCAGAGGATAGATGACCAAAACGAACATGATAAGAAGGCTGGGGGCCGATCCCAAACTGCGGATCGACCCGACCTTCTTCCTGTTAGAGAGTAATGTGGTCATGGAACCACGCCTCGATGGAATTCTTCACTTTCGCCCCATGAACGGGATTTACTTTGACCCATTTGACACCCGGACGCTCTGCCGGTTTGTCGGGCTTGACACCCTTAATGACCGGCATGTAGTAGGAATCTCCGCCGCCATTGTTGGGGTTGATCTGAACCTTTTGGCCTTGTTTGGAGAGAACCCATTCTACGAACAGCTTCGCGTTTGCCATGTCGGGAGCATTCTTGTCGATGGCGATGACGCTCGGCAGCGAGTACGTGCCGGAGCGCAGGTAATCGATTTTAATCGGATCCCCGGATACCTCGTCGGAGATGAGCGCGGAATCCTGAACGATGGCCAGCTTCGCCCTGCCCGCAAGCATCGCCCCGATGGTCACCTTGTTGGTTTGGTACACGTGCAGCCCATTCTTCTTCAGCTTCGTGAAGAAGTTCTCGCCGCCCTTCATGCCCATCTGCTGCATGATCCCGGCGACGAAGGGATAGGTGGGGCCGGAAATCGCGGGATCGTTCATGGCGACTTGGCCCTTCCACTGCGGCTTCAGGAGGTCGTTCCACGTCTTGGGAAGCTGGGAGGGCTTGACGACGTTCGGGTTATATCCGATGGCACCCATCCCAGTGACACCCGTGGGGTAATACGACTTGTCTTTCGCCACAAGGTTGCGTCCGAGGGCATTCAGGTTGTTGACGTCGTTCGGCGTAAAGCCGCGCAGCAAGAGCCCTTGATTATCCATGGCCTGCATAGAAACAGCACCGTCAAACCAAATGACGTCCCACAGCGGATGGCTCGCTTCGGCCTCGGCCTTCGCGATGAGCGGACCCGTCGAGTTGTCGTCCAGTTTCACCGTGATGCCGGTTGCCTTCTCAAACGCCTTCGCCATCGCGGCGTCGTAGCCCTGTGCAGAATAGAGAACCAGCGTCCCCTTGCTCTTGGCCATCGCCTGCGGCGCTGCCATCGCAATCATTGACCCCGCTGTTGCCATCGATGTCAGTGTTGCTAGAATTGCCCCTGACCTTTTCAAACCCACCGTGGATTCCTCCCGAGAATAGAGCATGCTTTACTCCTTCACGGTGATTGTAACGGTGGTTTTTTAAGCAACTGTTTGACAATTGTAAATATTCTTCGAGTACATGGTTAATTTGTGTTTACAATAGCGGGATTCATCGGGGTCGTAGGAAGCGCCCGTGTTCATGAAAAGCTCCCTGTCGAGACTAGGTCGCTTCCGCATGGGAAGGTGAGGCTTTCTTCTTAGACCGATTGGTCTTTTTCGGAGCGGATAGCCTTTTTCGGCCGAACGGGCATAAGGAGAGCACGGGGCACGTTTCGCAGTTCGGACGCGTCGCTTTGCAGTGGTAACGCCCGAAGAAGATCAATTGGTGATGAGTCTCGGTCCAGCGTTCGCGCGGCGTGAACCGCATCAGCTTGCGTTCTACTTCAAGGACGGTCGCGTTCGTTTTGCATAGGCCAATGCGCTTGGCGACGCGTTCCACATGCGTGTCTACCGCGATGGCTGGCGTATCAAAGGCGTTGGATACGACGACGTTGGCGGTTTTGCGGCCGACACCGGGCAAGCTGATGAGGTCTTCGTGCGCCTTGGGGACTTCTCCACCGTACTGTTCCAACAACCGATGGCAGAGTCCTTGTATGTTCTTCGCCTTGGATCTGTACAAACCGATGCTTCGTATGTCGGACTCTAGCTCTTCTATGGGAACGGACAAGTAATCCGCGGGCGCCTTGTACTTTTCAAACAGGTCCCTAGTGACCTTATTCACGAGCGCGTCCGTGCACTGCGCCGATAGCACCACGGCGATGAGCAACTCGAATGGGTTGTCGTGAAGAAGCTCACAATGAGCATCCGGAAACATCCGGGATATCTCGTCCAAAAACTCTAGGTACTCTTTCTTCGTCACAAAAGTCCCTCTCCTCGGTCGGTGCGCATTCGTGAAGGTGGGGTCTGTCCCGTGTCCACTATCATACCACGAGCCCTCGAAGAACTTTTGCGTGCGAGAAAGTACACCGACCCCGGACCCGATGGCGCTAAGTGTCTAAATTCACGCCGGGGAGAGTCCGACGTGTGTTAACCAAACAGGACGCGAAGAAACGGATCCACTCCGGAAACGCTGAAGAAGACGGTCCGACTGTCGTGGCGGAACGAAACCGTTTCGTCGGCGACGCTGCGGATCCGAAGATCATAGCGCTGTGCAAACTCCTCGATGGCATCCATGCGCGTATGAGCACGAATCCTTGTGAAAGTCGGCAAGGTCCTGTCTTTTGACGCGTTTAAGAATCGAAACTCTTCCATAGTCGAAATCCCTCCATCTTTTTGCGTTTGACCTATCAGAATCTATGAGACGAGCCCGGCATGTATTCTCGTGAATCTATGAACCATCCTTACCAAACTTGATAGAAGATAAACCTGTTTGGCGAGAAGGAATTTGCTTGCCACGAAATCGATGACATTTTCACACAAACAATGTTTCATAAACATATATTTTAGATATATAATTATTTGTCGGTTGGGGTAGACAGATGAGTAAGGGAGGAAATCAACAAGATGAATTCACGCCGGCTATTCATACTTAACATCGTGATCATCATTGTCGTTCTTGTCGCCGGATTCCTTGGCTATTATTTCTACAATCAGTCAACACTGTACCTGTCCACGGATGACGCCCAGGTCGCTGGTACTCAAATCGCCATCGCGGCACCAGCCACCGGCAAAATCGTGAACTGGAAGGGCGCGACAGGCACCCAGTTTAACAGCGGCAGCAACGTCGGTGACGTATCTGTCGGCGGCAAACAGGTTGCCATCCCGATGCCGCAAAGTGCGACCATCGTTCAAAACGATGCCGTTAACAACGAATTTGTCGCCGCAGGAACTCCGCTAGCCTACGCATACAACTTCAATAACCTATACGTTACCGCCAACATCAAGGAAACCCAGATCCAGCACGTAAAGGTAGGGGATGCCGTTGACGTGTATCCCGATGCGTTCCCCGGTACGGACATCTCCGGAAGGGTTAGCCAGATTGGTCTTGCCACCGCAGCGACATTCTCTCTGCTGCCGACGGTGAGCACGAATGCAAACTTCACCAAAGTAACACAGGTCATCCCCGTGACCATCAGCCTGCAAGGCACCGTGAACGGTCTGGTTCCTGGCATGAGCGTGAGCGTGCGCATTCACAAGTGAGACCGATAGGACAAACGGCTCACGTGAGGGGGGCGTGACATGGAAAACAACGAGTCGTCTCATTCACAGGACCATCATCAATACGAAATTCATCGCATCCGAGCACCTTATCTGCAGACGGCCATCATCGTCATGGGAGTCTTCATGGCCATCCTGGATACGAGCGTGGTCAACGTCGCCATCCCGAAGATGGAAACCGAGCTGAACGCCAGTACGGCGCAGATCCAATGGGTTTTAACGGCGTATATGCTCACCATCGGCGTCTTGGTGCCCATCTCCGGGTGGATGACCGACAAGTTCGGCCCGAAGAAGCTCTTTCTTTCCGCACTCGTCGTCTTTACGGGAGGTTCCATCCTGTGCGGCATGGCATGGAACTTGCCTAGCATTGTGTTCTTCCGCATCATTCAAGGCATGGGCGGCGGTTTCATGATGCCTGTCGCCATGTCGATGATATTCCGCATCTTTCCGCCGGATAGGCGAGGGACCGTCATGGGTGTATTCGGGGTTGCCATGATTGCGGCGCCGGCATTCGGCCCCGTAATCAGCGGCGTCCTTGTCGAATACTGGAGCTGGCGCTGGATCTTCTACCTGAACGTGCCGATTGGCATTTTCGCCGTCGGGCTCGGCATGTTTGCCATGCAGGAGTTTTCCCACGAAGTTAAGGGAACTTTCGACTGGGCCGGTTTCATCCTGTCGACGGTGGGGTTTTTCAGCCTGCTCTACGGCTTCAACGAGGTCAGTTCTCACGGTTGGGGATCTGCCGAGGTTGAGACGTACATCACCCTCGGTGTGTTGCTCGTTGTCGCCTTCATCATCGTGGAGTTGTTTGTCAAGCATCCGATGCTGAATTTCAGGGTAACCAAGAACTACATGTTCAGCATGAGCCTCCTCATCACTTCGCTCATTAACACCGCGACGTTTGCCGGCGTGTTCCTTTTGCCGGTTTACTTGCAGAACATCATGGGATATTCGGCCATTCGCACCGGTCTGTTCATGACTCCCGCGGCGCTAGCCAGCGCCGTCCTCATGCCCATCGGAGGACGGCTGTTTGACCGAATTGGGGCGCGCCCATTAGCGGTCATTGGGCTTCTGATCATGACGGTGGCCACGTACCTGTTCTCCAAGCTCAGCCTGGACTCCAGTTCTGGGACAATACAGTGGCTCTACATCCTGCGCAGCGTGGGTGCGGGGATCTGCATGATGCCCATCATGACGGCGGGCATGAACACCGTTCGTGTCAATATGGTGAGTCAAGGCACGGCCTTGACGAATACCACGCGGCAAGTGGCTTCATCGCTCGGCACCGCTCTTTTAACGTCCTACATGGCGACGCAGGCGGCTAAGCACACCATTCGCATGTCGTGGCAGGTCACGGCTAATTCTCCGCAGGGGCACGCGCTCCTAAGCATGCAACAACTTCTGCACGCACACGGGATGACACTTGCGGCTGCCAAACAAATGGCTGTGGTTGAATTCAATCAACTGATCACGGCCCAAGGTTTCGTCGCCGGTTTGAACGACACGTACATGCTCGCGACCTTCATCACGCTCGCGGCGTGGGTTGCAGTATGGTTTTATGCGAGCAAGGCAGAACGCGAAATTCGTGCGTCGAACCGTAACAAGAATAAGAAGTCGAAGAAGCAGCCCGCGCTTGAGGCCCCTAAGAGCACTGAACTGTCGTTTGAATAAGGGTTCTCAAATGGAGGCTCCGCTTTCCCCTCGCCCCGGCCATAGCCGGGGCGTTGTTGTGCAGGAGAACCGTTTTTTGCAGAGAAGGGTATGCAAGAAGGAGATGATGGTTGGATGACACGGGCTGCGGACGGGCGCGGTTGCCTGCGCGAATTGAGGCATCAGCACGACGAGGGTATCGTTACGTATCATCTGCCCATCGGCGATGAAGAGATTGATTTGAACC
Organism: Bacillota bacterium; assembly: GCA_021799255.1. Classification (GTDB taxonomy): domain Bacteria; phylum Bacillota; class Bacilli; order Alicyclobacillales; family Alicyclobacillaceae; genus JAJZAV01. The sequence goes on from JAJZAV010000030.1 coordinate 10,962, forward strand.
CACTTTTAGGAAAAACAATCTCCTTAACGGCTACCGGAAAAAAAACCTGCATACACTGTGGAAGAATCGTAAAGAAGCTGTATAATGGGGGTTACTGTTACCCATGCTTTTCGACCCTCGCCGAGTGTGACCTATGTATTGTTAAACCACATGAGTGTCATTTTCACGAAGGAACTTGCCGAGACGAGTCATTCGGGCAATCGCATTGCATGATTCCCCATTATGTTTACCTCGCGGTGAGCAGTTCCGTGAAAGTGGGTCTAACGCGCAGAGGAAGACAATTCATTCGCTGGGTAGATCAAGGTGCCTCAAGGGCCGTACTTCTCGCGGAGTTACCTACCCGCAAAGACGCGGGTGAACTGGAAATGGAGATCGCAAAGTTCTTGCCGGACAAAACCGACTGGCGTAAAATGCTTGCGCACGCTGTAGCGGACCCATCCATCGACTTAACCGAGGTGAAACAAGACGTAATCCGGAGGATACCCGCGACGCACCAGGCGTTTGTTCTTCACGAGGACTTTACCGTGCACGAATTTGTGTATCCCAGGCTTGACGACCAGGCGGTTGTCACGAAGTCTATCTCCATGGACAAACAGCCTACGGTGGAAGGAAAACTCATTGGAATCAAAGGACAGTATCTTCTACTCGATGATGGCGTCTTGAACATTAAGAAACATAGCGGGTACGAAATTAGCGTACACATCGACTGATCCGATGAGGCTATCCTAAGCGCAAGTTCTTCCCATTCGGTGTCGCCCTAACGAGCAAGAGTTCCACCCTAACTCCTGGAAGGCACATTGTTGTGCAGGGCTGTTGTTGAAAGTTTACCGGAAATCTGCAAGTATGTACGGTGCACATGAATGGTTTCGATTCATGGTTCGACACCTTTTTCGGATGCCAGGAAATATACTGATTGTGTAGACCTGATCCATCCTCCCGGCAACGACCACAACGCATCCCGCCATTCCTGAACCAACAGAGTGAAAGAAGCATGAAGTCAGACTAACGACACACATTCAACAGGGAGATGTTTCTAAATGAGCTGGACGCAAGGCCAACATAACCGTGTCAATCAATCCCCATTTATCGATCCAGCGGGCGGAGACGATAGAAACCCCAAGCCTGCTTCGTCATCCTACTCGAGACCGAACGTGCAACGTAATGATACCAGGGGAGATTACAACCAACGCACCCCGTCTCAGGCGCCGCGTTCTTCGATGCCGCGCGAAGTGGCTGCAACCTTTACCCAGGAAGGCCTGCAGACGTTTTCTTTGATTTTCTCTTCAGCGGTTGAAGCGGCCATGGCGAAATCCCTGCCAGATCTCATAGAGAAGGCCGTCGAGCGAAAAATGCAGGAGATCATGAACCAGTTCCTCCTCGAGATGAACCGGATGAAAGACGAGTTCTCCCTATTGGTTGAAACCAAGATGGAGACAGCGATGCAATCCTCGCCTACCCCCGTCCAGCCAAAAGAAGAGGCCATGGCAGCCACACCCGAATTTGACGAGGAGCCCGTGAACCTTTCGGCACAAGTCCCTGCATTCGCGGTTGCACAAGAGGTTTCATCGTCTCAGGAACCCTCTCTGGAAGTGTCGAATGAGGCTTCCGAGGAGATGGAAACACCCGAATCAACGGCCACCTCACAAGTCAGAAACAAGGCCGACGTGGACCGGGTCGTTGATGCACTCAAAGCCGCGGTTGAGCCCGTGACTACGGATCAACTGAGGTCCCTCCTCCCCGATTTGCCTTGGGGCAACAATCCTTCGGTAAAAATGAACGGGTTTATACGGAAGTCTGGCGGTCTCATTGAGCGCGCGGGTCGGGGATTGTACCAGATTCGCAAAGAGGCAGACGTGCAGTAACGCGTCATTCGGCCTGGAATGGCTTCGTTTGCGTGCCAAGTGGTGATGGTTAGAATCCGCCAAAACCCTGCGCACGACAAAAAAAGGGGCTGCCTTTGCGTGCATGCGCACGAGAAGGTAGCCTTTTCGTTCTTCCTGTACTTGTCACAATGCTCACTCTGGAGTTGGAGCGAGCTCCGTGTGCGATTCAATCAAGGACAGAACGTCCGCGCAGATGAGAGGGGGCAAAAACATCAGCACCATCTCTGTAGGAGAGAAATCAGCGTGATCGATTGACTCTTGCAGTTGATCCCGAATACGTAAGACGCTATTGCTCCCATCCGCCATTTCCCAGATCATCATGTTAATAGCGATAGTCTGCGCGTCTACAGATTCGTGCCCGGTGGAATGCAGAAAGTCGATGAGCACCTTCATCGGCTCGTGCGCATGGTTAACCGGATAGAGAAACGAGAAACTGTCCTCGTCCCAACGAGAAGCAGCATGGCGCTTCATGAGTGAGGTAATGACCTGGCGGAGATCCTCTTTCTCCATGTGGAGCGACTGTGCGGCAATCCTCTCCAGCGTAAGGCTAAGGGGCTCCCCGTATCGCAGAGCTCTATATACGATGCCCTCTTCTTCGGAGAGACGCACCACTCGCCTGCCAGACGTCACATAGATGCCATCTGATCTCTTCACGCAAGTGCGCCCAAGTGTGATGAATGACTCTTCCACGATATCACCTGGTCTTCTGTTGACGTTCTAATCCTTCTTACGGCACGAGTTAAAATTCTGTGAACAAAAAGTGTTTAGGCTCTAGTATACACCCGCGCCCTCTGCACGCCCATCCATCGATCCGGCGTCGTCAACATCCCGACGTTTGTCACGCCTATGCAAGATAGCAAAGGTTATACCCGTCAGGCACAGCGTGACGATGGGAAAAATCACGAGGTGACTCACATTCGTCCCCAAATAACTCCAGTTTCCTGCGATGATGCCCCTCATTCCGCCCACAGTATAGGTCATGGGTAGCCATGGCGTAAAGAACTGCATGAATTTCGGAATGAGCTGAACCGGGAACGTTCCAGCGCTTGTGCATAGTTGAAAGATCAGGATGGCAATACCAAGAAAACGCCCCGCATCGGCAAAGGCCGACACCAGAAACTGAATTAAGGATAGGAACACGAAGCTGCACACGTACGAGAACACGATGAACCCAGCCGTGCTATGAACGTGCAGGTGCAGGCCCCGAAGCACTATGAGATCCACGAGGGATGCTTGAATCACGCCTACAGAGAAGAGGACGGTGACCTTTCCGATGAGCCACAGAAGTCCACTCTTCGGTTTGCCTGCCGGGTTGCGCATGGGCCACACAACCGAAAGCACGAGGGCGCCGACGTACAAGCCAAGGGAGACAAAGTACGGAGTAAACCCAGAACCATAATTCGGCAGATTCGCCGTTGTACTCTCCGCCAGCCGAACCGGCTGCGCCATCATGTGATAGGTGTTGGAATTGCCGGATACGGATTTCGTCTGCGAAGCGGCGCTTCCGAGCTGATTCGCCAACGTCAATGCGCCCTGATGAAGCGACGCTGCACCGTTGTTGAGGCTCTTCTCGCCGTTCGTCAACGCCACCGCTCCCGAATGCAACTGATTGGAACCCGCTGCAAGTTGGCCTAATCCTTGATCCAGGCGGGTGGCGGCCGCGCTCACGGTTTGGGTCCCTAGAGCCAGGGTCTTCGCCCCGGTTGCGGCTCTGTGCATGTTCTGTCCGTACTCATTCAGCCCGTCAACTACCTGGCGTTGGCCCGCCAGCCACGTGCCTGTTCCGGCCGACAGTTTGATGAGCCCTGTATGCAACTGCGCCGCTCCATTAGATATTCCGGCCGTTCCCGACACAAGCTTGGAACTGGCGCTCACGGCTTGGTTTAAACTCTGGCCAAACTGGCCCATACCGGAGACAATCTGTTTCTGGCCAGTCACGAGTGCTTGGCTTCCGGTTTGCAACGTCGACAAACCACTCTGCATCTTCGCAGTACCCTGTTGCACCTGATTTGCACCCGTGCTTAGCTGCCCACTGGCAGCATCCGCTTGATTCAACTCGGTACTGAATTGGTTCAATCCGGACGACAATTGTTCGGTTCCCTGAACGAGGGAGCTAGCTCCCGTCGCCAGTTGTGCCTGTCCGGCCGCCAACGTCTCCGCATTTTTCGCCAAGTCTTGACCACCAGCGACTAACTGCTCAAGGGTCGCCGACAAGGTCGGGCTAGCGGCCAGTACTTGGGTCAACTGCGGGCTTCGTTGCAACTCCTGAGCCAGAGCACTTAACCCCTTCGACAAAGATTCGGCTCCCGTCGCTAGGCTCGTTGCTCCCGTCGACGACTGCTTTAGTCCGTCGTCGAGGCTCTTCGCCCCTGTCACAACCCCCGTCGCTCCTTCGTTCAACTGCGTTGTCGCAGCGTCGAGCTGCGAGAGCCCATCGTGCAAAGATGCCGTGCCTGTGGCCACCGAAGTTGCCCCCTGGTTCAAGGTCACGGAACTCCTTGCAGCCGACTCGATGCCCGCTGAAAGCGCGTTGAACCCGTTCGACCACTTTGTCACTCCACTTTCGAGGCTCGCTTGCCCATCCGACAGCTTGATGAGCCCCTGATGGAGCGAACTCATGCCAGCGTGCAGTTGACCTGCCCCCACCGACAGCGACCTAGCCCCCCCTGCGGATGCTTTTGCGCCGGCGTCAATCGATTGCCCGCCCCGAAGCGTCTGCTTGGCTCCAGACTGGATTCTTCCCTCGGCACTGGCCAGTCGCGTCAACCCATTGGTTAGGGTCGTGGCGGCGATAGATAGCTGCTTCGTCCCCCTTGCGAGCTTATCGCTGCCCGTCGAGGCTTTTTCCGATCCCGCTCTTACGTTCGCCGCCCCTCCCTCGAATTTGATTAAGTTTTGCTGCAAGCTGGCTGAGCCGTAAACTATCTGGCCCGCACCAGTCGCCAACTTCATCGCGCCATCCTTCGCCCTTGTCAACCCGTCAGACACCTGCAAGACGTCCGAGAAGAGAGTCTTGGTAAACTGCTCATTCAGCGTGGCATTGAGGTTTTCCTTCACCTTCTCCATGGCATCCTGGCTCATCTGCGCGATGAGATAGTTATACCCATCGTTCACGGTATACTCCAGCGTCGCTGCCGTCGGATGCTTTCCAGTGACGCTCATGCTGTCCTTCGAGAAGTCCTTGGGGATGACGATCTCCATATAGTATTGATTATCGTTCATCCCCTTTTGTGCGGTAGCCGCGTTCACAAACTTCCAGTCGAAATCCCGACTCGACTTCAGATTGTTGACAAGGTCATTGCCTACGTGAACTGGGGTTCCGTCTTGTGTCGTTCCCACGTCCTCATTGACAACGGCGACGGGGATTTTCGCGAGCTTCCCGTACGGGTTCCAAAACGACCACAAAAATAGAGAACTGTACAACAGCGGAACGCATGCAACCGCAATGACCGAAATGAGAACCATGCGGTGCTTGAAAATGGACTTGAATTCTTGGCCGATGACGCCGAGCACGTTCATGTGACGAACCCTCCTTCGACAAAACAACTTGACCGTATTCGTCATTTGGTCAATTTAGACCATAGAAAAATCTATGGATTCAGCCCTTCGGCAAACACCCGTTGAAATGCCATGGCGATATCCTCGTTGGTCAACGCCCGCTCCTCATGGTTCCATTCCAGCAGTAAGGCAACATAGGTCTTGAAGATCATAAAGGCAACAAGTTCGGCGTCGCACTTCAAAATACTTCCGTTCTCCATTCCCAACTCGAGTTGCCGTTTGATGAAGCCCAAGATGGCTTCCTCAATGCGCTTAAGACCCTCCGTCGCTGCGGGAGTTCCAAAATCGCGAACTTCTCGGGTTAAACGCAGCAAGATCTCTTCCTCTTGCCGATACTCGAGCACGGCGAACAGGGCCCTGTGCAGGTTCTCGAAGAACGCCTTCTTCGGATCCAACGCATTCATGGCAAGAGACTTCACGTTGCGTATCAATTCTTGAACGATAACCTCAAACAGTTCCTCTTTGCTGGAAAAAAACGTATAGATGGTGCCCTTCCCCACATTGGCAATCTTCGCGACGTGATCCATCGTCGTCGCCTTATAGCCGTAAAGAGAAAAGCTTTGTCTCGCAGCATCGACGATGCTCTGCCTTCGATCCATGAGTGATCACCACCTTCTCAGACGGGTTTGACCAAAATAACAAATCGGTCATCAAGTACTATAGCTTCCTTTCAAGGCATAGTCAATGGCGGTCGCCCCTCCCGAGGGCGGAGTTGCCCATTCGTTGCGATGGCCTTGTTGTCCCATCGCGTCGATTGGGCATCGTCTCTCGAACCCTGCAGTCCCGGCTTAGCCCTGCTTATCGAAACGAACGGCGAGGTTATAGCTCGGCCGTGTCGATTTGCGCGATAGGATGTCCGACGGGATCTCGCCTAGCTTTGACAGCGCCTCCAGCCTATCCCTATCCACCACTTCCACGATGCACCGACGCAAGACATCGGTTTCGAGCACGTCCGTCAGTTCATCAATGTGGTACGTCGTGTATCGGGCCGTTGCTAGCGGTCTATCCACGAGACTCAATAAAACTCGGCCCGTGTGATTGGAATCGGAAATACTATCCACCTCATTTTGCTTCATAAACTGCTCGATGATCCCTCTTAATTCTTTCATCTTGTCTTCCAGTTGTTTTGACACGGCGTGCAACTGTAGATACTTGTCCACCGCGTCCTGCACGTGGTGCGGCACCGGAGCGTCCATTGTTTCGCTCTCTCCTCTCGTCTTTTGACGCGCACATGGCGGGTGCGAGCATGTTTCCTAACCCTTCATGAGCACGGGATAATTCGGGCTAAATAGAATTCGCGTCGGACACTTCTCAGAAAAGTGACTCATCCGTAATTCATATGGGTGTATGCCGCAATTCAGTACCCTGCGCACTCGTTCATCCGAACCCACGGCGAAGTTTCGGTCCTTGCGAGATTTGGTGCCCCATTCGAAAAACCGCGCATCTGCACGTCCATCTTTGCTCCCTAGTGACCTAGACCCTTTCGAATTCGCTAGAATAGGGATGAACATGGTTGTCACTTGTAAAACGGGAGGGACCCTCCATGGTTTACGCGCTCTTGGGCCTCGTGCTCATCTTGCAAATCGCTTTTATCATCCTGCAGTTGAGAAAGAAGAACGCCTCGAATCGAGCCCTGGTACCGGCCATCGAGGCAACCTTGCGTCAAGTCGAGGACCAGTTGGCGAATCTCATCCGAAGCGAGACGCGCAGGCTTAGCGAAGACTCCCTGCAGCAAGCGAAGATGAGCCGCGAGGAGCTTGCCAACAACTTCTCACGTCTGCAAACCCAGGTTTCACAGCTCTTGGCCAGCAACTTCGCCGCGCAGAACGCACAGCAAAAGGCTCTCCTCGATGCCTTCTCGGCCCAGCTCACAAACCTGACGGACATGAACGAAAAGAAGCTCGAGCGTGTTCGCAGCGTCGTTGAGGAACGGCTTACGAAGATGTCGGAAGACAACACGAAGAAGCTGGATCAGATGCGGCAAACCGTGGACGAGAAACTAAACCAGACGCTCGAAAAACGATTATCCGAATCGTTCAAACAGGTGAGCGATAGGCTCGAGGCCGTCCACAAAGGATTGGGAGAAATGCAGTCTCTCGCGAGCAGCGTGGGAGACCTCAAACGCGTGCTGACCAACGTAAAGACGCGCGGCACGTTTGGAGAGGTTCAGCTTGAAATGCTGCTCGAGCAGATCTTGTCACCCGAGCAGTACGACAAAAACGTGAGTACCAAGAAGGGCAGCTCGGACAGGGTCGAGTTTGCCATCCGCCTGCCTGGGCAGGAGGATTCAAAATCGACGGTGTACCTGCCCATCGATTGTAAGTTCCCCATCGAGGACTACCAGCGCATGCAGGAGGCCGCAGAGGCCGGCGACACGGCCCTGTTCAACGACGCTTCCAAGGCGCTTTCGGCGAGGATCCGAGCCGAGGCAAAATCCATCTCGAGCAAGTACGTGGATCCCCCCAACACAACCGACTTCGCCATTCTGTACCTGCCCATCGAAGGGCTGTTCGCCGAGGTGCTGCGCCATTCGGGGCTCATGGAGTCCATCCAGCAGGAGTATCGGGTCATCTTGTCCGGCCCGACGACGCTCACTGCCCTCTTGAACAGCCTGCAGATGGGCTTTCGCACGCTCGCGATACAGAAGAGATCCAGCGAGGTGTGGGAGCTTCTTGGCGCCATTAAGACGCAGTTCGGCGCCTTCGGAGACCTGTTGCAAAAAACGCAGAAGAAGCTGCGCGAGGCGAGTAACTCCATCGACACCGCGGCAAGAAAGTCCCGAACCATCGAACGCAAGCTGAGGACCGTGGAGGAACTCCCGGTGCCAGAGGCTGAGTTGCTGCTGCCGGAACTCGCGGCAGCGGAAGATACCGAATTTGAGGAGGCGTAATCATGAAGATTGCTTCGCTCGAAACGTTTGTGGTTCCCCCGCGCTGGCTGTTTCTGAAGATCACAACCGACGACGGGCTGACCGGGTGGGGAGAACCCATCGTCGAAGGACATGCGCACACGGTCGAAACGGCGGTGCACGATCTCGCTCATCTCCTCATCGACCAAGACCCGCTCTGCATTGAAGACTTGTGGCAAGCGATGTACAGAGGGGCCTTTTATCGGGGCGGGCCTGTGCTCATGAGCGCCATTGCAGGAATTGATCAGGCCCTGTGGGACATCAAAGGCAAGGCCCACGGATTGCCGGTCTACGAGTTCCTTGGTGGCGCCGTTCGCAGCAGCATCCGCGTGTACTCGTGGATAGGCGGCGACAGGCCTGCCGATGTCGGCCTAGCCGCGAAGGAGAAAAAGGATCAAGGCTTCTCAGCCATTAAAATGAATGCATCCGAAGAGATGCACTACATCGATTCGTTCGCCAAAGTGGACGCGCTGTTGCGCCGTGTGGCCGCCATACGCGACGCGACGGGCGACGATTTCGGCATCGCCGTCGATTTCCACGGCCGCATCCACAAGTCGATGGCCAAGGTCATCGCGAAAGAACTGGAGCCATTTCACCTCATGTTCATTGAGGAGCCGGTTTTGCCCGAGAACAACGAGGCCCTCCTCGAAGTCGCGCGTTACACGACGACCCCCATCGCGACCGGAGAGCGCATGTACTCGCGCTGGGACTTCAAGACGTTGCTGGCACAAGGCGTCGTGGACATCATTCAACCCGACTTGTCACACGCAGGTGGAATCAGCGAAGTGAAGAAGATTGCAGCGATGGCCGAAGCCTACGACGTGTCGGTGGCGCCTCACTGCCCGCTCGGGCCCATCGCGCTCGCGTCCTGCATCCAGTTGGATGCCTGCACGCCGAACGTCGTGATCCAGGAACAAAGCCTCGGCATCCACTACAACGAAGGAAACGATCTTCTGGACTACCTGTCCGACAAGTCCGTCTTCGATTATCACGATGGGCACGTATCGCTTCCCAAGACGCCCGGGCTGGGCATCGAAGTGAACGAAGCGTACGTGTTGGAGCAGTCCAAGGAAGGCCACCACTGGCACAATCCGCTCTGGCGCAACGCCGACGGTACCGTCGCTGAGTGGTGATGAGATTGAGCCGTGCGCACTAGCGGCTCGGCCTTGTGCGCCGAGTTGTCAAACCAGGATGATGTGGAAGACCCGAAGCGGATGGAGTCGAGTGCCCATCCGCTTCGGGTTCACAAAAGAGGTGCGCCGTCCCAAGCGTTTCATTATCCACAGGGGATTGTCCACAGGTGGCCTCGTTGTCCACACCTCATTGCAATGTCCGTTCATTCGGGACTTTGTCTACACTCGAGATGAGTTATCCTCAGGGACCCTGTGGATAAGTGTTGGGTAGCAAAGCGAAATTGTGGATAAACGGGAAGATTTCTAACACTCGCAGAGTCAATCTCGTCGCGCGCTGAGGAGCGAACTCGGGGCCGAGGCTTTGGCGAAGGGGGCTGCGCACTGACGCACGAAGAAGGCGTATGTAGGCAAGTACTCCAGGTACATGTCCGCTGGGAACTCGTCGTAGGTTAGGTGCGAGAGGATGGCAAACCACAACACCGCCAGGTCCTCGGCCACAACCGCATACGGAAGAAACGATACCGCGTACCACGGGTGAACGAGCGGCGACGCGAGGATGAACGTGAGGCCGAGCAGGCTCGCCTTCTGCTCCACCGAGAGCGCGTTCGCGCGCGTGAACAGGACGAACCCCCATGCGGCCAATTCGAAGCCGAGCACGAGGAAGGTGGAAAACGGTGCGACTCGTGCGGATCCAAACAGTTTCATCAGCACGTATTGGAGGCTGCCGTTGTAGGGGATGGCCGACGACTGATGGATGAAATCCAGCATGCCAAGACCTGCCGAGAAGAAGGGAATCGCGGTCAGGAGCGAGACGACTACCGCAGATACGAGGATTTTGGCATTTTGTCTCCAATCGCGAACATCGAAGAACGCGGCGAGCAGCACAATGGGGTACACCTTGATGCTGGCGGCGATGCCGATGGCGGCGCCAAGCAGGATGTTCTTGTTGCGCAGGTGAAACCACCAAGCGAGCAAGAGCCAAGGGATGGCGAGGGCGTCAACGTGATCGGCCCCATACGACTCAACGAGGTATGGCGGGAGCAGCAAGAACAGTGCGTACGCGCGAATGTCCGCGTCCGTCAGCAGATGAAAGCCGGAGGCGTATCGTTTTACAAGCGATTTCGGCCTCTCCTGACGGGGCTGGGAGCCAGCCTCCGCTAGACTTTGAACAGCAAAGGGCTCTTCCCGTCCAGGAACACTTGTGGACGCGCTCGTGCGCGAAGATTGCACAATGCGCCGCTCCACCAGCACCACGTACATGAGCAGCGCGCAGACGATGGCGTTCAGGAGCATGAGGACCTTGTAACGGTTGATGAAATCCCGCGACAGCCACTCGCCCACGGCGAAATACACTTGGGCTACAGGGGGATAGGCCGCGTGCAGGCTCTTCCACCCCAGCATCCACCAGTAACGGAAGTTCTGAAAGGAAGCGAGATGCGGGCTGTCAGGGGCGTACAAATACGGGTTGACGCCGTGAATCGTAAGCCTCCCGGACCACAGGTAGTTGGTGATGTCTATGGAATACGCGACGGGCTTAAGCGCCAGCCAGATGGTAATCATGGCGGAAGCCACGAAAGGAATGAAGAGCCTCAGCTCGCGGTTCTTGAAAGACTTCGAATGGGCGACGGCGATGGCAAGCACGCAAGAAACCAGCCATGGCAGCGATTCGGTGAGCCAAGCGCGGTGGACGTCGGCCCCAACGAGAGACTGTCCCCTTCCGTAGAGCAGGAAGGAACTTTGATACGCGAATCCAAGGGCGAGCAGGTATGCCAGCGTGAGCGCGATTGTCATGGTGCGCCCCAGCCATGACGGCCGAATCATCCTCACGTTCACACCGCCGCCCCCTCTTCCACAGATAGCCTCGTGTTGACACAGGCTTATCATTTATCGGGTGATATTCCTCCGAGCATGAGGCGCAGCTCTTGGATGCTATCCGGGTGCCCGAGCACCTGCACGGAGTCAAACTGTTCGAGCGTCGTGTGCCCACGCGGGATGATCCGCTCATCTCCACGCATGATGGAAACGAACAGGATGTCCGCCGGAGGACGCAGGTTTCGCATCGGGATGTTGTTGAAGCGACGAGACTGGATATCGATTTGAGCGACCACCCAACCCTCAGGGAGGGTGTCCGAATCGAGCGTTACCGTGGAATTCATCCCATCCAACAGAGGTATGGACGGCTTGATGCCTCGCATGAGCCGAGTGAACCACGCGGGCGAGACGATACAAGTGGTGATGGCGAGCAGGACGAAACCGTTGGCCGAAGCCTGCGTGAGCACGCCAATCTGGCTGCCAATCTGACTCGCCGCGATGATGAGGCTCAGGCGAGCGCTTAGAAGCACTCCGCCCGCAAATCTCTGCCGAATGGGAAACCTGCGCATGAAGACCAGGGCGGGCACGGTTTTATTCAGATACATGGCGACGAGCATCACGGCG
>JAJZAV010000297.1 GCA_021799255.1 Bacillota bacterium
GTACATACGAGTGCATGAATAGAGCGACCCGTTTATGTCCGCTGCTTCAGGGCAGAGGCCTAAAACGGGTCGTTTGTTTAAAAACGAGAATTTCATGCTTAGAAACTCGTGAAGTATTGATCCCGTTCCCATTCGGTTACCTGAAGGCGATACATGTTCCATTCGATTCTCTTCGCTTCTACGAAGTGCCGAGAGATATGCTCACCGAGTGCATCCCGCAGCACATCATCGGCGGCAAATTCGTCAATCGCGCTCTGGAGGTTCTCAGGGAGGCTCCTTATCCCTGCCAGATCGCGTTCGTCGTCCGTCATCATGTAGATGTTTCGGTTGACTGGCGGCGTAAGAGGCAGGCGCCTGCGAATCCCGTCGAGCCCACTGGCGAGCATGCTCGCAATGGCCAAGTACGGATTACACGACGGGTCCGGGCTGCGCACCTCGATTCTCGTTCCGGTGCCGCGGGCTGCGGGGACACGCACCAAGGGAGAGCGGTTGCGAGCCGACCAGGCGACGAAATTGGGCGCCTCAAACCCAGGAACCAATCGCTTGTAGGAGTTCACCGTCGGGTTGCAAATCGCGGTAAACGCCACGGCGTGATCCAGAACGCCGGCAAGGAAATGTCGAGCGACGTCGCTCAGACCGAGTTCGTCGTCCGCGTCGTAAAACGCGTTTTCGGCCCCGCTGAACAGCGACTGATGACAATGCATCCCGGACCCATTGATGCCATAAAGTGGCTTCGGCATGAACGTCGCATGCAAGCCGTACTGCCTGGCTACGGTCTTTACGACGAGCCGAAACGTTGAGATGTTATCTGCGGTTTCGACGGCGTTCGCGTACTTGAAGTCGATTTCGTGTTGCCCTGGAGCCACTTCATGATGAGATGCCTCGATTTCAAACCCCATGGCTTCCAGGGTCAGGACTATCTCCCTGCGGCAATTCTCGCCGAGGTCCAGTGGGGCCCAGTCGAAGTACCCACCTTCATCATTGACCTCTTGTGTCGCGAGCCCATCCTCCGACAGCTTGAATAGAAAGAACTCGGGTTCGGGCCCGACGTTGAACGCCGTGAACCCCATCTCGTTCGCCTGGGCCATCACGCGCTTCAACACTACGCGCGGATCTCCTTGAAACGGAGTTCCGTCCATTAAGTGTACGTCGCAAATGAGCCGTGCAATCTTGCCTTGGTTCGAGTCCCATGGAAACACCAACCAAGTCGAGGTATCTGGGACTAAGTACATGTCCGATTCCTCGATGCGGACGAACCCTTCGATGGACGATCCGTCGAACGTCATCTTTCCATCCAACGCTTTTCCCAGTTGGCCAACCGGAATCTCCACGTTCTTGACGAACCCAAGCAAATCCGTGAACTGCAACCGCACATAGCGGACATCATTCGACTTGGCAAGATCCAAAATCTCTTGTCTAGTGTATTCTCTACGCATTACAGGCTACCTCCCGCAGTCTTCACCGCGTCAGCGGCGTGTGCCTGGCGGCTTGCCGCCGCTTGAGCCTCGATAAAATCGATACAAGTCGCCCTGAAACATGGATCCTGATGGCATGTTTCGCCCTTCCTGCAATTCCTTCTGCAACCACCGGTACACCTGTTCGTCGGACGGTTCCGGCGCCACCCCACTCTGACTCGATGGGTCACCCAAGGGTTTGCCCAGTTGGGCCTTCACTCCCGCCATGTTCAGCCCTTCGTCGAGGAGACGTCGAACCTCCATGAGGCGTTCCACGTCAGCGAATGAGAACAAGCGCTGTTTTCCTTCCGATCTCGCTGGTTCAATCAGCCCATGTTGCTCATAATATCGGATCTGCCGCGCGGTCAGCCCGGTAAGTTTCTGCACGATTCCGATGGAAAACAGCGGAAGTCTTCGGCGCTCCTTGAGGTCCATGGACGCACCTCCACAATTTGCTCCCGCGAACGGGTGTGATTTCATTCCCACGATTCATGAGAGATTCGAGACCCTTCATGATCTCAAAACAGCGCACAAATAACGCACCCTCATCCTACCATCCTGAGCGTGTGAAAATCAATCGTAAGCGTCAGAAAAGTTAACAGAGTGGGTTGTGAACTCTCGAAACCTGACATCGATGTGTTGGTTATTGTTACTCACGGACGACCGTTACCCAAGGTCTATCCCCGGACCATGCCACTTCCACCGACACGCCGAGCGCCTGAGACAGGTTGCTCGATGTCAGCACCGACTTCTTGGGACCCGCCGCAAGAACTTGCCCGTCCCGAAGCAGAATCGTGTGGGTAAAGAACGGAAGGATCTCTTCGACGTGGTGAGTGACGTAGAGAATTGTGGGGGCCTGTTTGCCCTTGACCATGTCTTCCAGACTCATGAGTAACTGCTCGCGAGCGCGGATGTCAAGCCCTGTGCATGGCTCGTCGAGGATGAGGATCTCGGGATGTGCCATGAACGCTCTCGCGAGCAGCACCCTTTGCTTCTCCCCCTGGGACAGATTCACAAACGGTGCGTCCGCGAGAGCGTTGCAACCAAAGAGCGACAACAGTCTCTGCGCCTCGTCTTTGTCCTCATCGCTGACTTCTTCGTAGAGTCCCACGGAAGCGAATCGCCCGCTCTCCACGACCTCTTTCGCCGTTTCGAATGGGCGCGACTCCGTGAACGTCGTTCCCAAGGCTGAGGTTACCCAACCCATGCGCTTGCGCATTTCTGGAAGGCTACACGTCCCGTACCGTTGACCAAGCACGTGCACGCTGCCGGTAGATGGCCATATGTAGCCAGCGATGATGTTTAACATCGTCGACTTTCCGCTCCCGTTCGCACCCACGATGCACCAATGCTCGTTCGGGTTCACGGTCCAAAACACATCACGAAGAATAAACTCGTGACCTCGTCTCCAACTGATATTCTCCAGCGAGATGACGCTCATCTCGTACCTCCTCGTCCCAAAAATCGATGTGGAATCGGATAGCCGTCTCGGTTTCTGGACCGAGGGTCAGCTTCGGCGCTGCTCCGCAAGCAGAGTCTCGGCCACTTTCCCCGCCGCAACGTAGCCGTGCTCGTAGGTCAACGCTCCCTGAACGTAGGCGATATAGGGTGGCCGCATGGGCCCGTCCGCGGACAGTTCTATAGAGCTGCCCTGAACGAACGTCCCCGCAGCCATGACCACGGCGTCCTCGTATCCCGGCATGGAGGAGTCCTGTGGAGTCACGTGCGCGTCAATCGGTGCAGCTCCTTGAATCGCGCGGCAAAACGCCAGTAGGGATGATGGGGAATTGAGTGCAACCGAAAGAATGAGGTCACCCCTATCGTCGTTCGGCGACGGATCCACCTCGTATCCAAGGGACTCGAGGACGCTGGACAGAAGCAGCGACGTTTTCTGGGCCTCCTTGACGGTGTGCGGAGCCATAAACAAACCTTGATAGAACTCGCGCAAAAATCCGTGCGTGGGTCCAGCGTGGAGCCCGACACCGGGAGCGATGAGCTGTGCCCCAATGGTGTCGATTACATCGCGTCGGCCCACGATGTAACCACCCGTTGTCGCGAGTCCGCCGCCCGGGTTCTTTATGAGCGACCCCGCAACGACGTCGGCTCCAACGTCGCAGGGCTCCATAGTCTCGACGAACTCCCCGTAACAGTTGTCCACCAGCACGAGAACGTTCGGATCCCGTTCCTTGATGGCGGAGATGGAAGTCGCCAGATCCGTCGCTGTCAACAGCGACGCTCGCGATTGGTAGCCCCTCGATTTCTGCAGCATGACCAGTTTCGTATCCGAGCGCATCGCGGACAGGAGGGCGGGCAGATTGATTTTCCCATGCTCGTCCCAAGCCACGACGTCCGTTGAGACCCCCAGCTCTGCGAGGCTCCCCTCGGTCTTGCGCAGCCCTAGAACTCCTTCCAGGGTATCGTACGGCGTACCCGTGCCCACCAGCACTCTGTCACCTGGCCGCAAAATCCCAAACAAAGCCGTCTTGAGGGCGTGGGTTCCAGATACGAGTTGGGGCCGCACAATGGCCGCTTGCCCTCCGAACACCCTCGCGTAGATGTGCTCCAACTTGTCCCTACCCAAGTCCGTGTACCCGTATCCGGTAGAACCGTACAAATCCGATTCGCTGACTTTCTCGGCCCAAAATGCACAAAGCACCTTCTTCGTGTTGGTGCGAGAAATCTCTTCCAGTTCGCGAAAGCGTGAAGTCAATCTTTGATCCGCTTCGACAACCAATTGTGCCGCTTCGCCTACCACGTTGATGAAAACCAATCCTCCTTGTCTTGTTGCTCCTCGCCGCCCAGATGCTCCACTAGGGCCGGTTCCGATTCGTCGCGCAAGTCGCCTAAAAGAAGATTGCGCACGACGC
>JAJZAV010000298.1 GCA_021799255.1 Bacillota bacterium
TTTCTCCGAGCGAAACAAGGGCTCATCCAAGGTGTAGTGCCATCGATCTTGCAGATACCGTTCCAAAGCCCACTTGGCGGTGTTCGACAACGGTACATCGGAGTACGCGCCATACGTGGGACTGTGGATGACGTCTCGCACGTTCCCCTGTGCGTCGACGACGTCGGTCATCCGCAGTTCCAAGACCGCTTCCGGCGACAGCCAACAATTGATACCCACGACGAACAAACAGTAATCGCGCCGATTTGCCCTTCGCATCAGGACCCTTTTCATCGCTTCAATGTCCGTGTGTTCTCTTAGCGGCCCTACAAAGTTCATGCCCAACCACCAAACCCAAGAAGATACTTAGTTTCTCTTTCTGGAAACACCATAGCGCATCTCTGGCATCTGGGGAACTCCCCAAAATTCCCGGAAAAATTGATGATTGTCACTAGTGTTGGGTGATGACAATCATCACTTTTTTCGCAAAACTTGATGATTGTCATCACATTAAACGTGTGACATTATTAAGGTTCAATGAGAATAGTCACAAATAATGGGACAACATCTCCTGCTAAATTTCAGATATGTATTTTTCATAATGTTAATAGGAGACTCCTGATTTGAGGTGGAATTTACGTTCTGGGGCGACCTCTTATGATATGATTTTTTTATCCTCTATGTAAATATGATAAGCAAACAATCTAGATAAGCCCAAGTTCCACGGCTTTCATCACGGCTTCGTCGCGGGAAGCCGTGCCCAGCTTCCCGTTGACTTTGCTGATGTAGTTGCGTAACGTGCGTTCTGTCACGCCCAGCGTCGCTTGGATTTCTTGCGCAGACTGGCCTTCATGAAACATCGCCAAGACCCGCAACTCGCTTCCGGTAAGCAGGGTTTTGCATGCTATTTTTGCTTGGGCCGAGAATTCCCGTTTGAGGGCGGCCACCGCAGACTGGTGCAAGCCGTATTCGTGGGACATCGCGAACCGAATGGCCGGCGGAATGGCGTCGTACTCAGGCTTCACCACGTAATCGTTGGCCCCTTTTTGCATGCACTCCATCACGAACTTTCCCTCGTCCACCGAGGTCATCATCACGATTTTGACGGCGGGCCAACTCAGCCGAATCGGTTGAATGAGGTCCACCCCATTCTCACCGGCCAGCCTGATGTCCAGTAAGACCACATCCACATTGAGGTTCGCCCTGAGACAGGATAACAGTTCGGCTCTCGTATGCGCCGAACTGACGATAACGAGGTCGCCCTTCTTTTCAATAAACCACCGCAGTCCCTTAATCCAGTCTTTGTCGTCATCCACCACGAACACCTTGATGCTCACGGATGCTCCCTCCTATCCCGGGGAAATAGCAAAATCATCGTGGTACCGCCGCCGTCACTCTTGACTTGAATGCGGCCACCATGTTTCTCCATCACTTTGGCGGAGTAATACAGGCCCAGCCCGAAGTTGTACTCCCCGAATTCTTTGGTCGTAAAGTACCTCTCGAAAATCTTGGATAGGTTCTCCGCGGGAATCCCTACTCCCGAATCTTCGATCTCGACTCGATACCACGGCACCGTATCCAACAGTCGAAATCGCAGCCGACGAGTGGGTGTCCCGGCCATCGCCTCGATGGCGTTTTGGATGAGATTGCGTAACACTTCGGCGACATGAATTCGGTCGTGATAGACAACCATCGACTCAGGGGCGTAATCGGTATAGAACTCAATCTCGTTTTCTCGGAACATGGCCTTTTCTTCCGCTAAAACTTCCTCCAAGGTAAACATCATATCCAAAGGACGCGGCTCCAATTGAATTTCCGCCGTCAACTCCTTGACTCGGTCCATGAGTACGTCCAGGTCTCGAGACTTCCGAATCAGGACTTGTGCATCTTCGTATAAAGCGGGCAAGTCATGATCTTTTGCATATTGGGCCACCTTTTCTGTGAACAGGTTTAGAGTCCCTGTATGCCCTTTTACCGCATGGCGAACAAATCCGGTGCCTAACTGGACACCTTCTTTGATTTGACGCAGTTCTTCGGCATTGCGTGCCCCTTGAATCTGGTTTTGGATACGAGTGATCAATTCTTCCGCGACAAACGGCTTCGTAAGGTAGTCGTTCGCGCCGGCCTCAAACCCCGCCACCAAATCTTTCACATCAGTGCGCACGGTCAGCAGCATGACGGGTAACTTGTCCCGGTCATACGTTTGTCGGATGATGCGGCACACGTCATATCCCGACATTCGTGGCATCATCACGTCTACCAACACGAGGTCGAAGGTGGTGATACTCAGGATATCGAGGGCTTCTTGTCCAGAGTGCGCTTCGACTCCCTTCCACTGTTGGAGTTCCAAGTGATTTCGAACCACATGTGTATTCACGGGATCATCGTCGACGATCAGGATCGTATAGGCATCCGGAGCAAAGGTCGCTTCCGCCGGCTTCTCCAGCTCTGCAGTCAGGACCATTCGAGGGCCCGGATTCTGGACCACAACCGGCGGTGTGGCCACTGGCAGCGTGAACGAAAACCGTGAGCCCTCCTCCAACGTGGACGCGACGGAGATGGCCCCGCCGTGGAGCTCGACTAAAGATTTCGTGATCGACAAGCCGAGGCCGGTCCCTTCCCGCAATCGCGTGATCGAGCCATCCAGCTGTTGGAACGACTCAAAGATGTCGTCGACCCGGTTGGCCGGTATCCCGATTCCCGTGTCCCAGACTTCGACAAGGACGGTTCCATTCGCGGACCCGGCTGTGATCCCCACCGTCCCTTGCTCGGTATACTTGATCGCGTTCCCAAGGAGGTTGTACAAAATCTGCTGAAGTCGGTTGGTATCGGCCCTCACGTAGAGCGTTTGGGGAAGGTCGCTCTCGAGTACAAGCCCCTTGTTCTGTGCCAGTGGACCAACGGTGGTGAGAACGAGATGCGCCACACTCGTAAAATCCACCGTCTCAAGGTTCAAAGTGAACTCTCCGTGACTCATTTTAGAGTAGTCGAGGATGTCGTTGACCAAACTGCTTAAACGTCTGGCACTGGACTGGACCATCGTCAAGTTTTCCTGTACGACTGCATTGAGTGGACCGCCGACTCCGCCCAGAAGGGCGTCCGTTAGCCCAATAATCCCGTGGAGCGGCGTCCTCAACTCATGACTTGTGTTCGCCAGAAAGTCGTCCTTCACTTGATTGACTCGCAGCAGTTCTTCGTTCGTAACCGCGAGTTCCTCCGAATACACTCTCACACTCCGTAGCATGTCGGAATAGCTTTGACTATGAATGGCCAGCATGGCACACACCAGGACGACGATCCCGTACTGGACGAAACTCGCGTCCCGGTACGGCGTGATGCCTAAAACGGTGAGCACATCCACCGTGGCGGTGCCAATGTATATGACAAACGCAAACGCAAACAGTCTCAGTCGTTCGTCCTTCCAAGTGCCCGCCACGACGAGCACTGCACCGATCGGCATAGATACCAAGAGCGTCAGGTCGTACACCTTGCTCCACGCATCCAGTGACAGCCAGCCGGTGATCGCGCAGACGACAATCACAAAAAATAGTACGGCGTAGGCCAACCCCATGAATCGAAATATGCGGCGATACGAAGGGATGAGACCAATCAGAAATGGAACAAGAAGCAACGGGATCAAATAGAGACTGAGGAACCCTACGTGCGTCCAAAACACGGGATTTTGATACATCAACGATTTGGCATAAGTTCCTTCCAAAAGATACCCGGAGCTTGCAAATAGAAACCCACCAAAATACGCGTAGTATCGCTTCATCGCGTCCCGTAGGGCAACTGCAACCATGAAAAACCCGATAGCCGCGAGAATTACCGGGATCAGGACGTCGATGGCGTTGGCTCGAAGAATCTGACCGATGAGAGCCATTCCCCCACCGGCACGAATGACGCCTCTCGGACCGTTTGGAGTGTAGGTGGACTGAGATTCCAAATAGATCGTGTGCCCCGACGAGCCATTGGGCAACCCGACTAGGTTAAAGTTCCATCCCGTGTAATCCGAAACACGGTCGAAGTGATAGATGGGCCGTGAAATTCCCTCTTCATAGGCATTGTAGGTGCCGTACATCATGCTCACGAACAGGTCTGCGTTGTCGTCTGGTAGATTCGAGGGCAACTCAAATCGTACCCAAAGGTGTCCGGAACGTTTTGGAATCTGCTGTATATCCGTGACCCGTCTCCATTTTGTTGATGCTTCCACCACGGGCATCGACTGATTGCTATAGAGGTATTCCATCCCGTTTACATTGGTCGTAAACGTACGCGATAGATACACATCCGCGACCAGAAATACTGCCGCAAT
>JAJZAV010000299.1 GCA_021799255.1 Bacillota bacterium
GCGTCTCATCGGTTGCGCTGTCCGGCAACGCAATGAGGTTCACTCCCCGCTCATCCTTCAACTCATCCAGCCAATGCGCCTGGCTCGGTTGGCGAGTCGCGAAGATGAGGTAGTCCCGCGCACGCGTCATGCCAACATAAAGGAGTCGTATGTTCTCCAATAGCGCCAGTCGCTTCGCGCTGTTCAACAGAGGCAAACCATCGACCCTCGCATCAAGCCCCACATCGGTCCGCTGCCCCCCGTAAG
Source organism: Bacillota bacterium (assembly GCA_021799255.1). GTDB lineage: Bacteria > Bacillota > Bacilli > Alicyclobacillales > Alicyclobacillaceae > JAJZAV01. The sequence continues at coordinate 247 of JAJZAV010000299.1, forward strand.
GCCATGGCCAGTAGAGGAGACTCCTGCCCCGTAAGGGGTTCATCACGTCAAACGGAACATCGGATGGCGTCACAGCCATCGTTTGATTGAAGACCAAGGGAGGGCCGTTTCTATGGGAACTCGATTGCAGGGACGAAAGGATAACCACGGGCCACTCCAGGCCCTTCGACTTATGGTAGGTCAGGACGTTCACCGCGCCCTCATCGTACGAATCGGCGATGCGATTCAAATCGCCATCCGATTGTTGCACATCGCGAAGAAACAGGAGGAGCCCACTCGACGTCGCAGCGATCCCGTTTATCCCACACGCATCCTCGTACTGGACCACGAGGGACTTCAACGCCTCTAGGTTGGCCAGCCGTTTGTCCCCTTCACCCCATCCCAGGACCAAACGGGGAATGGACGCCGACGACACGGCGAGATCCCATGCCTCTGCCGGACTCATGTGGGTAATCTTCTCACGCACGGAGTCCAGCGCCAGCACCTGCGGCTCCAATGCAAACGCCCGCCTCGGGTCGTCCACCTGCAACCAGCGTTCCAAAAATCGCCCGTTTCCCCACGACTCCGTTGAGAGATGCAGAAGTTCAGCGAGCGCGAGCGTATCCCCGTCATCGACGAGGTAACGAAATGCAGACATGGCAATAGTTGCCTCAGGAGTCGACAACAGCCCTCCCTTCCCCACCGTCGCCCGAATCCCCTCGCTGCTTAGCACGTCTGCAAGACGCTGGCATTCGTCGTTGGACCTACAGAGGATGGCGACGTCGCTCGGCCGAATTGCGCGCAGTTCCCCGGTGAAAGGATCTTCCACGAGGTGATGGTCGCTGTCCGCAAGCATATTGCGCACGCCGCGCGCGAGGCACAGAACATCGTCATCCCGATTCTTGGCGCCCTTGTAGATCCAGGTCTCAAGCGGCGTGGCCTGCCCCGGCTTATCGAGGCGTTTCGGGTTGAGCGCAACCTGCTCCGCTTTCATGCCGATGGTTCGAAAGACGGGCACAAACACCGAATTTACGAAGCTGACGAGGGAAGAGCGGGATCGATATGAGTCTCCCAGCACCCGTATGTTCGCTTCGTCCACGTGCTCCATCGCGGCCGTCATGAGCGATGGGTCCGTTCCGCGAAATCCGAAAATGGCCTGCTTCACGTCGCCAACCCATGTCGACTCCCGCGCTAGGTCCAAAAGGCGGGTGATGAGCGCGAGTTGCAGCGGGCTTGAGTCCTGGAACTCGTCGACAAACACGTGCGAGATTCTGTCCCGCAAGGCATCTTCGCAGGATTTCTCCGATAGGAGCGAAAGAGCCAAGGCCTCTTGATCCGTAAAATCTACTAACCCGCGCTTGGCTTTTTCGTCCGCGTACATTTCCATCGCGTCTGCAGCACAGTGAAAAAGCGCCGAAATGGCTTCTTTCAGGTCGCCGTGCAACTGCGGATGCCTATCGTGGACGGCGGCCGTCTCGATGACGAAGGCGAAGTCCTCTTCGCTCTTCTTGGCAGGCGACACCTTGCTCGCCTGCGCCCACTCCTGCCAATACAGATAACCGCGATGATTCCAGTCGGACAGAATCTTTGACAGCGTCTCAAGGGCCGTCTTCGTCTTCTTCGTCGTATCTGCGGGAGACACCGAGTGCGCCACGGTCATAAGCGCACGTCGAAAGGTCGCATCCAGTGAGCGGCCGTCTTCGAGCGGGATCGGGAGCACCTCGGTCTCCAAAAGTTCCCATGACGAATCGGCACAGTTTCTCACCGCCTCAAAATCCATTCCGTTTTGCCGGGCTTTGTTGATGATGTCGTGAACGGTATCCCGCCAGTTTTCCATCTGCAGGCGGTTAAATACCGATTGATACCTTCGGTAGTATGCGTCAATCACTTGCGCAACGACCGTCTGAAAGAGCGTTCTCGCCTGTTCCTCGGGAAGCACGGTTTGTTCCGGAGAAAGCCCCAACTCGAGAGCAAACTCCCGCAATAATCTGCCGAACACGCTGTTCATCGTGCCGACGTATCCGTCGAGGAAAAGCGACGCTGCTCGCGGATGACCGGCCGCGAGCAGCCGTTGTCGAACACGCTCGGTCAACTCCTTTGCAGCCTTCGTCGTGAACGTGGTCGCCATAATGCGCTCTGCCGGGACTCCGTTCGAGATGGCCTCGACGATGGCCTCAGACAGGCTGTACGTCTTGCCGGCCCCCGCGCCAGCACTGAGGATCCTCAAGTGATTGTTCACGCCATCATCTCCCCCGACTGGCCACAGAGGTTCTTGTATTCACAGTACCGACAGGGCGGCTCCACCAAAGTCGAACGCTCGTCCAACTCAGCGTCGGACGGGATCCCAGCCGCAACAATCCGTCCCTCATCCAGCATCCGCCACTCCTCTTCGAGCGCGTTCCTGAGCACGACTTGACACTCTGGGAGCGATGGGCCCTCGACGTAGGAATCCTGTGGCAAGTCCTGATGGGGATGCGCGAAAAGGTTGCCGGTTCTCAGCATGAAGTACGCGACGGGCAATTCCTCTTGGTCATTCCTCGCCAAAAGCCAATGATACAGGGTCAACTGCGTCGAGAGTCCCTCGAGTCGCTGTCGGTAACCCTTGGGATTCCTGGACCATTTCGCATCGATGACCATGGGGGTTTTCGATCTCGTTTGCGCGATGATATCGAGTCTTCCTTCGATGTCAATCCCGGGCTTCCAGTTCTTCGTCAGCTCGTGTTCTGTTTCCAAAATCTCAATCCCGGCGTCGTTTATCGTCTGGAAAAAGTGACGCACGGAACTTTGCAACAACGACTTCGTCTCCTGTCTCTGGACTCCGTTCTGCGGCTCGAGCAGGGGCGCGGCGAACAGCCTCACGAGAGAGTCGAACAATTCGCCAGCCCTCACGCGGGCTTGATTGGGATCCCAGCGCTTCGACTCCTCGAGGAGGCTGCGGAGCACCTCGTGCGCCAGCGTCCCTAGCATGATGGGCTCGGCCGGAAGGGATAACGCCCGCCCAGACGAGATTTTGGCCGGATACCGCAGGGTCCAGTAGAGCGGACAGCCAAGCAGGGTGTCTAGGCTGGTCGCGGACTCCTTGGCCCTCGGCGAGAGCGCGTGTTTCGTGGCCTGCCAGGCTCGGATGGGTTGCGGCAGGGCTCTCTCCGGCAACCGTTCCCGTTTGACGCGTCGCCCCGCCAAGTCGTGCTTGTCTTCCTTTCGTAACAACGACGCGTCGAATACGATTCTTCGCTTCGCCTCTGTCGTGCGGGCAACAGCATGGCAGATCTCGTCCCAGAGGGGATGGACGGGGACCACTTCCCCGTCCATCTTCTGAGGCGCCACCAGAATCAATTTATCTTTCGCCATCGCAATGGCCCTTTTCCAGAACGCCGCTTCACGTCGACGCGACAGCGATTCGTCGGCAAGATGAACTCCCTGTTCGTCCAACCAACCCCGCTCCTGCAGGCTCCATACCGTCGTGTTCCCGCCCGACAACCGTCCGGTAAATCCCCACCACACGATGGTATCCACGGGCTCGAAGATCTGACCCGGATGGTTCACGATGGGCCACGCGGTCGCCTCCTCCCCAAAATCGGGAAGGCGTATGCCGTCTCCCACGACGGACGAAAGGATGCGTATCATCTGAAGCCGCTCTATGCGGTCGACGCCGAGCGCTTTCGCGGCCTGCGTCACCATCTCCGACTGCTCGACGACCACCCCGTACACTGCGTCGTCCGTTTCCTGCGTGCTGGCGGCCCACTGGCCCACCTTCGTGCAAATCTCAAGCAGCACGCTCAGCGGCATCCCCTCGGTTGGACTATAGGTATCGTGGTTTACAAACGTGTCGAGGCTCTCTTCTATCCGTTTCTGCCGTTTGTGGGTCTCCTTCTCATCGAGGCCGTCCGCGAGCCACTCCTCGTTGCACCGCTCGTATCCTTTGGTAATGGCTTCGTTCCAGGGAGGCCCCCCGATTCCCGGAGCGTTTGCCAGGGCTGCCGCGAGCCTGTAACGAATCCTCGCCGGAATGGGCGAAACCGGGAGGGTCAGTAGTTGCAACAAAGGTTCGAGC
>JAJZAV010000300.1 GCA_021799255.1 Bacillota bacterium
GCAATGTAGGCTTCGGTTCGCCTGGCAATCGTCTGCAAGAGTCGCGCGAACAATACAAACATTCGAATCACCCTTGTCAGTTTGCTGCGTTGGAGCCAGTGGACTGCCGCGAAAATTCTAGTCGGCCACGATAGGATGCCGAAACGTCGCAAGCCTCGCAAGCCTCGTAAGCATCATAAGCCTCGTGCGATGCGAGACTGTTGGTTGCTGAGGTCCGTGGACGCATGCGCCTCAGCATGGGCCTCCGTCTAGTATCTCATGAAAGGGGGTTGTATGTCGCGGGGCCGTCTAGTTCACATTTCATCACCATCAGCGTCCGATGCGATGCTGCCCATCTGAACTCGTTTCACCAACCGCCACGACGCGTAGAATATCATCGCCACTAATCCGTATTGCACCCATGGGGAAATGAGCAGAAAATGTGGCACGGTGAGTCGAAACACTAGGAATGTGCGCACTCCAAACTCAACCAGAAACCCGATACCCCACAGGTAGGTCAGCTGACGGGCCAACCGACGAAACTCGCAGTCGTCCCAGGCCTCTGCCACGGCGGATACCCCATCCTTCGATTTGGATCTGTCCGCTATTCGAATCAGATAATACGCCAATGGGCGAGGAAGACAGAGCGAGACCACGGCCGCGAGTCCGAGCAACCCCGTGAGAAGGGATTCCCGGATGAGGAGCCACTTTGGGTTTCCACCAAGCGACACGAGTACGACTCCGAGGAGGAGCGCGATGATCATGAAGGTGCCAAGGGGATCCAACTTGCGATTCGTGATCCATTGGACCATCACGTCAATACAGGGGGAGGCTGCCGATAGCATAAGCGCGTGCAGTTCCCCAACGTGGGGTTTGAATATGGAGTAGACTAGAAAAGGTACCACGGCGTTGAACAGAAGGCTTTGAATGACTACCCACCGTTCTTTCGTCAAACGGTTGGTTAGCAATGCACCCCGCCCCTTTTGGTGTCCATTTATCCCATCCTGGCGGGCCTATCTGTATGTTCCGAGTCCCCCAACCCGATGGCTCTTGACTCCTTCGCTTAAAAGGTTACGCACACGCATCCAAATTCCCTTCCCCGTGTCGAAATAAATACGGCGCTGGGAGGACAGTCGATGATGGTTCTCCGAAACAAAAGCCATAGCCTTGTCTCGTCCTCTCTGCCGAAACCGTGGCGTAGAGGACGAGACCGGCCGACGAGCGTCCTTGACGCGGATAGAGCGGACAGATTGGTCATCCAATCCGAACGATGAATTTCGCTCGAGGCAATTTGCCCACCATTACAAGCGCCGATTTAGTTTCCGACGAAGGTCGTAACGCTCTGCCCGTCCAGGGTTGCGGTGAATCCGTTTTGAGTCATGGGCACTGGACTCAAGGCCTTTAAGTTATCCTTGGCCGACGTCTCGTACGGGACCACATCTTTCGGAGCACCCTTTAAGCCCGCAAAGTTGATGTTCAACTTCGTACTGCTCGTGTTGTTGTTCACCACCACGACGGCAAAGTGCCCGGTTTTTGGATCCTTGAAAGCCGAAACGAGCACCCCAGGGGCAGGATTATTCGGCGCCGAAATCCTGTAGAATCCGGGCCTGACGAAGCGACTGTAATTGCCGAGGGTGAACAGCCTTTTCGTGAGCGAGATGGTTCCCGTGGAATTCACGTAAATTAGTCCTCCACCATCGGAGTACGTGTCAAGCAGCCACCAGTAGTTCCACGCGTTCACGTCCGCAACCGTCAGGTATTGGTTGATGGTAGTGGCCCAGTAAAGACCGTCCTTGATGGTCGGATTGTTTTGCTTCAAGTTGGAATCCTCGGTCTCCCAAACCTGCTTGTGCAAAGACTGTGCCACCGTGAACGGCGCAGGGTCCCCCGCGTAGCCGTGCGCGGCAACAATGGAAACGGCCTTTGCGGTGACCGGATCCTCTAGCGTGGGAAGCGCATAATCTTCGCTCCAGTTCAATGTCTCGGGCATCATCACCTTGGCCGTGACATGCTTCTGTTTGAACACCGGAATCAAATCATTTTTGATGAACGTGTGAAACTCCTCAGGCGTCCAGATGCAGGAAGCGTAACTGGCGTTCCAGTTTGGCTCGTTTTGAATGGAAATGACGTTAATTTTAATATGGAAATGAGACCAGTATCCGTTTACATAGTTGGCTAGATATTCGGCGTACGCGTGATAATCGGAGGGCTTCAGTTTATTTAACGTATTGCCTTGACTCTCGGACTGTATTCCATCACCCGCGACAGAGTAATTCTCCTTCATCCAAGCCGGCGGGCTCCAAGGCGTCGACATCAAGGTTGTCGCGCCGTATTTCTTGGCCACTTTCATCAACCATATTTGTGGATCCGGCAACAGATTCCAGTCCCACTGGCCCGGTGAGGGTTCGATGGTGGTTCCATCCACGCCGTCATTGACGAGACTACGCACAATCGTGAGTCCAATTCCCTTTGTTGGCGAAAACAACAAATTCAATACGCCAGTCCGTTCGGAGTTCGGCAAGGACTGTAAGCTTTGGGCCATACCGAAAGCCCCGGAACCGCCGAACCCCTCGATGACCTGGCGGACGGTGTTCCACTGAACCGTGTCCGACACCGGCTTCGAAGCATTTGCAGCCGACTTACTTGCCTCGGGGTGAATCCCTGTACTCGTTGATGCGTCCGCAAAATTCCCAGCAAATCCCCCCGTGGAAAGCGAGAGCGTTGTGAGCGCGGCCGCGCCAACTTGCATCCATCGTGAAACTGCCACAAAATCTCCCCCTAATGAAAACGCTTATATACTAGTATAATTGACATGCACGGAGGAACGGAAGAGGATTTCTAAGATCTTTGTCCAAGCCCGACCCTTTGCGAACCATGGAAAATCGCCCACCAGCGTTCCTTCTTGGCTACAATAGGAGTAGTATCGATTTTCTCGCAAAGGTGCTGATCACACTTGGAACTCGGAATTCTAGGGCACAAGGTCTTCGTCACGGGTGCTTCGAAAGGAATCGGTGCCGCCACCGCCAAACTATTCGCCGAGGAAGGTGCCGACGTTGTCGTCGGCTACGGAAACGATGAGGAGGGCGCGAAACGGGTTGCGCAAGACGTTGTGAATGCCGGGCGCCAATCGTGGACCTGCCGCTTCGACATGGGCGACAAACGGAGTGTTGCAGACGCAATCGATAGGCTGTCCAGCGAAGTCCGTCACATCGATATCGCCGTACTGAACGCCGGCATGAACATCGTCAAGCCGTTCGACGAGGTCACTTTCGAGGACTGGGACGAGGTGGTCAACGTGAACCTAAACGGCACATTCTACGTGTTAAAGTCCGTGTTGCCGCTCATGGAAGCGGGAGGCTCCGTGGTCATAGTCTCCAGCGTTGCCGCCCACACCGGAGTCCCCCATCATCCCCACTACGCCGCGGCGAAGGCTGGTCTGGTGAACTTGACGAAGAGCGCCGCCCGCGCCCTCTCTCCGAAGATCCGCGTGAACTGCGTTGCACCCGGCGTAACCCTCACCGACATGGGAGACGAAGCACTCACAGCGCAATCGGACGACTACGCCAAGACAAAGCTGCTGTCTCACCGCTATGCCACCCCGACGGAAATCGCGAAAAGCATCGTCTATCTCGCGAGTCCCGCAGCCGGATTCATCTACGGATCCACGCTCGATATTAACGGTGGCCGCTACTTGCGCTGACACCTTACTGTTCCTTGGTCCATTTTAGTTTTTATAAATCGGTTCGAAGGTCCCGTTCGGACCGCCCTGCGCGTCATGCTGCACGCGCGATTGAAGCTTTTCGATGAGGCGCACAGCGGATTCATCCGCCGAGAGCAGATCCCTGCTCGACTCTGGCACGAAGCCGCCCTCGATGGAGTGCAGAACGAGGCGAAGGAGCGGTTGATAATAACCGTCGACGCTTAGGAGCCCAATGGGTTTCTTGTGAATGCCAATTTGCGCCCAACTCGCGACCTCAAACAGTTCCTCGAAGGTGCCTAGTCCTCCAGGCAGCGCGATGAACGCGTCGCTCAGTTCTCCCATTTTCGCCTTGCGCTCGTGCATGTCCGCCACCTCGACAAACTCAGTAAGCCCTGTATGGCAGATTTCGCTCTCAAAGAGCCCCTTGGGCATGACACCGATGACCTCGCCGCCGTGTGCAAGCGCGGCGTCCGCGACGGCGCCCATCAGACCAATCTTGGATCCCCCATACACGAGTCGAAAGCCCTTTCTCGCAATCTCCTCACCGAGCCGACTCGCTTCGAATCGATACGCTGGAAGTGTCCCGAGGCT
>JAJZAV010000301.1 GCA_021799255.1 Bacillota bacterium
ATCCCATAGTTCTCCCCGCGGCTTAGGCTCTGGCTTTTGCACCGCGTCTGATAACGGCATTCGGCGAGGTTCCCCGTCCGAATGCCTCTTTCGTTTCCCCCTTTTGGGCAATGTGTGATCTGCATCAAAGCAGGGTTCAAGCGGCCTTGATACGCTAAGGCTAGGCTCAGATCACGAAATGGTACTGCTGAAGAGAATGGAGGGGCTCGGGTGGCTTGGACACAGATTGGCGATGAATCGGATGTACCCGTTAATTCGATGTACCTCTACACCGTAATGGGTGAGGGAATTACCGTGTATCACCTAGCAGGTGACTGGTACGCAACCGCGGATAGGTGCACACATCAGGACTGTTCTTTGCCTGAGGGAGACGTTGAGGAAAATGAGATTGTGTGCGCGTGCCACGGTGGTGCATTTGACATCCGTACTGGAGTTGCGACGCGCATGCCCTGCATTGAGCCTCTTGAAACCTATCCGATTCGAGTAGTTGAGGGACGAATCGAGATTGATTTCACTTGACGGGCACGTTATGGCCAATGAGGCTGCGGCCGTACTTGATCAACCTCAATTCCATCAGTGCTCACGACGCGTAGTGTCAGGATGAAGAAGCAGGAAAAACGTATAGGTGGTGGAAGGTCATGTCCCATGAACCGAGTTGCGAGAGTTGCTCCTCCTGCGAGAACTCGTGTGTACGCCATGTCCCGGTGTTCGCTTGTTTGTCGGAACACGAGGTCCATCTGCTTCACCAAGCGGTGCAATCGACCTCGTACCGCAAGGGGGAGTTCGTGTTTCGCGAAGGGGATCCAGCGAATTCCCTCTATATCGTTCACCAGGGTGTGCTTAAGATAGCGAAACTGTCGAGTGAGGGTAAGGAACATATCTTACGTTTCTTGTTCCCCGGGGACTTCACAGGTCAATTTGCCCTATTTAAGGAGGACCTTCAATACGCGGACGCACAAGTGCTTGAGGATGCCACCGTCTGTCGTGTTCAGCGGAACGACGTCTTCGAGATCATGGAACGCAATCCCGAAATTGCACACGGGTTTCTCGCTGCCATGAGCGAGCGTTTGCGCGAGGCCGATGAATCCATGGGGGCCATCACCCTGTATGATGTGAATCGCCGTTTAGCGAGATCGCTCCTGATGTTTGCAATCAATCATGAAGAGGCCGCCGCGTTCTCATTACCGATTGCAAAGAAGGATCTGGCCGCGTCACTCGGCATTAGCCCAGAGACCCTTAGCCGAAAGCTGGCTTTGTTTGAAGCCCGTCGGGTTCTTTCCCTACAAGGACGTAAACAACTGACCATCCTTAACGCCGGAGAACTGAGCGAAATTGCGGCCTACGGATTGGCCTAAGGCGCTGCGAGGCGGAATCGGGATGATTCAGATTGATGAACCCGCTTTGCGTGAAGGGCTACCATTGCGTCACGCAGATTGGAGTGCATATCTTCAGTGGCCAAAAATGTCGCCCTCGGTTGCCGACCTATGGCTTCGTAAGCGTCATACAAGTCCCCTGGATTTAAGTGCTCACCGACGTCCTTCGCGAGTATATCGATGCCCAGAGCTTTACGCTCCTGTATGATCGAATTCACCTTTCGGATGGCACCCGTTATACCCGTGGGATTTCCCGGTTCCGTCATCATCGTGTATATCTACCTTTCGCAACAGACTTTAGTGCTTCAAACCTCGAGCCACACGACTCCTCAGTGCACTAACCCGAAACCTACACGAGTTATCAGTCGGTGACGGCTCCCATTGCGGCGGAAGAGACGAGCTTTGCATACTTGTTTAAGATACCCCATGAGAACTTGAGAGGAGGTTCTGTCCAATTGACGAGGCGCTGAGCCAATTCGTCTTCCGAAACGTGAAGCGTCAATTCCTTCGTTTCGCTATCAATTGTGATGAGATCCCCTTCTTCTACAAGGGCGATTGGGCCTCCGACCTGGGCCTCTGGGGCGATATGACCGACGACTAACCCATGGGACCCGCCGGAAAAGCGACCATCGGTGAGTAGGGCAACCTTTTCTCCCAGCCCTTTACCCACTAGAATCGCGGTGGGCGAAAGCATCTCGGGCATACCGGGCCCGCCTTTGGGTCCTTCATATCGAATCACGACTACATCTCCCGGTCGTATCTTGTTTTCCAAAATTGCTTTCGTGGCTGCGTCTTCTCCTTCGAATACCCGTGCCGGCCCTGTTAGTTTCCTGATGGTAAGACCGGACATTTTTGCAACGGCGCCATCTGGAGCTAGATTCCCTCGAAGGATCACAAGTGGCCCAGTGCTTCTGAGTGGATTTGACAACGAACGCACAACAGATTGCGTGGACTTCAGAGGCTCCCACGATCCCAGGTTTTCTGCTAAAGTCTTACCCGTCACGGTTAGGGAATCCCCATGCAGGTACCCAGCCTCTAAAAGAACCTTCATAACGCCCGGAATACCGCCAGCCTCGTGCAGATCCTGCATGGCGTACCGCCCGCTAGGCTTCATGTCTGCGATGTGGGGAACGCGTTGTTGCAGTCTCCCGAAGTCGTCGATAGTCAAGGGAACGTCCACCGCGTGGGCAATTGCAATAAGGTGGAGAACTGCATTCGTGGAACCCCCCAAAGCCATGACCAATGTAATTGCATTTTCAAATGCTTCCTTTGTCATGATTTGCCTCGGAGTAATCCCTTGTCGGAGAAGAGAAAGAACCGTTTCCCCGGCACGAGCACAGTCTTCGCCTTTCAAGGCAGAAACGGCGGGATTAGAGGAACTCCCTGGAAGGCTCATTCCCATGGCTTCGATGGCTGACGCCATCGTATTGGCTGTGTACATGCCGCCGCAACTTCCGGGCCCTGGACAAGCATGGCATTCTACGCGATGTAGGGCGGATTTGTTCATTTCATGATTGTTGAAATCTCCATGGGCACCATGGGGATGCGATATTCTCTTCCGAGGGTGTGGTCCCAAGTACATGGTGCTGGATCCAGCGGGACCCGTCGGCCGCGAGGAGTTGCATCTTATCATCCTGTCGGCCGTGCTGGTGGGTATCGTCATCATTCCCGTCATTGGGCTGTTGGCGTATATAGTCTGGCGATTTCGGGATAAGCCGGGTAACACCGCACCCTATAGACCAAAGTGGTCGGAAAGCAGGGTGCTGGAGATCATTTGGTGGGGCATTCCCATCATCATCGTGGGAATTCTCGGGAGTGCTACTGTAAAAACCACGTTTGCACTGGTCAAACCACCCACCCAGAGTGCGGACATGACTCCCATCACCGTCGACGTTACGTCCCTTGACTGGAAGTGGCTCTTCATGTATCCCGGCCAGAAAATTGCGACTGTCAACTACGCCGTCATTCCAACAGGGGTTCCGGTTCAATTTGAACTCACGGCGGACGCCCCCATGAACTCGTTCTGGGTTCCCCAACTAGGCGGCCAAGAGTACACCATGCCTGGCATGGCAATGAGACTGTGGCTCGAAGCAACGAGAACGGGCAAGTACTAAGGACACGGGGCAAACTTCACGGGTAAGGGATTCGCCAATGGGTTAACCACGTGAAAGCGACTTCTCCTGCACTTACCAATCGTGGGTACCAGGAACTGAAGCAACCCAGCCTTATGGGAATCGCTGACTATTCCTCCTTTCCGTCCGGGTTATTTAATAATACGGTTTGGGTCGACGGTGGCCGTTACATGCCAAACATGATGAAGATGACCGCAAAGGCGCACAAGTAGGAAGATTCGCGCCTAGAACATCGATTAGAGAGAGGAGTAGAATCGGGTGCCACATTGGCTTCTTCAGTTTGGAGACAAATACTTGATGTGGAATGAGGGCCCACTCATCTGGGGATCCGACGTTCTCATACTTCTCACGTCCATCGGCATCATCGCCGTATTAACTTACTTCAAAAAGTGGAAATGGCTCTGGCGAGAGTGGCTTACGACGGTGGATCATAAGCGCATCGGCATCATGTATCTGATTGCTGCGTTGCTTATGATCCCGGATTTCGACGGTTTCTTCATTAACTGGGCCGCATAGGTCTGGAGTTTCAATAGATGGGTAAATGTGTATGCGATCCCGATGACACTACGCGGTGCGCCGCCGAAGTTGGCACAGCTTCCCCCTCCCCAAGTGGGGCCATCATCTTTGTCTATTCAGTTTGGATACCGCTACGGTACAGCCTGAAGCATCTGAGCGGACAGATGGTGCGCGAACTTGGGAAGACGGATGGTCCACTGCCTTGCGTGGCGAACTAGAATTCCTGGCAGGAGCAAG
>JAJZAV010000302.1 GCA_021799255.1 Bacillota bacterium
AGGACGGATAGCTAGCTGTTTCGGCAGCGAAGAATCGCCGAAACAGCTAGCACGATTTATCTCGATGTCACAACGTCGCAATGTGGCGTCACGAGGCTACCACGGAAGCGCTGATCCCTGGTAGTCCAGATATAAGGGAGCGTGGCTGTCCGTGCGCAATCTTATCAGTTCCAGAATGCCGCGTGCCGACTCGTCCGCGTCCACGGTAGCGTCTTCATTGAAGTGACCTAGCATGTACGAGCGAACGTATCCGGGATGTATGGCCATAACCTGAATTCCGTATTCTTCAAGATGATTACGTAAAATGGCAGATTGCATGTTTAGGGCTGCTTTCGACATGGCATATCCGTACTCTTTTTTTCGCCAGCATTGACCGATGCTGCCGGCCTCCGACGAGATGTTTACAAGCAGTTTTCGATGGCCAGCGCGAAGTAGAGGCATCACGGAGTGAGTCACGCGCAACGGTCCGAGGCAATTGGTGTCGTATAGGGTGAGCATATCGTCAAAGTAGAGGTCATCCATCACGCTGCCGGACCTATCCTGAAAAAGAGCGGCGTTGTTAATGAGAAGGTCCAGGTGGTCTGTTTCTGCCGCTACAAGTTCAGCGGCCGTGGCGACCGAGACATCGCTGGTGACGTCAAGCGGCAGGACCGTCAACTTGTCTGGATGCGCGTTAAGAAGCGCTGTCAATTGTGGCCAATCGGGAAGGTATTGACCGGCGAAAACGTGATAGTCTTCCGAGAGGAGCGCCCTTGCCAACGCCTCACCCAGTCCTCTGTCTGCACCTGTCACATAGGCGGTCTTCATCAATCTGTCCCCTTTCAAATGGTGAAGAGATGGACATCACAAAAAAGCCTGCCTCGCCATAAAATTGACCATGCTTACCCCCATGCAGGTCAAGTATATACCATCTTTACGCAAGTCACTGACTGACAAATTACAGGGATGAGTTTTGTGTCAAAGAAGGAAATAGCGCGTCGTACGCCTCTTCCATCCGGCGGTATTTCACGGCAAAGACCCTGCGAAAAGTAGCAGCGTCAACATGCTCGTTTGACAGCTTCTCTATCTCCCATCCCAGCATCATCAAGGTATTGTCAAACAACCAGGACAGGTATGAGGCTTTCGATTCTCTCGAGAGCATGGACCAACCGCCTCGCATCATCGCAGAAATGTACGCCGTGTATGCTGTCTGATAGAGTTTTTCATCCAAGACGTCTTGCAAAAATATGGCCAAGTCGCGCTCTGGGGTTGCAAGACAGGCAAACTCCCAATCAATGAGATGAAAAACGTGATTGCGAAGGAGGACGTTGTCGAGGTGCGGATCGCCATGAGTGAGCGTGCTGACGCCGGACACCCGGGATTCGAAGGAAGGGTAGAACGATTCGGCTTGGCGATGCAAAGCCTCAACCTGTGCCTGCTCGAAGCCGTCAACGATGTGCTGATTGGCCAGCCAGGACAGGCGCTTTAGGGCATCGTTCGCATAGACCCTGGATGAATCGAAGGGGTACGAGGGCAGGGCGTGACGCTCGTTCCAGACCTTCGCCTTCTTTGCGCAGGATAGGTGAAGCGTGGCAAGGAACTGAGCGAACTGCGTGAGAACGATTTCGGACTCTGGTTCGGGGCTGTCCGCGAGGATTGATTTTAGCGTAGAACCACCATTGTTCATCAGGACGCCGCGCTCGCTTTGCGAATCCAGGACGGTGAGAATGTCTGGCATGAAGTCGGCAAGTTCGGCAGACAGGGCTTGGAGTATCGGAATCTCTCCGCTGCGAGACGGGACGCAGTGCTTATAAATAAGATCCCACGATCCGCTCTGTCGCTCCGGGTCAATTTTCCTCGCGCAAAATCGATATAGAGACGCGGTATGTCCTCCGTGTAGAAGCGAGACATCGTCTGCGTTCCATCCGTTGTGAACCAACCAATCTCGAATTCCTGCAGGTAGATCCGTCATGAAATTGGGATTGCTCCGTTCTTTTGCGGTTTCGGCGTTCGATGGATTAGATCCCGTCGAAGCTAAGGCCGTGATTCGGCAGTTCCATCATAGCACTGGATGGAAAGAAACAAGCCGTACCACGTGCAACCCGTAGGTTGGATGGTACGGCTTAGAAACACGGCGGATTCACATGGTCGGGGTTCTGGTCGAAGGGCACCTGCCTGCTTGGACAACGGGAACGCTCTGTGTTAGTATCGCGGGTATGTGACGTAGAAGAACGTATGGGGATTCATCTCCTGTGGCCGGTTCGTGTGGCGTGCGATGTTGAGGTCCCGTAAGTCCGAATCTGTCATGTCTGGTGCGGGACGAAAGATGACATCCTGGACCCAACGCCCAATGTCGACTACGGATCTACCAACGGTTTTCACCATAATGTGTACCTCCTTTTGCTCTGTTTCTACGCTCATATTGTCACCCAAATCAGAGCCGCTTGACAAAGCTGGAAACCGTTCATGAAAACGGCTTTCATAAACCATGAAAACGACTTTCATAGCAATCGTTCTCGGTATTTCTTCGATTTTCTTATTATTTCTCGCAATTTCGGCTAGAATCGGCGCGGGCGGGGCAAGTCGCGTGAATGCAAGTCATTACCATCGTGGCGCATGCACCGTGCGGTCTTCGCTTGTGAAACAAACCTTGGGGTTCGGTCGAAACGTTGTGTGATGAGGGGGTTGCCATGCAGGCGACTGTGTATGAACTGATTGGTGGCGACGAGACGATATCTCGCCTAGTGGATGCCTTTTATCGTCGGGTAATCGCACACGAAAACCTGTCCAAGCTTTTTCCTGAGGACATCATCCCGGTGAGAAACAAGCAGCACAAGTTCTTGACCCAACTATTCGGGGGGCCACATCTTTACAGCGATTTGTACGGGTCTCCTATGTTGCGCGCCAAGCACTTGCCGCATCCCATCACCCGTGAGAGGGCCAAGGAATGGCTAGGTTGCATGAACGCCGCGCTCGACGAGGTCGGGATTCACGGCGATGTGCGTGACTACATGGTAGAGCGATTGACGATGACTGCGTATCACATGGTAAATACCGAGGAATGAGCAGGAAGGCTCACGCAATTTGGAGATGGGGGACCGTCGGAGACCCGTTCGTCGCGGAAGAAAGGTTCTTACGAAGGGGTTTCCGACAGCAAATCTTTCAGTCTCGCGAACGGATTCGACGACGGGTCTTCGTCTTCGGCGTCCTTGTCTTCGTACACGAGTTGCGCGTGAACGACTCCTTTGCAATCGTTTTTGTCTAGTTTAAAGATGGGGCTACTTGGATCGTAAACGTGCTCAAGAATGCGACAGGTATTGACGGCGTCAGCCATTGCGCTGTGAGCGGATCCGATGGGGAGGATGCCAAGTTGTTCCATGGCGCGGCTGAGTCCCGTGCGACGCCTTGTCTCTCCGCGCACCCGCCCGTACCACTTCTGAATGTCATTGTAGTTTTGAATCCAGTCCGTAGATACGCCGTGGCGGCGGCAGTCGGCGATGAAATAGTCCCTATCCGACAGCGACCAGGAGCACAAGTAATAGTCGTCGTCTCCGAGCCACGAGAGGAACGAATCCAGGACCATCGGAAATGGGTCTGCATTTTCAATCAGTGACGGAGTAATGCCAGTGAATTGCGTTGTCAAAAGTGGCAGAGAGTGGACGTTCTGCGGTTTCACGTAAGCGTGAAACCTATCCTTATATTTGAGCCTATCGTTCACCATATCAATGGCTACAGCCGCAATCTCGATGATCTCCGCTGCATACATATTCCCGCGCGGAACGATGGACTCGACGTCGTGAATGATGAGGCGCATAGAATCCCATCCTTGCCTGCCGAACAATGGTCTTGCCTCGTCTTGCCCCTATCTTTCGTTCCCACCGACCTTTAGTATACGGTCAATCACTTGCCTCGGGACAACGTGCGGCACAAACCATTGCAAGGGCGCTTATGATTCGAGTATACCAGTCGATAGTCGAGGATGCACTTAGTTTTGTGGGCAAACTCGTTGTAAAACCGCCTAGCGTGAATGGAAGGGCTTCGCTATGATGGCTTGGATATGATCTTCGAAGGCGGTATGATGATAGGCGCGAGGTGGCGATTTGATGCAGATTGATGCTACTCCTGAACAGTTTCGCAAGTTACTCACCCTTGTGTTTCTGGGTGAATGGGTGGTCAACGGTTCCCTGATTGATGAAGACGCGCGTAAAGCGTTGGAAAATGTGGCCGACGAGATCTATTCTCTTGCCCCGCAGTTTCA
>JAJZAV010000303.1 GCA_021799255.1 Bacillota bacterium
GTGTCCATCCCCATCATCGCAACTAGGAACCCCTTTCAATTTCCAATTTTCGCGGCGTTTTCATGCGCGAAAAGTGTGTTTTAAGAACAATACATTCTAGTTTCCGAACTTACACGAAGAAGGGTTGGGCCGATGGAGTCTATGTCGGTTAGCAAAATCACGACGGTCCTCAATGCCACTTTGTCCAGCCTCGAAGAGCTCCTCACAATCACTATCGGAAAAGTTCGTCTCATTTCGGCTCCGGTTGTACAACATGATTTTGGCGTCCTTGTTGGCATCACGGGGGATTTGAAGGGGCGCCTGTTTGTTTTTGGGCAACACGACGTTTTTCGGGAAGCCGGGCTCTCCATGTATGGCATCGATTTGCCCGAAGATCTGGTGGAGTCGTTTGTGGGTGAGTTCGGGAACTCGGTGGCTGGCCGAATGGCGACTCTGCTATCCAGTCAGCACATCGCGATTGACATTACGCCGCCGACCACCATGAAAGGAACCGTCCATGTGGGTGGGTTTCATCACGCCCTGCAGGTTCCGTTCGAAACCGAACGAGGATCCAAAGGCAGTCTCACATTGGCTATGGGGACCTGAAAACTCTGCGGTTTATGTTGGAATGACCTTGGTAGAGATAATCTCCAAAGAGGTGGAACGCGTGCCAATCGTAAATTGTAAACGTTGTGGAAAGATATTTAGAAAGACTGCCGGAGACCTATGCGCGGAATGTATCAAAGAAGAGGGAGAGATTCTTGAGACAATTCGAGCCTATCTCAAGCAGAATCCATTGTCCTCCCTGGCCGAGGTATCCGACGCCACCGACGTGTCCGTGGAGGACATCACGGATCTGATTCAGGCGGGGATGCTGCGCCTGACGGACTTTCCCCACATGAGCGTAGAATGCCAAGGATGCGGAACTCCCATTCAACAGGGGCGATACTGTTCCAGATGCAAAGAATTATTAAGGACGAAATTAGCGGACGCTGCAAAAGTTTTGAAACAACCCACGAAAGAAAGGGAAAGCAAGAACAAAGGGTTCTACTCGCTCTAAGTCGATGAGCGACAGCTTATAATGCGTTAGTAGTAGTGGTGAGGTACAACATTGGCTTCCGTGCTAATGCGGGAACGGCACAGTCCCAGCGTTTCGGTTGAGAACTCCAGCATGCATGGAACGTATTGTAATTTTCACAGACTTTCAAAACGAGGTTGACATCTATGAGGATCGGCGCTTCAGAGTATTATTACACTTCCGTTACATCTGTGGACGTAATTGCGCGCAAAAACAAAGAGGATCCTGGGCATCGATATACACTCCACGTCGACGAACCCTGTGTCATTCAGCCCGTGGAACCCACAAATCAACGGAACCGTGGGCGAGAGTGCATCGTCCGTTACTTCAAAAGTGGAAAGGCTACGGTCGAGTTTCTCGACGGCAAAGGACATCGGTTCGTTCGGGTTCCTCTATGCGATGTGGTGCCTAAGAAGTTCGAAGACAAACAGGTCGAATAGTTATTATAGAGGTGCGCGCAACGCACACATCAGGCGGTCTGTCTGACGAATCTTATCCATTAGAGCCCTCGTCTAACTCTTTAGTCTCTGCGGCCTCGGCAATGTCGTCGATACAGACGGGACCCCCAAGTGCTCGGCTTCGACGCATGGCTTGTCCTTGCCGCAGAGAATACCGGTATCGACGCGAATCATCACGAACGCCTCCTATACCTTGCAGTAGAGGATAGCGAGCTAGGACCGGAGAATAATGGGGCAGAAGAGGAGATGGAGAAGAAGATATGAAAGCAACGGGTGTATCAAGACAGGTAGACCAATTGGGGCGTATTGTCGTTCCGAAGGAATTGCGTAAAACATTAGGAATTAACGTGAACGATCCAATCGCGATCTTTGTCGACGAGAACCAGATCATCTTTTGCAAACATAACGCAGGATGTCTGTTCTGTGGAGAATTTCACGATGCTATGCGCTACTTCAACGGCCACCAGGTGTGCTCGTCGTGCGTGAATGAGATGACCGAGATTCTGGCGAGAAGCCAAGTAGCTTCCACAGCCCACTTATAGGGGAAAGTGACGGTTTCTGCATCAAGGAAGCCCTCGAAGATATTCATGATCCGGCTGCGTGGTCGTCACGGAAATCGGAGACTCGGAAACTCCATATTGAACTAGAATCTCATTCTCCGTGGAGAACCAGACATGGTTGCGGTTGAGATTTACGAGTTCTACCTCCCAGCCCTTCTTGGTTGCAACTCATCTTTGAGTGCGCCAAGAAAGCTGGCGTATGTTAACAGGTGGAATTCCTGTCCCTGAAAGAACTAGCCACTCACAGGGAACCGAGTCTTGCGTTCACAACAGTGATGTTATGGGCGAAGCGTAGACAGGGCGACCACCAGGCCGCAACCACACGGTGAAGGGATTGAGCCTCGTAACGGTTATGTCCAGGGGCCGACAGTGTTCAAAGAGCTGGAAGGCTATAGTAGGCACTCGTGAATGGCGAGAGTGTCGGAGACCCTGGCGGGGTCGGAGACCGTGGCATGGTGGGAAAATGCATACGTGCAGAACTTGGGAGACCTCTTGCCATCGTACCAAGATGCGTACGCCTCATCCGATAGGACAACCGAAGGACGGCGGAAGTGGCAAGAGGAGTCGGATTCCTTGATAGTACTCGGAGCATGGGAAAGCCATGCACAGGGGGAAGCGAGGAAACGGTTTCGGCGAGACGAGGAAACATCAGCCTCACACAGAGGAGGGCTTTGTGGTGTCAACAGGATTGTCTCGCATCGCTCAACGAGCAAAGGACTACCCGAAAGAGCGATTCACTTCACTGTCCCATCATTTGAATGCCGAGTTTCTCTGTGAAACCTGGGGAGCCCTGAACAAACAAGGTGCGGTAGGAGTCGACCGCGTGACGGCGACGGCCTATGCCGAACACCTTGAAGCCAACTTGGAAAACTTGGCGAACAGGCTCAAGGAACACCGCTATCATGCACCGAATGTGCGCAGGGTGTACATCCCGAAGCCGGGTCAACCGAACAAACTCAGGCCGCTCGGAATTCCGTCGCTCGAAGACCGCCTGCTTCAGAGCGCAACGGCTCAAATCATCGGCGCGGTGTACGAAGCAGATTTTCTACCCTGTTCGTACGGATTTAGGCCAGGACGGAATCCCCATCAAGCTATCGCCAGAGTGAGAACAGCGTTGCTGACAGAATCATACCAATGGGTATACGAAGCGGATATACGCGGGTTCTTCGACCATCTGAATCATGACTGGCTAATCCGAATGCTTGAGTTAAGAATCGGGGATCCATGGATGATCCGGTTGATCAAGAAGTGGCTTAAGGCGGGCATTCAAGAGAATGATGGTCAAGTGCGGAGGTCAACGGAAGGGAGTCCGCAAGGAGGTCCGATATCTCCAACCCTTGCGAATATCTACCTGCACTATGTGTTGGACTTGTGGTTTACTAAAGCCTTTCTGCCGACTTGTCGCGGCAAGGTCGAATTGATTCGTTTTGCTGATGATTTCCTGATGCTAGCGGAATTCCAGCAAGACGCAATTCGCTTTGACAGAGCGCTGAGGAAGAGGTTAGAGAAATTTGGGCTGGAAGTGGCGGAGGAAAAGACGAGAATTATTCCCTACGGACGAGAGGCATGGCGAAAAGGCTGTAAAGACCATTTTGACTTTCTTGGATTTCGCCACTACCTTGGAACGTCGAAGAGAGGGAAAATGGTCGTGATTCGCCATCCATCCCCGAAGAGTATCAAAAAGTTTCTCGGCCGTGTAAAGGATTGGTTAAGCCAGCATCAGCACAGCCACCACGAAGTGCAGCGTAAACAACTCACGGCTATGGTGCGAGGATTCAATCAATATTTTGGGCTTTACCACTGCAGTCGCAAGTTGCACGGTGTGACACGCGAGGTGTTTAGGTATTGGCATCTAGCTTTGCGAAGGCAGAGCCAGCGAAGTAAGCAAACATGGGAAACCTGGAACCGTAAACCCTGGTTTCGTTTGCCGACTGCGAAGCTTGTGCACCCCAATGTCTAGTTGAGAGAGAAGCCGGGGAGCCCGGTGCGGGAAAACTGCACGCCGGGTTCTGAGGGGGCTGGAGGCACAAGAGGGCAACGCGAGGAGCAATCCCTCAAGGCCTCCTTCTACCTATCCAGTCCCCTAGGCGGGGTGCGGGATTGTGGGATGGATTTTGCCCTACAACACAAACTCCCCCGACGAATCGGGGGTCATTGGCGT
>JAJZAV010000304.1 GCA_021799255.1 Bacillota bacterium
CATCGTCGCTGCGCTGGCGTTTGTGGCACTCCTGGTGGAGCTTGCGTTCTCGGTGGAAACCAAGGGGGCGACGCTGGAGCAGCTTGAGGTAAAGACCAGCAAAGTGGCAAAGGCCCAGTAGCGGAAGACGGTAACATACTCGCCCAGGAGGTTGAACGGTTGGGGAAGAGGCACAACCATCTGTACGAAATTGACCTCATGCGGGCGTTTATCATGATGAGCGTTCTTTCTGTTCATACAACATCCTTTTTCAACACGATGAACCTGGGAATGTCGCCCGGGTTCTTGGTGCTTGGGGCCCTTATTACATCGTTGCATTACACGCGCGAGGCCTTCATGTTCATGACGGGCCTCGTACTGCTGTTCACGTACTACCAGAGGCCGTTTCACATGTTGACCTTTTTGCGAAAGAGATTTCTGCTCATCATCGTGCCGTACTTGGTATTCAACGCTTTGTACCTCCTTTTCGAAGGATTATACGCGTACGGGTTCGAGTGGAACGTTCGGTGGATGTTACGCGTGTACGGGCTCTCGCTGATCACGGGAAACCAGTTCTTCATGTATTACATCGTCGTGTCCATCCAGTTATACTTGGTGTTCCCGTTACTGCTATATGGACTTCGAAGGTTCGCAAGATGGCATCTGCATATTTTTGTCGCGAGCTTCCTGGTTCAAATCGGATTGATGGCGTTCAATAAGTTCGTGCTCATGGAACTGAACCCATCAAGTCTGCCTCACTTGCTAGGCATCTTGGACACTTACCGCGATAGGTTCATTCTCACCTACCAGTTTTGGTTTATCGCCGGTGGCATTATGGCGTGTCACTACGAGGGCGTTCTGAGTTTCGCCAACCGTCACAAAAGGGCGCTGCGCCTATCCTTGATTGTCGGACTTTGTGTATTGTGGGCGCACTACTTCTTCGATCGTTTGGTCGTGCACGAGTCGGAAACGCTGTCGGAGTTAGTCTTGCAACCCATTATGATCCCGTATGCGCTTCTTGCCACTTTAAACATGTGGTATGCGGGAGTGCAGTGGGCAAAAAGGCGAAGTCTGGTGCATTGGCGCCCGTTCAGCCGATTTGTCGAAGTAGCGGCAGCGGCTTCGTTTGGAATCTTCCTGATCCAGCCGTTTCCTTTGCGCTACATGGCAGAGGCCATTCTCTTTTTCCGTAGGGTCGGAATCCCCTTGTGGATTCATTACAGCTTGCTGCCGCTGTGCATTTTGTTCGTGTACTTCTCGGGTATGGTAGCGGCGCATTACGTGGGGAAGGTTCCGATTCTCTCGTATGTGGTCGGCAGAAAGGCCGAGAGGATGGATTACAAATGAACGCATCGGCCTCAAGCAGGATAGTTGCTCGAAACCGATGCGTACTTTTGCAGTACAGGAGACTTAGACGATTGTATTGCCTTGATGTCTCACCCAGCTATTTTGTCGGTCGGCGAAATCGAGCCTGCTGCCTTCGTGTTCAGGAGTTTCTTGCCTTTCCTGTAGCGAATGTAGCCGTCAACCCCAATGAGGCTGGCATACGTTGGCCACTTGACCCAAACGATGTCGGTGACGAGGTAGCCGAAGTTGTTGGCGGCTCCCGCAGCAGCGTATTGCAGGTTCAGGAAGATGGCAACGACGATGCTCCACACGAACCCGAAACCGAAGAACACGAAGATGCCAATGAATAGCTCGAGGAACACGACGAGAAAATCGACTAACCCGCCCATGTTCAGGAAAATATGATTTGAAAACCAAACCAGCAAGTTGTCGAGGTGAAGGGGATCCATGCCATGCGAGTGCTGGATGGCTGCAACCATGCCCTTGATCAATCCACCACTGTTAAACTTACCGTCGGTGAGCCAATGCTCGGTGGTCATCTTATCCCATCCGGCCTTGAACCAATCCCACCCATAGAACAATCTGGCGATGGTGAAGACGACGACGACGAGTGCATTCCACCAACTTTTCTTGAGTTCCGCTCCGACAGCGTTGATGTAATCCATTTGTGCGACCTCCTCATGTAGACCAAATAAGTGCGGGAACCCCGTCTTATTTCGAAGCGGTCTATGCGTCTAAACGCCGATGAGAGATGATTTCGCATAAACTAGCTTCAAGCTAAGGGTATTCTAATTGGTGCTGAATCCCATGACTCGGACATGCTATTTATTAGTGGATAAATTGTTTACATTTACGGTCTAGTTGGATGGGACTCAAATTAAGGAAGTCAGTTCATTCGGACTAGTTGGCAATAGGCATTCAAATTGAGAATGAATACGTGTTCACGGGACGATAATTTAGGGGTGTGGCGGGTGCGTGCGGGCAAACCCGGTTTCTCGTAGCGTTGCCATCATGAAAGAACGGGGATCCGCCCGACGACGAGCGGATCGAAAAGAGGATCAGGCGGACTGTTCAGCTTTCTTCGCCTGTTGTAAACAATCCTCAACCGCATAGTAGAAGTCGTACGTACTCAGCGTCGCTCCGCTCACGACGTTCAACTGCTTAGGGTTCTGGACTTGAATGAGCTGGTCTGGCAGAGCCGGATCTATGAACGAAATCGGATAGTGGGTCGTGTAGCCGGTGATCTTCACGTCGACAATCTTGTCGGCCTTTAGGGTGAGCTGAACCTGAACGGCCCCGATGCTGGTCTGACCGACGCCAGTATAGGTGCCATCTTTGTATGTCTGAGCCGACTGGGCGGTCTGAGCTTTGGACTTTGCTGCGGCGACGGCCTGTTGCACGGCAACCTTGGCAGTGTTGACGGCGGACACAAGAGCTCGGTACGCACGGTTTGCCTTCGCCTCGTTCGCGCGGGCGGACTTGAGGAGTGTGATCTCCTTCGCCAGAAGGGCCTTGGCTTTGCTCACGCCCTTCTTGGCGGCCGGGCTCTTCGAATGCGATTTGAAGTACCCCTCAGCCCTCTTCAAAGCCGTTCTATCTTTCACGACTCTTGCTTTCACGGCCGCCAGCGCGCGCAATTTGGCGTTTTTCGTTTTCAACGCTGCCTTTTCGGCGGCCTTTGCGTTGGCAAGATCCGCGTTCGCCTGCGCAGGGGTCAGTTGGCTAGAGCCTGTGGCCGCCTCTACAACCAGCCCAGGATTGACGCCAAAATTGGAGGTGAGTCCTGAATAGGTGGCTGTTGTCATCACGGCCGTGGAGCAAAGGGCAAGGAACGTCGCGCGGGGGGTTGTCTTCTTCATGGGTCTCGGGCTCCTTTCGTGAGTCTGGTCGTCACGAACTCAGGTCACCGGTTTGTCCCGCCCTATCCTAGCGGGGAGCTTATGTAATCTCTATTCCTTCACGAGCTAACGTGAAACTGTCTCCCCAAGTATACTTTCGAAAGTTATTACAATTTTGTGTCCAACTTTTCCAGCAGTTCAAACCGCTTCGCTTCGGTTTGATTCTGTGCTCATGCGTTCCACAGGCCGAAAATGATTCAGGAAGAGGTTCAGGAAGACCGCGGTTACGGCCCCTGGCACGATGCCGTTTTGTAGTAGCATGTTGAGTGTCGACGGCAAGTGGGCGAACATCTGGGGAACGACGGCGGATCCGAGACCCACCGAAATGCTGCATGCGATGATGAGCAGGTTGTCATTGTTCTTCAGGTCAACGCGAGACAGCATGTTCATGCCGTACGCTACGACCATTCCGAACATGGCTATCATAGCTCCTCCTAAAACGGCCGAGGGAATCACCATGACTAGCGCTGCCACTTTCGGCAATAGGCCGAGAACGACCAAGATGCCTCCGGCGGCGACGACCACGCTTCGGTTTTTGACACCCGTCATCGAGACGAGACCTACGTTCTGGGAGAACGCCGTGTACGGAAACGTGTTGAAAATGCCCCCAAGCACGATGGAAAGCCCTTCGGCTCGAAGTCCCTTCACGACATCCTGCTTCGTTACCTCGCGTTCGGTGATCTGCCCGAGGGCGTAGTAAACGCCCGTCGATTCGACCATGCTGACGGCGCATACGACGAACATAGTCAGGATGGCTGCGATGTTGAAGTGGGGGCGTCCGAAATAGAAGGGGTGCACAATGTTGAGCCACGAGGCGGCCGCGACGGAGTGGAAGCTCACGAGCCTCATCATGGATCCGACGACCGTGCCAATGATGAGGCCGATGAGTACCGAGATGGACTTGATGAACCCTCTTCCAAATCGATGGATGATAATGATGGCGGCGAGAGTAACCAGAGCCAGTATGAGATTGTGGGTCTGACCAAAATCGGGAGACCCCTGAGATCG
>JAJZAV010000305.1 GCA_021799255.1 Bacillota bacterium
TCCGGAATAAGGGCGTGCGGGACCGCTGTTCCCGGGAGGGGTCGAGAACAAGAGCCTGCGGGACCTCTAATTCCGGGCGGGGTCCGGAATAAGGTCGTGCGGGACCGCTGTTCCGGGGCGGGAACAATAAGGCCCTTTCGATCCGCTGCTCCGGCCCCGAGCCCCCGAGCCCCCGAGCCCCCGAGCCCCCCACGTCTCGCTGCTCCGTCGCGAGACGGAGTTGCCCGTAGTCCCTGCGACCCTTGTCTTGCTTCCCGACCGTCAGTAGGATATTAGCAACGGCATAGATTGAAGGGTGAACAGCGATGCGAATGCGAAAGTCCGCTTGGTCGGGAGTCGTCTTGGTCCTCATCGGGCTGTTGTTTCTGATAAAGCAGCTGCCTGTGGGGCAGAGCCTCTGGCTTCATGCGAGCCACCTTGTCTGGCCCATCATCTGGATAGCGATTGGGTTTCTGTCGCTTGGCGGATCGTCGAAGTATCGAGTCTCCTGGACGTCGGCCTTCTTTATCGTGTTTGGCTTGGTCTACTTGGTGCGCAACATGGGTTTCGCCCCCCTGCAGACCATCGGCAGCGGGACGCTGTTCTGGTCGATGGCCATCATCTTCGCGGGGCTGAGCATGATTGTACAGCCGCGTCGGAGGGGGATATCGGTGCAGGTGAAACACAAGGGAAAGACCATCTCGGTTTGGGATGGACTCCCTGACGATGAGCGAAAGCAAGGGAAATCATATGGTTCGATGTTCAACAGGGCGGGAAAGTGGTCTCATTTGATGGGAGAAACCGTCGTAGGGAATCAGCCGTGGACGATGCCGCGGCGAGCTGAGGTATTCACAGGCATGGGCGAATCACGCATCAACCTGGTGACGGCCCATCTCGAAGAAGGGGAGTATACGCTCGACGTGTCCGGTTGGATGGGGGAGATTCGGGTTCTCGTGCCGAAGGACCTGGCGATTACGGTGAACGCCACCATGCACGTGGGGCAAGTGGATGTATTTGGCGACAGCCATGGAGGGCTAGTGCGAGATGTTACTTATCAGGATCCCGATTTCAACGCGGCTACGACGAGGCTTGTTATTTTTGCACACTTGTCCATCGGACAGATTGACATCGTGAGAGTGTAGGCGATGGGCGTTCGCTTTCTCATCGCTGCCACCTCCATTATATTTGCCGTGCTCGGGGCCGTGGCCACGGGCATCGCGTTGCCTGGGTTGCTGCATATCCCCATGGAGCACGTTTGGGCGAGTGTGAATCAGGGATATCGCACTCTCAGCTTGATGGGAGCCCTCGTCATTCTTACCGTCGTCGGTTATCTCTTTTCCATCTGGGCCGTTCGTCCAATTCGAGACAGACTTCTCGTCATTGAAGAGGCCGCCGTCATCATCGGCGCTGGTCGGTTGCACCATCGCGTGGACACCAAGGGATACCACGACGAGATAGGCCGGCTTGCGGCTCAGTTCAACCAGATGGCCGAACGAATTGAACGTCAAGTGGGAATGCTGCAACGCCTTGCCGATGAGAACAAGCGGCTCGCCACGGAATCGGAACGTTACGCAGTGCTCGAGGAGCGGCAACGCCTCGCCCGCGATCTACACGATTCGGTCAGCCAGCAGCTGTTTGCGCTTACGATGCTGTCTTCCGCAGCGTTGCGCCAGATGGACGGAGAGCGCGTCACGTTGGAACGGACTCTTCATCAGCTGGCCGACCTTTCGAATGCCGCTCAGCGAGAGATGCGGGCTCTGCTCTTGAACCTACGACCCGTCGAATTGGACGGCCGTCCACTCGTCGATGCCGCGCGGGAGTTTCTGGAGGCGACGCGAGAGAGGCATGGCATCGACGTCACCTTCGACGTGAAGCTGGACTCTGGAATGCTGAGCCCCGCTATCGAAGATGCTCTGTTCCGGATTGTTCAGGAGGCTGTAGCCAACGTGATCAAGCATTCGGGAGCGGCCAACTTGAACGTGCGGCTGATGGATGACAACGAAGGAGTCAACTTGGTCGTGATGGACGATGGTGTTGGGGTCTCTCGTACGAACGAAACGAGCGCAGGGTATGGCCTTCAGGCGATGCGGGAGCGAGCCGAAGCGCTTGGGGGACGCTGCGAAGTGTTGAATCGCGAGAAGGGCACCGTGGTCTCCGTTTGGGTGCCCATTGTGGCGAACATGGAGGTTGAGGAAGAATGATACGGGTTCTCATTGTTGACGATCACGAATTGGTCCGCCTAGGTTTACGCAGCTACCTGGATACGGAACCGGATATCACCGTTGTGGGGGAGGTCGCTGACGGCGCTTCGGCCGTTTCCATGGCAGAGGAGACTCAACCAGACGTCGTCCTCATGGACCTTCTCATGCCGGGTATGTCCGGCGTCGAGGCCACTCGGGAGATTGCTCAAAGAAGGATCCCGGCCCGTGTCGTCATTCTCACGAGTTCGCTTGATGACGAACGAATGATTCAAGCGCTTCGTGCAGGAGCCCTCAGCTATCTCTTGAAGACGAGTTCCGCACAGACGGTCGTGAACGCCATCCGCGCAGCAAAGGACGGGACTCCGGTGCTTGACGCGGCGGCACAGAAACAGATTGTGACCGGTTTACATGGACAGACTGTAGCAGGATGGGATCTGACTGACAGGGAAAAGGACGTGTTGAGAGGCGTCGCTGCGGGGAAAAATAATCAGGAAATCGCCGATGACTTGCTTATCGGAGTTAAGACTGTCAAAACGCATGTCAGTAACATTCTGGCGAAACTGGCGGTGTCCGATAGAACCCAGGCGGCCATATATGCTATCAGACATCATTTGGACTGATGGGCAGATTTTTGAGGCCGAACCCGCGTGTAGTATAATGATACAGAAGTGGAGCGGGAGAAGGAGGAAATGCAATGGCAAGTGACACCTCGTTTGTTGCCGGATTGGAAGATGTGGTAGCGAATACGTCTGAAATTTGCTTTTTGGACGGAAAAGAAGGTCGACTGCTATTTCGAGGGTATGACATTCACGACCTAGTAAATGGAGGCGCCAGCTTCGAAGAAGTCGTCTACCTGCTGTGGCATGGCTCTCTACCGACGAAGGCCCAGTTGCAAGACCTTCGAGCCGCCATCGGCCGAGATAGGACGTTACATCCGAAGGTGTTGGAGTTTCTTCACGCGGTCCCGAAAGACGCCAATTCCATGGAGGTCTTACGGACCGCGGTTTCGTATGCCGGGTTATATGATCCGGATGCAGGAAACAACGCTCCCGATGCGAACGTGCGAAAAGCGACGCGCCTCGTTGCGCAGATCCCGACCATCGTAACGTCTTACGAGCGGATCCGAAACGGCGAAGCTCCCATCGCCCCAGATCCAACGCAAAGCATGGCCGCGAGTTTCTTCTATCTTCTTCAAGGAAAAGCTCCGACTCAGTTCCAGGAAAACGCGTTCAATACTGCACTCATTTTACATGCGGATCATGAGTTGAATGCTTCGACGTTCTCTGCTCGCGTGACGGCCGCCACACTATCCGATATCTATTCGGCCATCGTTTCGGCTATCGGAACATTGAAGGGACCGTTGCACGGGGGAGCAAACGAACAAGTTATGAACATGCTTCTCGAAATTGGCAGTGTGGATAAGGCCGAAGGTTGGATTTCGGACGCTCTGGCGCAGAAGAAGAAGATCATGGGATTCGGGCATCGCGTGTATCGGACGGAAGATCCCCGCGCGACGCATCTGCGTCGGTTGAGCGAGGAGGCGGGACGCCTTAGCGGCGAGACCAAGTGGTTCCAGATGTCTCAGGTGATTGAGAAAGTCGTGAAGGAACAAAAAGGTCTCAATCCCAACGTCGATTTCTATTCGGCGTCGACTTACTACGGGATGGGCATCCCAACGCATCTGTTTACCCCCATCTTCGCCTGCAGCCGAATCGCTGGATGGACGGCTCACGTGCTGGAGCAGTATCAAAACAACCGCCTGATTCGTCCCCGCGCCGAATACGTTGGGAAAACCGACTGCAAGTTTGTTCCTTTGGATCAGAGGTAAGCTGTGCACCGTTCGGAAAATCGGTAGATTGAACGAAGGTGCCTGCATGTGAAGTTTTGCAATCGCCCGAGGGCTGCTCGACCGAAGATGTATCGGTGGAGCAGCCTTTGTTTTGATCTTTTCCCTCGCCATGGGGATGACGAGCGTTGTCCCGCGCACGGCCGCCACCACATGTGCGGTCGCCACTTCCCGCGAGTTCTCCCG
>JAJZAV010000306.1 GCA_021799255.1 Bacillota bacterium
CACGATGGTGAGCAGAATCGCGACAAAAGTGATGGCACTGATCATCGCCGCGTGCGGGAAATGCCGCGCAACCAACATGCCTGCGAGCGCGGCGGGAATGACCCCGGTCTCGCGCACCCAAAACATGAACAAAATCTCGTTGCGCTGCCAGGCCGCTCTCTTATCGAATGCGGTGCATGCCAGCACGACGAGCGGCCTGGCAATAAGCATCAGCACCCCGACAATGACCAAGCCGGCCCACCAGTACTTGAATACAAGGTGAAAGTTGACTTGGGTTCCGAGCAACACGAAAATGGCCATTCGCAGAATCAGCGTGAAGACGTTCCCGAAGTGACGCACGTTCGTTTCCGTCTGCTTTTCGAGCGCCCACCCGAAGGTGCGAGCATTCCCCGTGATGACCCCGGCCACGAAGGTTGCCATGAAGCCACTCGCCCCAAGCACGGTAGCTACCTCATAAGAGGCAATGGCCGCCAACAGCATGACAACCGATGCGTATTCGTGAAACACTCCCCAAGCCTTCGGTGACAATAGCCACAAACTCGCAATGCCAACCATCATTCCAACCACTAGGCCAATCCCGGCAGACTTCAAGAACTCCCAAGCAGCCAATCCAAAGGGAATGTGCCCTTGGGTGCCCATAGACAGAATCGACATCAAGGTGAATACGAGCGCGGCCGCTATCGCATCGTTGAACGCCGACTCGGACTCCACGGTTTGCTGTAGCCTAGGAATCACAAACACCCGCTTGAACACGGGAATGAGCGTCGCCGGATCCGTGGAAGCGATGACGGCGCCAATCATCAAAGCAATGATCCATTTGCCGCCAAGCACGAAGTGCGCTGTCGCGCCGACGATGGCGGCTGACATTGCCACGCCGAGGGTCGCTAGCAGGACGACGGTCACCCACACCCTGCGCAACACGGATAACTCGACGCCACGGCCACCGTCAAACAAGATCAGGGTTGCCCCAAGGTTGAGCACAAACTGGTTAACTTGGGATTGACTCGGCTCACCGACCCAGTTGAGCAGTTGAGGACCTATGAGAATGCCAAACACCAGGTAAGCGACGACGTCCGGGATACGCGGTTTCTCGGAGAGCTTTCCAACGACGAGCCCGCCGCCGAAAATGATGATAAGTACCAGCCATGCGTCGCTCCAGGTATTCATTTGAAACATACCGACGCCTCCCGTGCTGCATAATCAGGCTGTGCAATACAGCACGTCAAGAAGGCGCGTCGGTTAAGAACCTATGGATTTTCATCCCTCCATCATCCCGCTTTCCACTCCAATTCCATGATGAACCGCGACGGAACGAGCACTTGACGTGGACGCCACCCTTACTGCGCACGCACGATGGCGCAGCCGGTTTTAAGCCTGTGTCACGGCTTAAATCCGGCTGCGCCACCATCCTCTATGAAAGTTGGAACTTTGGCCTCAGCGACTCGCCTTAATCGCCTGATCCAGATCTTCGAGGATGTCGTCGATAGCTTCCGTACCGATGGAGAGACGAATAAGTCCCGGCGTGACGCCGGCCGCGATTTGCTCGCTCTCACCCAGTTGCTGGTGGGTCGTGCTGGCCGGATGGATAATGAGCGACTTCGAATCCCCGACGTTGGCCAAATGGGAGAAGAGTTTCACCGACTCGATGACCTTACGGCCGGCATCAACCCCGCCTTTGATTTCGAATGTCATAATCGCGCCCTGCCCCCGCGGCAAATACTTCTTCACCAAGTCGTACGACGGATGACTGGGCAACCCGGGATAGCTGACCCATGCAACATCCGGATGCGCCTCGAGGAATTCGGCGACCCTTTGCGCGTTCTCGCTATGGCGCTGCATGCGCAGATGAAGGGTTTCTAGACCCTGAATCAAGAGGAACGCATTGAACGGAGACAAAGCGGCACCCATGTCACGCAGGAGTTGCACCCGAGCCTTGATGATGTACGCGATGGGTCCAACCGCCTCGGTGAACACAACGCCGTGATAGCTCGGGTCCGGCTCTGTCAAGCCGGGGAATTTACCGGATGCGGCCCAATCGAACTTGCCGCCGTCAACGATAACGCCTCCAATCGACGTGCCGTGTCCGCCAATGAACTTGGTGGCCGAGTGCACGACGATGTCGGCGCCAAAGTCGATGGGACGGAGCAAGTAGGGACTCGGGAAAGTATTGTCGACAATCAGCGGAATCTTGTTTTCGTGAGCAATATGAGCAACCGCTTCTATGTCGAGGACGTCCCCCTTGGGGTTCCCGATGGTCTCCGCGTAAAGGGCTTTGGTCTTGTCAGTAATGGCGCGGCGGAAATTCTCAGGATCCGAGGCGTCCACAAACTTTACCTTGATTCCAAGTTTAGCGAACGTGTGAGCAAATAGGTTGTACGTCCCCCCGTACAGCGTTGAAGAGGAGACCACCTCGTCTCCCGCACCGGCGATATTGAGGATGGAGAAGGTGATGGCAGCTTGTCCGGACGCCGTGGCGAGCGCCGCCGGGGCATTCTCCAAAGCGGCAATACGCTTTTCGAATACGTCGGTCGTGGGGTTCATAATGCGTGTGTATATATTTCCGAATTCCTTTAAGGCAAACAGGTCAGCAGCGTGATCGGAATCACGAAACCCATACGACGTCGTCTGATAAATCGGGACGGCTCGAGACAGGGTAGTCGGGTCAATTTCCTGGCCCGCATGGACAGCCAACGTTTCTGGCCGAAGGTGTTTCTCGTCTGGCATGCACTTTCACCCTCCTGCTAATGTGGAATTTCGGTTGCGTTCCCCGCGCAAGGGCGATGGTGCCGTGCGGTCAAAAACGGACGCAATCCTATGCTTGTAAGAATCATGATACCGTACTCTTTCAAAAAGATCCGCTTATTGCCGTGATAGGCGCTTTCATGCTTTGTGTGAAGCATCAGCGCCGCTTGAGTGGGAGTCGTTGGACACCTGTCCGCCCTGGGTCTTCGCCCGTTGAAATCCGCCAAGGCCCAGCGACGACTTTACTCGTCGCGGTGGCGACGAAAATACTGGTACAGCTGTGCCAAAATCGTTCGTCTCGTTAAGATTCCGACGAACTTGCCCGCATCATCTTCAACGCACAGGAACGGCCAGGTGATGGAGAGCTCAAAGGGACGCAAGAAAAGTTGGGATTCCTTCACCTTGGGCACATCCACAGACATCACTTGTTCGACCTTTTGCTCGCTCAACCTTTCGATTTCATATCCAGATATACCCAATATAGCTTTGATGATGAGGGTAGAATTGATAATCCCCTTCACCGCCCCCGCTCTGTCAAGGACGGGAATCGCGGTGTAACCGGACTGAGTCAGAATGAGCAACGCGTGTTCCA
This sequence comes from Bacillota bacterium, assembly GCA_021799255.1. Classification (GTDB taxonomy): domain Bacteria; phylum Bacillota; class Bacilli; order Alicyclobacillales; family Alicyclobacillaceae; genus JAJZAV01. The sequence goes on from JAJZAV010000306.1 coordinate 3,335, forward strand.
AAGAGTTATGTCCATTGACACACGCCACATCCGCGGCAGGTATCATGAGCTTTCGCGTTTCCGTTTGAAAGAGATCTGCATTATAGGACTCACGTGTCTCGCGCAACGATGGCACACATCCCATCTCTCTGCATTAGTGTTATTTCGAAGTAATCTCACAGGAAGCATATCCCGATGACCGAGTTCGCGTGCGACGATTCAAGCATATCACACCCTGAACCGAATGGCTCTCAGTCGTTTGATCGGTAAAGAGCCTTGTTGATGTTGGCGACAAAAGGGCTCAGATGTCCCATGCAGCTAAGGTGCAGGCTGTGCATGGCACGGGTGCAGGCCGTGTACAGAAGAAACCTGTCGCGATGCTGATTATACGTCGACGCCGATGGATTGTAGACAACCACGGCGTCAAACTCCACCCCTTTGGCAAGGTAAACAGGCAACACCACGACACGACTTTTCATGACAGCGGTCTCGGTGTCGACCAGTTGCATGGGCATTCGTCCGCTTTGCGCTTGATAAACCTCTTGCGCCTCATTGAAGGTCTTGGTGATAATGGCAATTCGCCGATGATGAGACTCCATCCAAGCTTGCACGACCTCAAGTATATCTCGGTTCAGATGCACTGGTTCATCCACCACATGGATGGTCGGCAGATTTCCATTGCGTTCAAAAGCCCGAATGGTCTGCCCAGACGTCAGAATCTCGCGCGCAAACTCCACTATCTGCCGCGTTGATCGATAGCTGGTTTGAAGCGTCATAATCCGCGAATTCGATTCCGAGAGGAGTTTCGGCAATGCGAATAAGTCGGTTGTACTGGATGAATGCGCGAATATCGTTTGGTTGGCATCCCCCAAAACGGTGAGACGACTGCGTGGGAAC
>JAJZAV010000031.1 GCA_021799255.1 Bacillota bacterium
TTCCGATCTAACGGCTCGCCCCCGAAACCCTCGTACACGGGGTTCTTGTGGACGTTTATGGGATAGGCATACTGATTACCGGATCGAGCGGAATTGGCAAAAGTGAGACGGCTCTTGAGCTGGTGAAGCGAGGACATCGGCTCGTCGCAGACGACGCGGTCGTCATTCGGCAGGTGTCGGATCATACTCTCGTTGGGAGCACCCCACCGTTGCTCCAGTACCTGCTCGAGATCCGCGGACTCGGCGTGTTGAACGCCATGACCTTATTTGGTGCAGGCGCGGTGAGGACGCACAAGAAGCTCGCCATGGTGATCCGCCTGGAAACGTGGCGTGACGACGTCGCCTATGATAGGTTGGGGCTTGACGATGAACGAATTCGCATCCTCGACACCGAGTTGCCCTTCGTGACGATACCCGTCCGGCCTGGCCGAAACTTAGCCGTCATCATTGAGGTGGCCGCGATGAACCAGCGGCTTAAGCACATGGGATTTCACGCGGCCAAGGAGTTTACGGAACAGTTGCAACGGGCGGTGACGGGCGACGACGAAATGGACTGACAGATTGCACTCGAAGAGCGTGCACACAGCCGCTTCGGATCGTCGCTGGGCACGTATAAATGACACGGACAAGTCACACGGAGAATTCCCTGGCAAGCGACGTGTTTCGACAGCGGTAGACAGGCCGCGACAAGGATATTTGCTGTCGATGTCGAATATAGATGGGAGCAAAAGACGGGCGTTGACAACCAGAAGGTTCTCAGACCCATTGATAGACTGCTTACCCGCGAATTCTCAAAAAGATACGAAGGGTTGAGGGGGATACTCATCGGTGAAGCTGACCCATGTCCCGCGCTGGCTGACCGTCAGGCGGACAGAAGGCCGAACTTCCGTTAAGTCCATTGGCAGCGTAGACACCTCTTCAGTTTGGTTTTATCCGGATCCTTGGCGTCAAGTTTCGAAGTCTCGTTTGCTGCTCGCCTCTCTCTCGAGCACAGCGTTGCTCATCGGTGCCGGGACCGCAGGCGTGTCGTTGACTCACCGAGCGCAAAGCTGGACCCGAGTCTACTCGAATGGATCTTATGTTGGCTTGGTTCCCAATCGGCGTTCAGTCCTGAATGCAATTTCGCGAGTGGCGATTGGGTATCACGTCAACGTCAGTTTCATGTCGGTTCACACCGTCATGCCCCGTGGATATAACTGGGATAGGGTCGCTTCTTTGCCCACGCAGGCAACCGCCATACAAGTTGGCGGGAAAACGTTGGCGTACACGGCCACTTACGACGGAGCGAAGCAAGTTTTGAACGACGTGAAATCGGCCCTGTTGCCAAAGACCATGAGTAAAAATGCTGACATCCGATTCGTGGATCCGGTGAAGTTCGTTCCCACAACCGTTGGTCTCGCCAACGTGTGGAGTGAGGCAGCGGTGGTGGAGCATATCTTGCATCCCAACCTGACGGCTTCGTCAGGAAGATCCATCGGACTGGAGGCTATCGTTGCTACCTCACTGACGCAGCCGACGCCTCGGCGCTTCAATTTTCCCAACGTCTCTTCCTTCTCTCAAATAAACTCAGTGACAAACAATCCAAGCGCCGCAACGGCATCCCAGCCCGCGGCGTTTATCGTGTCTTCGAGTCCTAGCGATGCGGGAATAGGGACTGGTTCGGCTCCGCTTGTATCGCTGAAGGTTTCCGAGACGGTTTCGAAAACCGTGAAGTTGGCCCCTCCGGTCCATTACATCAACGACAGCGCTTTGGCGCAGGGCAAAGACAAGGTGGTTCGTCCCGGAAAGGCTGGCATCGCCGACGAAAGGGTCCACCTTGAGTTTATCAACGGCGGTCTCAGGCAGTCGACCGTCGTGTCGAGGCGTGTTGTTACCGGTCCTGTAACAGAGGTCGTCGACAAAGGCACGAACGATGGGATTGCGTACGGCACCTGGATTTGGCCGTCTCCTTACACGGACATCACGTCCGGGTTTGGTTGGAGGATCCTGTTTGGTGCACCGAACTACCATCCCGGTGTGGACATTGGGTGCCCGATTGGGACGCCCATTTATGCGACCAACGATGGGGTCGTTCTGCAGGCGGGGTGGAATAATGGCGGGTATGGGAATTGGGTCCTGATGAGCAACGGGAACGGGATAGAAACGGTGTATGGGCACATGTCGAAGGTCGCTGTGAGTGCCGGGGAAACCGTCCATAAAGGGGAAATCATCGGGTACTCCGGTGAGACGGGATTCGCTACGGGTCCGCATTTACATTACGAGGTGCGGGTCAACGGGACCGCCGTCAACCCGGCCCCGTACATGTGAAGCACCGGGCTTAACGACGAACTTGACGGTCTGGAGAGCGCAATCGACATGGCCACAAAACCCGCGGCCTTCGAAACGGGGGTGCGACAAGATCATCGTCGCACCCCCGTCGTTTTCAGACTCTGCCTACATGGCCTCGAGCGCGGTGAGCCCGAGTACCGTTAAGCACCAGTTGAGCACCGCCCGCGTCGCGTCCGTCAGAGCTAGCCGCGTCTGCCGAACGGATGGATCCTCGGCCGTTAGAATAGGGTGGTCGTGGTAGAAGCGGTTGAATGCCTGGCACAGATCCAGGGCGAAGCGGGCAATCAACGACGGATCGTACTCCGCAACCGCGCGGTCGAAGTACTCGGCTGCCTGCATGAGTTGGGAAACCACGCGCCATTCAATCTCCGTGACTTCGGCAAACGAAACGGGGTCCTGCCCCAGCATGCCTTCGGCCTTGCGCAGGACGCTGCACGCTCTGGCGTGCGTGTATTGCACGTAAGGACCAGTCTCGCCGTCGAAGTTAAGAACATCCTCGTACCGGAAATCGACGTCGTGTTGACGATAGGTCTTCAAATCGTTGAAAATAACCGCGCCCACCCCGACCGCCTTGGCAACCGACTCCTTATCGGACAGGGAAGGATTCTTGCTCTCGATGATCTTCGCTGCCTCATCCACCGCCCTGGAGAGGACGTCGTCGAGATAGACTACTTTGCCGCGCCTCGTCGACAACCGCTCGCCGTTGTACTTCATCATCCCGAAGGAGACGTGCTTGCAGTTCTTCGCCCACGGTTTTCCCATCAATTCCAGGACTTTGAAGATCTGCTGGAAGTGAAGGGTCTGTTCCGCCCCCACCACGTACACCAAGGTATCGGCTCCGAAGGTCTGATTGCGGTACATCGCCGCAGCGAGATCGCGCGTCGCATAAATCGACGCCCCATCCGACTTTTTGATGATACAGGGAGGCATGTTCCATTCGGACAAGTCGACGACCTCCGCACCTTCGCTTTCCACAAGGAGGTTGTCCCTGCGCAACTCGTCGACGACGGCCTCCATCTTGTCATTGTAGAAGCTTTCGCCAAGGTAATGATCAAACGAAACGTCGAGCAAGTCGTACGTCTTCTTAAACACCGCGATGCTCTCGTCGATAAACCACTGCCACAGTCGGCGCGCGGTCGGATCCCCTTCTTCCAAACGCTTAAACCATAGTCGTCCCTCGTCTTCCAACTCGGGGTTGTCCTTTGCCTCATCATGAAAACGCACGTAGAGGTGAAACAGTTCCCGGACCGGGTTTTGTTTTACCACTTCTTCGTCGCCCCAGCGCAAATAGGCGGCGATGTTCTTGCCAAACTGAGTACCCCAGTCTCCCAGGTGGTTGATGCCGACGACCTCGCACCCGTTTGCTTTCAACAGGCGCACGATGGACTGGCCGATGATGGTGGAACGAAGATGGCCCACGCCGAACGGTTTTGCGATATTTGGAGACGAATAGTCGACGGCGGCGACGCGGCCTTTCATCTTCTGACTGCTAAACAACGACTCCGTGGCCGTGCGAGCCAAGTGAATCGTGGTGGTGGCGACCTTGTCTCTGAGAAGACGAACGTTAACGTAACCCCCGGCGGCCTCTGCGCCGGCGAATCGGTTCGATCCGCTGATCTCCTTCGCGAGTTGCTCGGCAATCTGTTGAGGGCTTTTCTTTTGAATTTTCGCTAAGCGAAAGCAAGGAAAGGCCAAGTCTCCGAGATTCGGGTTCGGAGGGTACTCTATCCAGGTGACGAGTTCCGTGGAATCGAGCCCCGTGGCCTTTGCGACGACGCTGGCTAATTCGGACTTTTCTGTCGACATGCGACCGCTCCCCTTAAAAATCATTACAAGATTATAGCACGGCGGTGCGTTTCGACCAATGTCTGATCCGGTTCAGACAGCGCCTGGGCGATGGAGCCGTAGAAAGTCGTGTGGTATACTCGAGGGTGATACAGTTCACATAATGCCGCGATGCGCGTGATCCCACTTATCGGCTCGGTGCGTGTGCTCATTCTGAGCGGGAAGCTCTCAATCACGCATCTGGGTCAACGCGAGCGACGGAGGTGAAAACTTGGACAGACAACAGCGCAATTCACAAGGTCATACGGTGATGCTGGTCAGGGAGAGCAAGGTCCTAGCCTTTCGTACGGACGCAGCCTTCTTCTATGAGCGAGGAGTGCGATTTCTGGAGCGCAATGACTTGGAGCGGGCGCTCAAGGCTTTTCGCAAAACGGTGGAAGTGGAACCGCAGAATCCAATCAATCACTGCAACTTGGCTGGGGTTCTTTCCGAGCTTGGAGACTTCGAAGCGTCCAACGAAGTGTTGCTGCGGATTTTGAATGAGATTGACCCGTCGATGTCCGAGTGCCGCTTTTACCTCGCCAACAACTACGCGAACATGGGAGAATACGGTACCGCAGAGGAATACGTGTTGTCCTATCTTGATTCGGAACCTGATGGAGAGTATGTCGAGGACGCCGAAGAAATGCTGAACGTCCTGATGGATGAATTCGGCGGTGGAGAAGCGTTCAAGGCGTGGGAAGAGAAGCGCAAAGAGGAGGAGCAGGCGGCAGCCCGGAAGGACGGCAGACACCTGCTGGAAGAAGGGCACTTCGAGGCCGCCGTCGAGTGGCTCGAAGCCGTCATCGCGAAGGACCCCTCAAACTTGGCGGCCCACAATAATCTTTCCTTAGCATACTATTACACGGGACAATACGACGAGGCGGTTGAAACCGCGCATAAGGTGCTCGCCACCTCGCCGTACAATATTCACGCTTTGTGCAACCTCGCCGTTTTTAAGGCTCAGATGGGCCCAAAGGAAGAATTGCAGCGACTGGTCCGCCAGTTGCTGAAAGTTTTTCCCCTTCATTACGATCAAGCGATGAAAGTTGGGACCACCCTCGGGTTGATTGGGGAGCACCGCGGGGCGTATTCGGTGTTTGAAAAATTGGTCCGCGTCGTGGAAGGGCCGGAGCCGGCCTTGTTGCATTCGTTGGCCGCATCTGCGGCTAATGTCGGAAACTACGCGTCCGCGAAGCGCTGGTGGAGGATCCTATCCGAAGTCCCCGACATGTCGGAGGTGGCCAAGTACTACTTGAAGCAGGTCGACGATGCCATCGCCGACAAGAAGCCCACCCTGCGCATTGGGTACCAGTACGACTATCCCCTGCACGTGCAGTTTGCCAAGATGAAGGAGCGTCTGGACGAGGGCGATGTTTCGCTCTGGAAGAGCGATCCGCTTTTGCGAGCTTCTCTGTACTGGGGACTCCGGCACGGAAATGCCGAAACCAGGAAGGCCGTCATCCGCACGTTAGCGCTGATTGGTGATGGGGATGCGGATAAGGCGTTGCGCCTGTTTTTGAAGCGCCATGATATCGATGAACCGATGCAAGCCACGGTTCTGTGCGCGCTTCAGAAGATGGGCGCGCGCGGGCGCGTGGAATTCGTTACGAGCGGCGAAGTCGTATCCATGCGTATCAGCGAGATACCGAAGGACGTCATTCTCAAGGTAGATCCCGCCTACGAGGCCGTGTGGGCACAGGTGGAGCAAAACCTGCGGGCATTGCGCCATATCAAGCTCATCAAGGACGCCAAGAAATGCTGGTTAGGATTTTTGCGCTTTGCGTTTTTGAGGTCCGACATCCGCATCGTCAAACCGAATGTCTGGACGGCGGCACTCATTTACTTGGTCTTGCAGGAAAGCCAGGGTGCCATGCGCCAGAAGGATGTTGCGGAGATTTTCGGGGTGTCGGCATCCGCCGTAAGCAAGACGGCGACGCGGCTGTCGCAGTTTATGCCTGATGTGCAAGGAGCTAAGTGACGGCTCTGTTTGCTGGGCAACGTGCACAGAATTCCGGGCCCAAACCGCAATGTCACAGTTTTTTAAAGCCGTTGTAATATCCCTGAAACATCGAGGATTTACGATAACCATGCATCACATTTGACCCCCTTTCATATATCTCTTGGGCGCCCTATAAGGGGCGCCACTTTTTTTTCAAGGATGACTTCACGTTTTCTCGGATCACTTCACGATGCTATCGAGAAATTGACGAAAACTGCGGGGTTTTGTCGAGGACCGCTCACCCGTGCTATGCTACGATAGATGAAGTGTATCTCTAAAGCGGGGATTGGAGAGACAAAACGTGAACATATTTCTTGGACTCGATATTGGCGGAACGACGGTAAAGGCGGCTTTGGTCACGGAATCGGGAGAGATCCTTCACAAACATGAGTTTCCCACAAACGCGAACGCGGGTTTAGATGACTTTTGTGAACGCACCTACCAAGCCCTTTCGTTGGGGGTGAAAGAGTCTGGGTGCTCCTTACAGGATGTGCGCGGCGTAGGCGTCGGAATTCCAGGACCCGTCGACTTGAACACGGGAACGGTCATCGAAGCCGTGAATTTGGGATGGACCAACGTCCCCGTTGTCAAACTTCTCAAGGATAGGCTCGGACTTCCGGTCGCACTCGAAAATGACGCGAATGTGGCCGCTCTCGGAGAAGCATGGCGCGGAGCGGGCAGCGGTTCTGAGAGCGCTCTGTGCGTCGTTGTCGGCACGGGGGTTGGCGGGGGCATCGTTCTGAACGGTCACTTGTATCGCGGGGCTCACGGCGGTGCTGGCGAAATTGGGCACCTGATGGTGCTCCGGGACGGCCCCTTGTGTAACTGCGGGAACCATGGCTGCCTCGAAACCTTAGCTTCGGCCACGGCCATCATCCGAGAGGCGAAGAACGCGCAGACGAGGGGAGAGATTCCCGCCAATCGAGTAATCTCGGGGGCGCAGGACGTGTTCGCGCTCGCGGATGCCGGGAACCTAGCGGCCCGAAAGGTGATTACCGACGCGGCGGAGTGGCTCGGATACGGGTTGGGCCTCGCCGCTTGCACCCTCAATCCGGAAGTCATCGTCCTCGGGGGCGGCGTGTCCAGAGCGAAAGACGCGCTTCTGCTTCCGGTTCGAGAAGCGTTCGCTCGCTATGTATTCCCGGTGATTCGGGACGATTCACGCATCGAACTGGCGACGTTGGGGAATGACGCTGGGGTCATCGGATCGGCTCGACTGATAGCGCAGCAGGTGGGTGCGTAGGATGTAGGGAGAATCAGCCGAGACCTAGATTGAGAGATGCTGTAGTCGAGGGGGAATTCTGGTGTCCGAACCAATGCAGGTGCTGATCATCACAGGGATGTCTGGGGCTGGCAAGACGGTTGCCATGCAGGCCCTTGAGGACCTTGGGTATTTCTGCGTTGACAATTTGGTTCCGGCCCTTCTCCCTAAGTTTGTAGACATGGCTGCACAGACCAACGGCAGTTTGCGCAAGATTGCCTTCGCTAGCGATCTCCGCGGGGGAGAGTTGTTTCAGCCCCTGGTTGATATCGTGAAGGAGATGCGACAGAACCCTGAGGAGCACGTCACGCTGGTTTTCCTCGATGCGGACGACGAAGTCCTTGTGCGCCGCTACAAGGAGACGCGACGCCCTCATCCGTACGTCGACGGCACGCGCCTGTTGGACGGAATTCAGGCGGAGAGGCGGGCGTTGACCGAGGTGCGCAGCGCGTCCGACGTGATTCTCGACACGTCCGGGTGGAAACCTGCCAGGCTGAAGCAGGAGCTCGCTTCGCGCTTCTCCAGCATCACATCGCGACTGCCGGTTCATATCATCTCGTTCGGATTCAAATATGGGATACCCATCGACTCGGACATGATCCTGGATGTCAGGTTTTTGCCAAATCCTCATTACGTTGAATCCCTGCGCCCGTACAACGGTGAGGATCAACCCGTGTACGATTATGTCATGCAATGGCCAGCCACGCAGGAATTCTTGCAGCGCACGGAGGACCTGGTTGACTTTTTGATCCCCGAGTTCATCAAGGAGGGAAAGAGTCAACTCGTCATAGGTATCGGATGCACGGGTGGCAAGCACAGATCGGTGGCTGTGGCACGGCACATCGCAGAACACGCACATCACCACGCTGAGGTGTACCTGACCCACCGGGATAGGCTTCGGGAGGGTTGATTGGTGAAACGCTTGTGGTTGCTCGCTTGGACGATGGGCGTCTTCGGGTGCGGGATTATGGCGGGCACGCTTGGCCTCCATCGTTGGCAGGGGATACTTGGCACGGTGGTGCTGGCGGTGGCCTTCATCATGCTGGCCCTCGGATGGTGGCGGCAGATGATGGAGGAGCGCCGAAAGGTGAAACACCTTCAGAGGCGTCCGCGAATTGCCGCGTTGGGTGGTGGGACTGGCCTCTCGGTGGTGCTGCGGGGGCTGAAGGAGTTTCAGGTGGACTTGACGGCCGTGGTCACCGTTGCCGACGATGGAGGGAGTTCTGGGCGCCTTCGCACGGATTTGGCGATGCCGCCACCCGGGGATATTCGAAATTGTCTCGTGGCCCTAGCCGACACGGAACCCTTGTTGGAGCGACTCCTGCAGTTTCGGTTTCCTACGGGACAGGGTCTCGCGGGCCACAGTTTCGGTAACCTGTTCCTTGCGGCCATGACGCACATCATGGGCGATTTTGAAACGGCCATTCGGGAGACAAGCCGCGTTTTGGCCGTGCGGGGCCGCGTGTTGCCGGCGGTGAGGGAGGACGTGCGCCTGCGCGCCTATCTTGAGGACGGAAGCATCGTCGACGGGGAATCCAATATTCCCAATGCGGGCAAGCAGATCGATCGCGTTGAGCTAGTGCCGAACAAGATTACGGCCCTGCCTGAGGCGCTGGAAGCCATCAGAAACGCGGACGCCATCGTCATCGGCCCGGGGAGCCTTTACACGAGCGTGCTGCCCAACCTGCTGGTGCCCGGGATTGTCGAGGCCATCGTGAACAGCCAGGCGAAAAAGGTCTACGTGTGTAACGTCATGACCCAACCCGGAGAAACGGATTCCTTTTCTGCCTCGAAGCACGTCGAGGTGATTTACAAACACGTCGGCCATCGAATCTTCGACTATATCCTTGTCAACGCGTCTTCTTTGCCCATCGAGGCTCTGGAGAAGTACCAATCCCAATCCTCATATCCTGTCATGGCCGATATTGAGGCTCTGCATCGTCTCGGGCTTCGAGTCATCGCAAGGGATTTTGTGCACTACGCGACTTATGCCAGGCATGACAGCCGCTTAATTGCTGAGCAGATTGTAAGTCTCATCGGCTACGACGGCCCTCATCCCACCCCCGTGCAGCCCGAGATGGCGGTGGGAAGTCGCGCGACCCGATAGCCTCGCTGGCCCGCACCCTCGTTCTAGCAGCATTTCGTCGTAAAGGGGGGATGAATCGTGTCCTTTGCCGCACAAACCAAAAAGGAAGTCACGTTGATTCAAGAAGACGAGTGTTGCCGAAGAACGGAACTGTCGGCGATTGTCTCCCAAAATGGCATCCTGACTGAAATTGACGAACGACCCGCCCTTCAGGTGGAGACGGAGAACGTTGCCACCGCTCGAAGGATCTATACGGAACTTAAGGATTTGATGAACGTTCGTCCTGAGGTTTCCGTTCGCAAGAAGATGCGCCTGAAGAAAAACAACGTCTACGCCGTCCGGGTCTCCGCCAATCAAATGGACGCCGTGTTTAAGGGCTTAGGGTGGACTCTCCCTTCGACGCTCGGGCCGCTGGCCCTACAGGTCCCCGCCCCTAGCCCCGTGGTCCTCGCCAAAAAGAAGTGCTGTAAGCGAGCGTATCTGCGCGGCATGTTTCTGGCCGCGGGGTCCGTGAACGATCCCGGCAGCTCCTCTTATCACCTCGAACTGTCCTTCATGGAGCCAAATCATGCACAATACGTGCGAGAGCTTATGAATAAGACGTATGGGCTGCACGCGAAGCTGATCCAGCGCAAAAAGGGATACGTGGTCTACCTCAAGGAAGGCGAAAAGATAGTCGAGTTTTTGAGCGTCATTGGCGCCCATCAGGCGTTGCTAAAGTTTGAAGACGTGCGTATCATCAAAGGGATGAGAAATCAGGTGAATCGGCTCGTGAACTGCGAGACGGCGAATCTCAACAAGACCATCTTGGCTGCCGTACGGCAGGTGGAAGTCATCCACCTCATCCATGACAGGATGGGATTGGATAAACTGCCACCCCATCTTCGTGAGGTGGCAGAACTGCGTCTCGAGTTTCCGGAGGTGAACCTACAGGAGCTGTGCCAGAGGCTGGGTGGCAAGGTGAGCAAATCTGGCCTGAATCACCGGTTTCGCAAGTTGGAGGAAATTGCAGATAATCTTAGAGCGGGTCTGAGGTAAACTACAAGGCGTCTCGTCTTTTGCGCTGGATTTTGGGGTGAATTGTCGGGTACTGTGAACGCGCTTTCATGAAGGTAGCACCTTTATTCGTCCCACAAAGTGTGCGACATGCACATTGGTGAAGTCATCCGTGCATGGTATACTTTGCGCATGGTAATTTAGTCTCGATTGCCGCCGAGTAGCAGTCCGAACTTGTTAATGTAGTGGCAGTCAGGCCATGTTTGAGGAGGGTCATGCCGCCGTGGTCGAACAAAAAACTGTAGTCCGTCTTCGCTCCGGTCTGCTCGCGCGTCCTGCCGCTTTGTTTGTGCAGGAGGCTAATCGGTTTGCGTCGGATTCGTATGTAGAGAAAGACGGGAAATCGGTGAACGCGAAGAGTATCATGGGGATCATGTCTTTGGCGATTGCCCACGGACAAGAGATTACCGTGCGCGCCGATGGACCTGACGCCAGTGACGCGGTTGCGCGTCTTGTGGAAATGGTGAGCCGAGAAGAATAGGCGATGGTCGACCTGTACTGGCCCGGCACGTTCACTGGGCCGATTGCAGCGACTTTTCAAACCTGAGCAGGGTGTCACGAAGAGTGGCACCCTGTTTGCGCGCTCGGCGAGATGGCGGGGAGAAAAGTGAAGACACCAACGGCAAATCGCCGACGTCTCTCTGGTGTGGTCTCACGGGACAGGACGTCTCATAGACTGGATAGCGGGAGGGGACGGCCATGGGACGTTGGGGCAGGGGTGCTGGCATTGGGCGAATTCGAGTCTTGCTCCTTGCGGTGATGGTATTCGTCGCCGCGGTCGTTGGCTACGAATTGTACCGGATCATCATCCCGTTTCAGACTCAAAACCCGCTATGGAGCGAAGCGACCATCGGAGAACCGGTGATTGACCATTGGGATTACGAAGGGAAGAACGAAGAAGGGTATCTTCAGTTTAGAAACAGCTCGAGCGGTACCACGGCCGAGCTTCCGCCCGGAGAGAAAATGCTGGCTCTCGATGGGAAATTTGTGATGATTGAACGCGCCGGAAACGATGCCATCGTTTACGCAACTCCGCTCGCCGCCGTGCCCATTGGGTGGTGGTTACTCGGGGTGGCCGCCGTAGCGGTGCTCTTGCTGCCAATCGCACTGCGCGTTCGGGTGCAACGTGCAAAGGCCGGGTTCAAAACCAGAAGGCAGAAGCACCAGGGGGAGATTGCCCTGTTAATGCAAACTGGATTTCATGCTTCTGGACCACGGAAATTCCGCGCAAAAACCAAACGCTGGAAATAGATTGCATCCTCGTGACTTCCTCCTCCTCAAATTTTGCCTCTGTGGGCCTGGAGTGGTACGCTACTTGAGAGTAGCTATTGTTGAGCGGTTGATTCTCGGACCGCATGCCTTACCCGATAGGGGTAAGGCACAACAGGATTCCCGCAGAGGGGAGATGTTTCATATGGCATTGCGTCCCGGTCGCGTGCAGCAGATTCACAAACGCGAAGAGCGAGGAATTGACCGGAGCAATGAGCCATTTGTCATTGAGAAATTGACGCGCCGCCCCGGGCTCATCTCGATACTTCGCACTGCGTTTGAACCCGGATACACGCATCATTTGCGCGAGATCTATCCGCAGTGGGGGATAGGGGTCAGCACGTGCATCGACGAAGGGAAGCAGATTAAACATCCGCGTTTACGGTTCGATCACTATGTTGACCTTGTGAAAGTATGGGAAGACCAGAACTTCATCTACGTCGAGGACATGTACGTTGACGTGTTGCTGTACGAAAAGTCATACTACCATGTTATCGATTTGGAGGAGTTCGGGGCGGCCATCTTCGACAGGCACATGAGCAGCGCCGAAGCGAAACGAGTCATGGAAAACGTTCAGCGATTCGTGGATTCCTACAAGCGAAGCCGGCTGTCGTACGTCGTGTGGAAGCAGAAGTATGGCGTCCACCGCAAGACCCTGTAACGTGGAGGGAAATCGATGTGTAAGGCATTGCTCTTGATTGATCTTTCGAATGATTTCATCAAGTTGGACGGGGCTCTCAATTGCGGTCAACCCGGCGAGGATATCATCCCTTTCTGTGAGTCGCTTGTGCGGGAATTTGTCAGCGACGGGCTGCCGGTCATCGATGCGCGGGACGAGCACTCCATGGAGGATTACGAGATTTCCTCGGGACTTTTCCCGCCGCACAATCTCAAGGGGACCTGGGGGCAAGAACTCATCCCCGAGTTGGCCGCCATTCTGAAACAGGCGCCCTCTCAGTGGATTTACATCCCAAAAAAGCACTATAATGCGATGTTTCAGACCGATTTGCCCGAAACTCTTTCGCGTCTAGGCATCGACGAGCTCCACGTTATCGGGGTTTGCACGGATATTTGCGTGAGGTACACCACGAATGGCCTGTACGAGTACAAGACGACGTCCCGCCCTCAATTGCGCATCGTTCTCCATCAACTTGGAGTGGCTTCGTTCAACCAAATCGGACACGAGGATAGCCTCAAGCACTTGCCGGGAGCGTTTGGGATAGACGTACTATGAGGACGCATGGGAGTACAGAGGGAGGATGTCCTCCCTCTGTACGCTGACGAGAGTCGATACGAACGACTAAAACCGATGGGTTAGCCTTGGATATTCTCCATGACGCGTTCAGCCAGATCTGCGGCATCGCCCCGTGAACCGATTCGGCCAGTGACGTTGTTGCGCCTTGCCGCCTCCCACGCAGCGATGCCAACACTCGCGCCAATTACCATGGCGGTCATCGTGCCTATGCCGCTTCTGCGGCGGGGCATCACTCGACTTCGCATTCCGTCGGTAATTCCGTTCATGAACTCCCACATGGCCAGCACCTCCCGCCCATATTGTATCCACTCGTGCGAAATGTACACGGAGCGTATCCCGAACCAAGGATTTACTATATTTGGAATTGTATAACGTTGAGAAGGGGACGGGTGACATGCAATCGCAATGTTCAACAGGCATGTCTTGCGCTGAACCGAATACGCTTGTAGCGTGGTACAAACAGTATCGACGGGCTTTGCCGTGGCGCAAAACGAAAGATCCTTATCGGATCTTGGTAAGCGAAACCATGTTACAGCAGACTCGGGTGGAAACAGTCATCCCTTACTACCGGGCCTTTCTTGAACGGTTTCCCAGCGTCTTTGCGTTGGCGAAAGCGAACGAGGCCGACGTATTGAAGATGTGGCAGGGGCTCGGGTATTACTCGCGTGCGCGCAACTTGCAGCGGCTGGCCCAAGAAGTGGTGGATCGCCACGAGGGGCGGATCCCGAACGACGAATCCCGGCTTTGCGAGCTTCCGGGCGTAGGCGAGTACACGTGCGGTGCCGTCATGAGCATCGCGTTCGATGCTCCGGTACCGGCCGTTGATGGTAACGTTCTTCGGGTGATGACGCGTTACCTTGGCATCCATCTGCCGATTGACAAGTCAAGCGTACGCCGACAGGTCCGTGACGTCGTGGCGGCTTGGTTGCAGCATGTGTCGCCGGCGCTGTTAACTCAGGCGTTGATGGAACTTGGAGCTTTGGTGTGCGTCCCGCGCAACCCGAAGTGCACGGACTGTCCACTTCGGGAAGGGTGCGTAGCAAAGCGGGATTCCCTGACCGACGTTCTGCCTGTCAAGCCAAAGAAGAAGCCGAGAAAACTGGTGGACGTCTTTGCGTTGTGGCTGGAAACCGAACAAGGAGTGCTTGTGAAACAGCGCCCTAACGAGGGGCTTCTCGCCGGACTATGGCAGTTGCCAGCCGCGGAGAGGGATACCGGGGAATACGAAGATTCTTCTGCCGAAATTGGCCGGATTTTGGACATACTGATGAAGGAACTGACGTATGGGTCCGGGACCTTTGAGGCCGTGGCGGAACAGGCCGCCTCGTATGGCGCGTCCCACTCTGACCCTATTGGTGCTCAGAATGAATTGTGGGACGCTGACGCGACGCCCCAACTGGGAGAGGTCATGATTGGGGAAGAACGGCACATTTTCAGTCACATTGAATGGCGAGTCCGCGTATATCGACCCATCAGCATGAACAAGGCATGTCGAATTGCGCTTGCATCTTGTATAATGGGAGATACCGGACCGTACCGATGGGTGCCTCGTGATGAACTGGGGAAGTTGGCTTGGCCCCGGGTTTACGAGAAGCTCCTGTCTTCACTCACTGGGCTCCCCATTTAGGGGAGGTTCCGAGAAAGATTGAGAGGAGTGCGATTCGATGCAGACTTATACCTTATCTCGAGGTAACGTTCTAAGTCGGATATATCTTGGGTTGTTTGCGAGCCTTGCCACGGCTGCCGTCGGGCTGTATGTGGGTCAATACGTGCCACCAGGGCTGTTTATGCCACTCGTACTGGTAGAAATGGTCATGATTATCGCGGCGATGTTCATTCAGAGGGCGCGTCGAATCGGCATGACGTTCGTGCTAGTGTTCACGTTCATCTCCGGAATGACGCTCTTTCCGGTGATTGCTGCGTATACAACCATGCTTGGTGCAACTACGGTCCTGGAAGCGGTCGGCGTCAGCGCTGGCGCATTTCTCGTCGCCGCGCTCGTTGCGTCGCGAACCGAGAACGACTTCCGCTTCCTCGGCGGGTTCTTGATGATTGCGCTGGTGGCATTGTTGCTGATGGGCCTGGTGTCGTTCTTCGTCGGCTATTCGTCAACGTTCCAACTGGGCTATTCGGTGCTTGGCATCGCCGTGTTCATCGGCTACGTGCTTTTTGACATCAACCGTATCGCCCGCCATGGCGTCGCGGTAGAGCAGGTTCCATGGGTCGTTCTTTCCCTGTATCTCGACTTCATCAACCTGCTCTTGTTCGTCCTTCGCTTGCTTGGTGTTTTGCAGTCCAATCGACGTTGACCCGGGCTTGACGGGACCAACTCTCGTCCAAGTGCGGACGGGAGTTTTTTTATGGCCCCGAGGCAACGTGCGGGCTCTTCGGAATTCACGGAATAGGTGAGGTGTCTCTGGCGGATGGAGTATCAATTTCGACAGTTGGAAGAGAAGTGGCAAAGACGGTGGGACGCATCGTCCGCCCACAGGGTGAACGAGAACAGCGGGAAACCAAAGTACTACTGCCTCGATATGTTCCCGTACCCTTCGGGAAACGGGTTGCACGTCGGGCATTGGCGCGGTTACACGATATCCGATGTGTGGAGCCGCTATAAAAAGCTTCAGGGATACGAGGTTCTGCATCCGATGGGATGGGACGCGTTCGGGTTGCCAGCGGAAAATTATGCGCTCCAACAAGGGGTCCATCCCGCCAAATCTACGGCTCAAAACATTGCAAACTTCAAACGACAACTGGCCGATATTTCCGCCATGTACGATTGGGAACGCGAGATCAACACCAGCGAGCCCGAGTACTACAAATGGACCCAGTACTTCTTTACGAAGATGTTTGAGCGGGGCCTTGCGTACAGGAAGAAGATGCCCATCAACTGGTGCCCTAGCTGTAAGACGGGGCTGGCGAACGAAGAGGTAGTCGATGGTTGTTGCGACCGTTGCGGCACCGAGGTTACCAAAAAGGAAATGAACCAATGGATGCTGAAAATCACCGCGTATGCGGACAGGCTCCTTCAGGATCTCGACACGTTGGATTGGCCCGAAAAGGTCAAACGAATGCAGTCCGCTTGGATTGGCCGCAGCGAGGGAGCGAAGATTTGGTTCGAGATTGAAAATGTGGAGGGCGAACGCATCGAGGTGTTCAGCACTCGGCCTGATACGCTGTTTGGAGCAACGTACATGGTGCTCGCTCCGGAACATCCGCTGGTGGCGCGCATCACCACCGACGCATGCAAGTTGGCCGTCGAAGACTACATCGCGCAGACGCTGAAGAAGTCGGCGATTTCTCGACAGATAGTGGACAAAACGAAGACCGGTGCGTTCACTGGCGCCTACGCCATCAATCCGGCGAACAAAAAGCGCATTCCCATCTGGATTGCGGACTATGTGCTGATGGATTACGGAACCGGCGCCATCATGGCCGTGCCTGCCCACGACGAGCGCGACTACGAATTCGCGGTGGCCTTCGACCTACCCATCGTGGAAGTCATCCGCCCCGAAGGCCAAGACGAACCCATCACCAACGAGGATGGACGTCCGCCTTTACACGTGGGGCCCGGAAGGCTGGTCAACAGCCCCGGATTCGACGGCCTTACCGTCGAGGAAGGAAAACGCGAGGTTGTCGCTGCGATGGCCGCACAGGGCGTCGCCGAAGCCACCGTCACGTACCGCATGCGTGACTGGGTGTTTGCTCGGCAGCGCTATTGGGGCGAACCGATTCCCATCATCTATTGTGACGACTGCGGTCCGCAGGCGGTTCCCGAAGACCAGTTGCCCGTGAGGCTGCCGGACGTGGAGAGCTACCAGCCAACGGGAACGGGTGAATCCCCGCTCGCCGCCATCGAGTCCTTCGTGAACACGACGTGCCCCAAGTGCGGCGGCCCGGCCAGGCGCGAGACGGACACGATGCCTCAGTGGGCCGGTTCCAGCTGGTACTTCCTGCGCTATGTGGATCCGCACAATAACAAGCAGCCGTTCAGCCCAGAGGCGGCGGACCGCTGGCTGCCGGTCGACATGTACATTGGCGGAGTCGAGCACGCCGTGCTGCACCTTCTCTACGCCCGCTTTTTCACGAAGGTGATTCACGATCTCGGCTGGACCCGCTTCGACGAGCCGTTCCAGCACCTGTTCAACCAGGGCATGGTGACGCTGAACGGATCGAAAATGAGCAAGTCCAAGGGGAACGTCGTCAACCCGGACGACATGGTTCGCGACTTTGGCGTAGATGCGCTTCGAATGTACGAATTATTCGTTGGGCCGCCGGAGGATGACGCGGAGTGGAACAGCAACGGCCTAGAGGGCGTCAGCCGGTTCCTGTCCAGAGCCTACCGACTGGTGATGCAAAACGTGGATTCGCCGGCACCCAACCGGGATTCCTTGGAGCGCCTGCGTCATCGGTTCCTGGCGAGCCTGCACGAGCGGATGGAGACCTTCCGTCTGAATACGGCCATCAGCGCCTTCATGGAGTACACAAACGCCCTTGGCGCCGAATCGGCGAACGGGATTGATAAAGCGACTCTGGAGACGCTGGCCATCACCTTGTCCCCATTTGCGCCACACTTGGGTGAGGAGATCTGGGAGCGACTGGGTCACCGGACGTCGGTGTTTGAGGCGACGTGGCCAACGTATGATGAAGAGTGGCTGAAGGACGATACGGTGGAAATAGCGGTGCAGATCAACGGCAGGGTACGCGCCCGCATTGAGATAGCCAGCGACGCGAACGACGAATCGGCCATTCGCTCCGCAAAAGCGAACGAGGACATCGCTTCGTGGATTGAAGGCAAGGACATCATTAAGGAACTGTACGTCCCAGGCAGGCTGGTGAACTTGGTCGTTCGCCAGTAAACACAGGCCAGTAAACACAGGAACGGAGGGAAGGTTGCCACGCCTTCCCTGCGCATCAAGGGTTGGGTGGACGAGGGCGGTTGACCCGAGGATGGGCGCTGTGGACACTCGCGCGTGAGGTGGAGTGAATGGCACGGGGGCATTCGGAACAGCGCACTCTGTACGCACAGATAACGGAAGCCATTCGTAGGCGGATTGAGGATGGGCAGTTTCAACCGGGGGACAAATTGCCGTCGTTGAGCCATCTCGCCGCGGAGTTTGAGTGCAGCCGTGCGACGGTAAGGGAGGCACTTGGGGCGCTTCGGGGCCAAGGGCTCATCGAAATGCGCCACGGCGACGGGGCCTACGTGCGCGTTGCCGCCGTGGAGACGTGGATGGAGCCGCTGGACGCGGCCATTCTGCTTGGACAGGGGCAAATTCGCCAGCTGACGGAACTGCTCACGGCTCTGTTGGCGGGCATTGCCTCGCTGGCTGCCAGGCGCAACTACCTCCTTGACACAGCGGCGCTTAATCGGACGCTTTTCAACCTCGAATGTTCCACAGAATCGAGTGAAGAAGCGGTCACAGCGGAGTTGGCGCTTTACACGATGCTCGCCCAAAGCATTGGGAATCCGCTCATGGAGAACGCCCTGCGCGTGCTCCAGGAGGCTTTGCGCAGCAGCTTGAGATCGTTTCATGAGGCCCAGAGCCAGACGGGAGATACGGCGGGTCGCCAATTTTGCAGAGAGCTTCTTTACGCCGTCACCAACGGTGAAGATAAGGAAGCCCGTGAACAGGTCTACCGTTACGGGGAGAAGATTGCGACCATCCTCGCGGATCAGAGTCGCCGGCGCGGCGGTTCGTGAGAGGGTTCCGAGTCCTCGCGGATTGCATTTTTGACACAGGATGGACGCTTTTCTTTCCTCAACCGCGGTAGTATAATGAATATGAAAGCGCTATCACGCTTGGACTTCTGAGAGGGGATTGGAACTATGGCGAGACTCCTGGTGGCAGCATTCGGACACGAGGGATTACCATACGTTGACGGTGCAGAGCGCCTGAATATCATAGTTCGAGTATTGGATTGTTTTGACGAGTTCCATCAGCGGTTGCAGCGTTTGTATGGGGATATCGTGCTGCACGCGCCGGGGACGAAGCACGACGTTGCACAAGCGGTCGCGAAGGCGCGATTTGACGTCGCTGTCGTACATGAGGACGCGTTTGAGTTCGTTAGATCCGCCTTGATAGTGCAGTCGCTTTGCGACAGCGGAATCAGGCATATCGTCGTGGTGACGGCGAATAAAGATCGCACTGCCATGTATCGGAGAATCGGGGCGAACCGGGTCATTGTCGCATCGTCAGCGGAGGAGGCATGGCCAAAGGTCGAGGAGAGCCTTCCCTCTTTCGCGAGTGCCTGACGGAGTTTCCGTGGGATGTTGAGACCCTTGCACAGCGTTTCCTGCCCGCCACTGGCGATAAGTCGTGGCGGGTGTTTGATCTGCGGGCAATGCATGATACCTATAACGCTTTTCGCTTGGCGTCCATGTTCGATGTGGTATCATCGGACTATAGAGTGGGTTTGTCAGACGTTAGATGGCTTTCGTAAAGTTCACGATAGGAGTGAAACACGTGTCCCCTAGGGTTAAGGTTGGGTTTTTCTTCATTTCATTGTTATCCATGGCGTGTTTTGCCGCGGGAGCTCTCTTGATGGCCGTAAATCGATGGGCGGATGGCGGCTTGATGCTGCTCGTGGCAATATGCGTGATTGGTTCGGGATTCGTCATCAAAAAACGCGTGATGCAACCCGCGGATAGGCCTTGAGGCAACGCCGAGATCGGCATTCAAGGAATGGGGCTCTTCAATGCGATTTCTCGATGGGAAGCTAGAGGCCAAGGTGGTGCGAGGCGTTGCTGAAGTTTACTCCGCAACAAGCTAAGCTTCGTCGGTACTTTTGGCGTGTGGGTGAAGTCGGGCTGTTGTTCTTTACCGTCGCCCTTTTGGTGTTCATATTCGCCTTGGTATTCCGGTACATCATGCCCTTCGTGATTGGCTGGTTCATCGCCGTCCTCTTGCTGCCCATCGTTCGAAGCTTGGAACGGCACGGGGTGGGTCGGGTTCTCGCGGTCATCTCCGTGATGGGCACCGTTCTCGTGTGCTTGCTTCTCATATTCGTTTACGCGGTGGCGTCCATCATTCGCGAAGCTTCCCTGCTCAGCTTGAACGCGGGCCAGTACTTCACGGTCATTGACGGCTGGGCGCAACAACAGATTGCCATCAGTCAGGACTTCTTCGGTACGCTTCCAAAGCGCGTGGGCGTGGAACTGCAGAATACGGTGTCCGGCATGCTCACATCGGTTCAGTCCTTGTTCCAGGGACTCCTGAAAACCATGATTCATTCCGTGACACATCTGCCCGAATCGCTCTTCGTGATGGTCATCGCCATCATCACGGCGTTTTTATTACTTGTGCGGCGAGAGCAGATGTATCATCAGTTCCTCAAGGTGCTTCCTCCGGGGTGGTCGTCAAAGATTCAGATGGTGGTACGAGACGTAGCACGCGCGTTCGTGGGGACCATTCGAGTGCAACTGTTGCTGATGCTGCTCTCGTCCGTCCTCGGGACCATAGGAATGTTAGTGATTGGCGTACCTTACGCGGTCTTGTTGGGGGTTTTGTTTGGTATTTCCGGCATGGTCCCCATCCTCGGATCCGCCTTGCTTACGGTTCCCTGGGCCATCGGCGCCTTTGCCCTTGGAGACTTTCCGCTGGCCATCAAGGTGCTGCTCTTGCAGGTCATCATCTCCATCATTCGCCACATGGTGGAACCGAAGATTCTCGCTGACAACGTCGGGCTCGGGATCTTGTCCACTCTGTTCGGGTTGTACGTAGGGATGAAGGTCCTTGGCTTCATCGGCTTATTTCTCGGGCCAATCATCGTGATTGGCATTAAGTCTTTGCTTCGCGCCCACATGTTTCGAGACTTTCTGCCTGTTGAAGATCCGCCGGAGACCACTCCGTGAGTCGGTCATGGTAAGGGCTCCTCGCCTCGTTCCCCTCGCGACTCACGGACTTTTGTGTCCTTCGTAGGAAAGGACTCTCATGCCCGACGAGAGACCCCGCTCTGCCTTGTGAACGATTTCCGAAACGGCATGAACTAGGTGCGAAAGCAGAAAAGGGTCTCTTGGGTTTAGAACCGTGCCCGTTGTCACGCGGTGAAAAGAGATACAAAATAACGCCGTATCACGAGTGAGAGCCATCGGGCTCAAGCAGTTTTCGCGCCCGTTCCATGATGGCGAACAAGGTCCGAGAATCTTCGGCGAGCTGTTCGGGTGTTAACGATCCGTTCTGAGCTGCTGGCACGCTACCAAGTTGCTCTTCCAACTCATGAACTCGACTCCTGAGATAGTGTTTCTCTGACTCCGACTGCTCGAGTTGTTGCCGAAGACTCTGATACTGTTCATCGTACTTCTCCAGGAAGTTGATGACTTCCCGCATGGAGTCGGACGAGGTCATCGTGGTTACGGACGGTTCTTCGACTTCTTCTGCGGGCTTTTGCACGGATCGATGCGACGCTTTTCTGTCGCGCTTCGCCGCGTCTATCTCTTCCCGGTAGTGTTTTCGGACGACTCCGTTCCACCGATAACCGCAAGCCGCGTTGGTACGACCGAGCAGGTTTGCCGCCTCTTCAAAGGCTCGCAATTGCGTGCTCCCTGACCTAATATGCTGGAGTACGAGTTCTGCTAGTCTCTCGTCGTCTTCCGCAGTCCACGCATCGGAGCGGGTTGCCCATCGTTCTACAGTCTGCACGGGTATTCCTCCCTCGGGTCTGTACTATACTTTATTTCCACGGTGTACGAGATTCATACAAATCTCGTGATGGCCCCTTAACATGCTATGTAGCATCGTGGGATTCGTGACCCTAACTTTGCAAATTTCGTAGAAAAAGACGTCAGGAAACCCGCGAAAGCGGTCCTTCTTTCACGGTTT